>JAUSJO010000005.1 GCA_030647205.1 bacterium
GTCTGGTTCGCTCTCTCATCTTTAAAAAAATTAACTCGTTTCACTCAGACAAAATTATTTTTAAAGGTTCGTTTACTCCCAGACTTCCTTTTCGAGCCGATAGCCGCAAGAGAGTTCTCCTTGAAAATCACGCCGGGGAGAGAGGTTTCTCCTTGATGTCGGGAAGAAACCGAGAGAGTATAAATAATTTGAACAGATTACCTATAAAAACACTTTACAACCGATAATGCGTGTGCTAAAATGCCTTTACTAAACAGGAGTAAATAAAGTGTACGATAAACTTTTTGGGTCAAAAACCCGGGCTAAACTCTTATCTCTTTTCATGAATAATGCCGACAAATCATACTATGTGCGAGAGATAACCAGAACTATAAATGAACAGATTAACTCAGTAAGGCGTGAACTTGCCAACCTTAAATCTTTGGATATTGTGGTGTCACAAGGCAAGAAAGGCAAACTTTACTATAAGGCAAACAAGAAGTCAGACCTTTATCCAGAATTAAAAAAGATATTTGCAAAGACAGAAAAAGAAGCATCTAAAAAGACCGAAAAAGACATGATCCATACAGTAAAAGGGCTTGGCGATGTATCATATGCGGCTTTGATGGGGCACTTTGTGAAGGACAATTCTTCACCAATAGACTTCTTTATCGTTGGAAAGGTTAACAGAAGAAGACTCAAAACTTTCATTGCGCAACTCGAAAAAGAGGCGAAAAAAGAGCTTAACTATTCTCTGATGAGCCTTGATGAGTTCGAAAACAGAAAAATGATGTTTGACAGATTCATGACCGAGATTATGGCAAGCCCGAAAGACGTTCTCGTTGATTACGTCGATGAAACGGGCGACGCTAAAGGCTTAAAGACGTCTGTAATAAAGGAAGATCATATAGATGGATAGGAATATCATGAAACTCGATATTCCTTTGATGACGGTGATTAAAGTCATTGGAAGTCTTATCTTTGTGTACTTCCTATTTATGATTCGTGATGTGCTTATTATTCTGACCATAAGTTTCATTCTGGCAGCCGCTTTGGAGCCGGTAGTAGATAAACTTCAAAAGAAGCTCAAGTTTCCCAGGTGGCTTGGAGCCCTGTCTATATATGCACTTTTTCTAGCTATCTTGTACGTTTTCATTATGTTGGTTGCCCCAATCCTTAGTGATCAGGCTCAGGCATTGATTGCAAATAAAGACACTTATATCAATGATGTTAAGTCAATGATCTCATCTTGGCCTCAGGGGTATCAGGATCAAATAAATAACTTTTTAGGCAATATCCCGGCGACAATACAAGATTGGCAGATCGGGGGGATATCACAGAGAGTTTCCGGGGTTTTCTCCGGGATAGGCTCCTTTGTTGCAATACTTGTTATCAGCGTTTATGTGCTTTCACTCAAAAATGGTATGCAGCAAACGGTGTCTGCTTTTGTTCCGGAGTCGAAAAAAAAGATTTTTATAAAAATATTTAGCGAGATTACGAGAAAGCTGAGTTTGTGGTTTAGGGGCCAGCTTGTGCTTTCGTTTAGTGTGGGTTTGGCGACATTCATAGGCCTTTGGATAATGCATGTCCCTTATGCCTTGATACTTGCCATTATCGCTGCCTTTACAGAGTTGATACCGATGGTAGGACCAGCTTTAGGTGCTATACCAGCAGTGATAGTTGCACTTTTTATAAGTCCAGTTATGGCTCTTATAGTCGGTGTATTCTATATTTTTATCCAGCAGCTGGAGAACCATATTCTTGTTCCTCAAGTAATGAAGAAGGCAGTTGGCTTAAATCCTGTTATAATAATTTCATCAATGCTAATTGGCGCAAAACTGCTCGGTATCCTTGGGGTAATTCTGGCAGTGCCTGTAGCGTCCAGCATAGGTGTAATAATAAAAGAATGGCCTAAAAAAGAGGAGGAAAAAGTTGGAAATTAGTCACATCGGACACTCGTGTTTCAAGATCGTCGGTAAAAACTTAACGGTTGTTACGGATCCCTTTAATCACCCCGACATTAGTCTTAAAATGCCAAAGATAGACGCAGACGTTGTAACAATAACTCACGACCACAAAGATCATAACTATAAAGAGGCGATAAAGGGGGATTATCTCCTTCTTGATTCTCCCGGAGAATATGAAGTTAAGGAATGTTTTTTCCAAGGTATACCTTCATTCCATGATGATAAGCAAGGAGCGGAAAGGGGAGCAAACACCATATTTACCATGGAAATAGATGGTATTCATATTTGTCACCTTGGTGATCTTGGCGCAGAACTAAACAGCGAACAGCTTGAAGCAATGGACGGTGTTGATATCCTCATGATACCGGTCGGCGGAAACTATACGATTGACGCTAAAACTGCAGTTAAGGTTGCAAATGATGTAAGTCCGAAGATTGTCATCCCTATGCACTACAAAGAAGAAGGAATAAAGATAGATATTGCTCCACTTGATAAATTTTTAAATGAAATGGGCGAAGAGGCAGAGAGACTAGAGAAACTAAAGGTTATGAAAAAAGATCTTCCGGAGGAGATGAAGGTAGTTGTTTTAAAAAGCTAACCTTTTTTCGTCATCCTAGCTTGCCCAGAATCTATTCTTCTAAATATAGTTTCCACTTTTTTAGAAAAAGTGGAGTAAAAATCGCGGCTTAGGCGGTCTCTCAAAGTATCGTCTGGTTCGCTCTCTCATCTTTAAAAAAATTAACTCGCTTCTCTCAAACAAAATTCTTTTTAAAGGCTCGTTCACTCCCAGACTTTCTTTTCGAGCCGATAGCCGCAAGAGAGTTCTCCGTGATGTCGGGAAGAAAAAATCAGCCATTAGGCTGATTTTTTTGCTGTTCTGATTTTGCTCTGAGTTTTTATGCATCTGGCGCACGCTTTCACTTTCTTTTCTACGCCTTCAACTGCAACAGTTGTTTTTTGGATATTAGGAAGCCAGCGTCTCTTTGTTTTCCTGTGGGAGTGGGAGACGTTATGACCGGTTATCGGCTTTTTGCCGCATATTTCGCATTCTCTAGACATTTCTTTCGTCCTTATATGAATTTAATAAGTTGATTAACTAACCTGTAAATGTTAACATATTGAGGTTAAAAAGTCAATTATTTAAAGAAAAAACCTATGTTATTTACACTACTTTCAGATCCTATAAACAACTGGCCGTTCTTTCTTACCTGGGTCTTAGCGCTCCTTCTTGCCATCACGGTGCATGAGTGCATGCATGCGTGGACAGCCAACTATCTAGGTGATCCCACAGCAAAACATATGGGGAGAATATCGTTAAATCCTATTCGTCATCTTGATCCGATTGGGACAGTTGCGATACTCCTGATCGGTATCGGATGGGGCAAGCCGGTGCAGATCAATGAGCGGAACTTCAAAAACCCGCGTCTCGGTAGCGCAATTGTGTCGCTTGCAGGACCGCTCTCAAACCTAGGTATTGTAGTGATATTTCTGGTTCTCATAAAGATAGGGCTTATTACAAGCACTGTTCTTTTGCCTATCTTTGCAACTATTGTGCTGGTCAACATAATTTTAATGGTATTCAATTTGCTTCCAATCCCGCCGCTTGATGGTTCAAAGGTGCTTTACTATTTCTTGCCTAGAAGCGTTGATATTGTAAAGCTTGAAATGTATGGGCCGTTTATAATCCTTCTTTTGTTTTTTTTCGGGCGGGGATTATTAGGGTTTCTTATCTCGGGTTCTGTCAGTCTGATATCTACTGTTACAGGAGTGCCGATTATAGACTTAACGCCGTTCTAAATAAAAAATGGTCGGGGAGAGAGGATCCGAAGCAGTTTTAACTGCTCTTCTTTTTACTATTTTCTTGGAGTGCTTGGGGATGATAGTTTTATTATACTTATTAGTTTCGATTCGTTTTACAGTTTTGTTGAGATCATCACCACCCCATCCATCAGAGCCAAAACCTCTACGGGAGTAGAGAACTTGGCTCTGGTCGGGGAGAGAGGATTCGAACCTCCGGTCTCAGGACCCCCAGCCCTGCGCATTAACCAACTATGCTACTCCCCGAACTAGTTAACAATTATAGCATAATTGTCTACTTGTTTCAGACTAAAAATAAGCTAAAATTTATATAGATTGAAGATATTTATTACCAGAGGGCTAAAGGAGAATGTGTGGAATTTAAAGAACTTCTCGACTTTATAAGATACGAGAACAAACGGTTAAAGGCAGCGTCCCCGATTAATGATGAAGAGAAAAGAGTCTTTGTGCAGCTTGCGAAGGTATACGAAGAGCTGGGGGAACTTTCGGAAGAAATCTTGGCGCATCACTCAATGCAAAGAAAGGAAAAGCTTATTCAGCGAGAAGAGGGGAACTTGGCCGATGAATTTGCCGATGTTATCATTACAGTTTTAATACTTTCTGATGTGATGGGCATCGATATAGAGAAATCTTTACTAAAAAAGATAGATAAAATCAAGGCAAGAATTTATTAGCTAGGCAGGGAAGATTTTGATATTAAGATTTCACAAAATTTGACTGTTGCCTTTATTCCACAGCTGATGACAACAAGAAAGAAATAAGGTCATAGAATGCAATTATCAAAAGAAGAGAAAATCAATAAGGAGTATTATGATAGAAACGCGCTTCTGTGGATGAAGGTGAAGTGTAGCTTTGACGATCATTTGAAAGATTTTAAAGAATTCCGAGCGCTACTCGCGAAAGGGAAAGTGATTGATTTGGGTTGTGGCACGGGAAGGGATTCCCAACTTTTTACCTTGGCTGGTTATGAGTATACCGGGGCAGACCTTTCAGAAGGTATGATTGATTTGGCAAAAAAGTCATTTCCAGATTCAACCTTCCAAGTCATGAATCTTACCGACTTAAAGTTTGAAGATGAGTGTTTTGATGGCATTTGGTCTTTTGCTGCTTACTTGCACATACCTAAGGGTGACATTGATCATGCTATTAAAGAAGCAAACAGGGTTTTGAAATCGGGCGGTATTGGTTATATTGTAGTTAAAAAGGGCAGTAAAGAGTGCTATCTAGACTCAGAGAACGGCCAAAGATATTGGTCATTTTATGGCAAAAGCCAATTTGCACGAATACTTGAGAATAATGGATTTAACATTCTGAAATCCTGGGAGGACAAGAGGGATTATAATCCGCCCGAGGATGTCTCCATTTATCTTTGCTACTTTATCCAAAAGACGTGATATAATTTTTCTATTGTGAATAAAATCATAACTTACACAGACGGAGGGGCGAGGAACAATCCGGGACCGGCAGGGATCGGTGTTGTTTTGTATGACGAGGATAAGAAAATCGTTGAGACCTATAAAGAGTATATCGGTGAGGCGACGAACAATCAGGCGGAGTACAAGGCGCTAGTAAAAGCACTGGAGCTGGCAGAGAAACACTCTCCAAAGGAGATTGAGTGTTTCCTAGATAGCGAACTGGTAGTGAAACAGGTCAACAAGGAATACAAAGTCAAAGACCCGGATCTTCACATTCTGTATAATCAGGTTCTGGATCTGGCAATGTTTAAAAACATCAGCTTCCATCATGTGAGGAGAGAACAGAACAAGCTAGCCGACAAGCTAGTAAATGAAGCGATAGACGAAAACTATTGACATTATTCTGAAATAATGATACTATTATAGTAATCCCTAAGATTTTATTCTACTTATTCTACAAAAAAGAGAGGGGGTTCTTTGATGGGTACTATGATGATAGTAGCAGAGGCTGCCGTACTGATTAACGGTGAGCCTTGTGAGGCATGTGGCAAAGCTGTCGCAGTCTTTTTCGCTCTTCTTTTCGCACTTCTTTTTGGGGCAGCTGTTTTGGGGGCGGCCATGTTTGGCTTCCCAGGCACACAAAAAGATAATGACGAGGAGTAGAGGGCGGGCGAAGCCAACAATTTATTTTAGATTATGGTGCAGGGAGGACCTTACGCGGGTCCTCCCTTTTTTATTCTTTATAGAAATCTTTGTTTTTGAGAACCATATAGTTACCGAATTCTTTATTCAGAGTAAAGTTATTCAGCATGTATAGGATAATTTTTTTGTTTTGATAATAGATGTTGTTTTCATCTTTTGAGATAATCCAGTATTTTGGTTTTGACTTTTTCAGGTCGTTTATGAAAGTGTCATCAAGATTGAAGCCGTAGTTATCGCGGGTGTCTAGAAGCAAGACGCTTGCTGAAATGAAGCGGGAACCGCTATCTCTTTCAGCCATCCGATACATGACTGCGCCATAATCATAAAAAACTATTTTATCGTTGGTGTTCGAATTTGATTTTATGTAGTCGGCAATCTGCTGGTACTCATTAAGTTGAGATTTTACCGGTCCGCGGAAAGAGTTTAGGAGCTGTTTAGATGACATGGCAAATGATACTCCCATACCGCCAAGCAGGATTACAATTGTTGTCATTCTGAGCGACTTCTGTAAGACGAGTGAAGAATCTTTCACCGTTGGTTTGTCCAAGAGATCCTTCGACCACTCAGGATGACGGAATATGCCGTAGGTCATAACCAGCATAAATATCGGCATGGCAATCAAAAAGTAGTAGGGGTAGAAAGAACCGATGCCGAAGCCGATAAAAAGTCCGCCTGCGAGAGCAAAAAGTAGAAACCGGTATAGCATACTCGTTTTTATTTTCTTGAAATCCTTCAGGAAGTTTATAGTGAAGATGGCAAGAGGAGCCAGAAGAGGCAGCATTATAAAAATAAAGATGCTTTGCGGCGAGACGTTGCCGCCCCATGCACTTTTGGCATAAGCCGAGGAGAAGGCAAAGGATGCGATCCAAAAATCCTTCAATGCGTTTTGTGAGTTGAAATACAAAACCCAGAAAGTGGTTTGCAAGAGAAAGGCAGCACCGAAAACGAAATAGTTTACAATGAACTTCTTGATGCTTTTGTAGCTAAGCAGAAGTATCTCGACCAGTATCGGCAGACTCAGGACGGAAAAGTTTGGTTTTAAATAAAAGAGAACCGAAAGGCAGATTCCCGAGAGAAAAAGATTTGTGAGTTTCTTATCTTTATAAAACTTGAAAAATGTAAGGAACATAAGAAGCAGGAAGATAACGCCGATATTTTCAGTGTTGTTTCCGCTAGAGGCAAACTGGGCAAGGCTTCGCCAGAAAACATAGAGAAGCAGAGCAATTCTTGTAACTTTTTCGGCATTTTTTTTGAAAAACTCTTTGGTGAAAATATTTGCTAGTTTATAGAAAAGGAAGATGTCGAGGAGCGCGAGTATTGTTAAAAATATTCTGTGCAGTATTAAATTCCCGCCGAAAAGCAGATGCATGAGAGCATTAAACTCAAAAATTAGCGGCGGTTTGTGATCCCAGGCGTCAACGTAGAGGAGTTTTCCTTGAGCTATCGCCCTACCAACATAGTAGAAAATCCAATGGTCGGAGTCGTATGGGTAGAACCAGACAGCCATTCTTACAATTACAAATATTAGGATGAGTGTAATCCAGAAAACCTTCTTGCTTTCGAGGAATTTGTTTAATGAATTCTGTAACTTTTGCATGAACTAACTTTATCAGAAAAGTAGTATCATGTCATTTCCTTAAGTCTTGGAATTTTAAAAATTGTGCTATAATAAAACCCATGAAGAAGATTTTTAAAAACAAAGTAGTGTGGATACTTGTCGGGGCTCTTGTTATCGGCTTTGGGGGAACAGTCGCTTATCTTTCTATGACAGATAGCCAGAAGAAAAGTGATCAGTCGAAACAAGACACAACAAAGAGTAATAATGATAGCGCAGGCACTCAGACTGAAAAAGGAAACTTGCCAGCCGATCAGCCGGTCGTAAAAACACCTGTACCGGTTCAGGAAAAGGCGCCAACCGATACCTCTACAAGTCTGGGTAGTTTAATTTCATCTGTTACTGCCCAGAAAAACCCATCGGACGACACCATCGCAATACTTTTCTATCTTGAGAGTTCGGGGACATTCACTTCTCAGGAAAAGTCTGGTACTTCATGGGTGACAATCAGCGAAAACCAAAGTTATAGTGGAAGAGGCGGTTTCTCGGCTGGATCTCTCGCTGCGGGGCAAGCATCAAAAACCGTCAGGGTATTAAAAATTGAGAACGGCAAGTATACTGCCGTTACCAAAGAGTTCACGGTCACACGTAGCGAAGTTGAAGCGGCGCTTGGCATAAAAACATATAACTAGTTATTTAAGGAGGATGGGGCAAATATGAGAGTAGCAATCAATGGATTTGGAAGAATTGGAAGACAGGTTTTTAAAATATTCACCGAAAAGTATCCAAATATAGAAGTAGTTGCGATTAACGATCTTGGTGACAATAAAACTTTGGCTCATCTTTTGAAATATGACTCAAACTACGGGCAGTTCAAAGCAGACATTACTTTTGACGAGGGCTCATTGACCGTAAACGGCAAAAAGATCAAAGTTTTGGCCGAAAAAGATCCGGCTAATCTGCCATGGAAAGACCTTGAGGTTGATGTAGTGATAGAATCTACAGGATTTTTTACCGATGGCGAGAAGGCGAAGGCACATCTGACGGCCGGAGCAAAGAAAGTGCTGATATCAGCACCGGCGACAAACCATGATGTTACCCTTGTCCTTGGAGTAAATGAAGATAAGTACGATAAAGACAAACATCACATCATCTCAAACGCTTCTTGCACCACTAATGGCCTAGCCCCAATTATAAAGGTTTTGGTTGATAACTTTGGTGTCAAACGCGGCTTGATGACCACAGTTCACTCTTACACTAACGATCAGAGAATACTGGACTTGCCTCATGAGGACTTGAGGCGCGCTCGCGCAGCTGCACTAAATATTATTCCGACCTCTACAGGAGCCGCAAAGGCGCTTAAAGAAGTGATCCCGGAGGTTGAGGGGATACTGGATGGGATGTCGCTTCGTGTGCCGACACCGACAGTCTCTGTAAACGATTTAGTGGTCGAGTTGAGCAAAGATACCACTGCTGATGAAATTACATCTAAAATGAAGGAAGCAGCTCAGGGGAGGATGAAAGGGTATCTGCAGGTAACTGACGAACCGCTTGTCTCGATGGACTTAAAAGGCAATCCTCACTCTTCAATCTATGATAGTCAGCTAACAAAAAATATCGGCGGAAATTTCTTCAAAATAATCGGCTGGTATGATAACGAGTGGGGATATTCAAACCGCTTGGCAGATCTGACGAACTTCATATACTCTTAAATCTTTAGTCCATAACTAACTATGAAAACTATAAAAAACGCCAATTTAAAAGGGAAAAAGGCAATACTTCGCGTTGATTTTAACGTGCCCCTTCTTGCTGGCAAGATCACAGATGATAGCCGTATAAAAGAATCTTTGCCTACTATTCAATATCTACTGGAAAAGGGCGCTTCCGTAATTATAATTTCTCATCTCGGCAGACCCGAGGGCAAGAAAGTAAGCGCGTTATCGCTTAGACCTACAGCAAAAAGGCTGGAAAAACTCTTGGGCAAGAAGGTAGAGTTTATACCTGAAGTAACGGGGGCTAAGTCGAGAGAGAGGGCTCAGAAACTAAAGCCGGGTGAAGTTATAATGCTCGAAAATCTTAGGTTTACTCCGTATGAAGAGCTAGGCGACCCTGAGTTTGCGAAGAAGCTTGCTGAACTGGGTAATATATTTGTTCAAGAGGCATTTTCAAATGCACATCGGTCTCATGCTTCAATGCTAGCGATCACAAAATATCTCCCATCGTATGCGGGACTTCATTTTGAAGAAGAATACAAAGAATTATCCAAGATTTTAGATGAACCTAAAAAACCATTTATTTTTGTCGCCGGAGGCAAAAAAATAGGTACAAAGATAGATATTTTAAGGGGTATTATAGAGAAAGCCGACATAGTTCTTTTGGGCGGCGGGATGGCCAATACTTTCTTGGTCGCTGAAGGGCACGAGATCGGAAAGTCATTTTACGAAGAAGACTATGTATCTGATGCTGAAAGTATAATACGGGACGCTTATGATAAAGGAGTAGAGGTACTTTTCCCGAGCGATGTGGTGACGGCAAAAAACGTTTCCGAATCGGCAAAAACAGAAGAAAAAGATGTTCAGCAAGTTGATGGGAGTGATATAATAGTTGATATAGGACCTAAAACGATTTCAAAGTATGCTCAACCAATAAAGTTTGCGGGTACGATATTTTGGAACGGACCGGTGGGAATAGCCGAGTATGCCAAGTTTTCAAATGGAACAAAGGCGCTTGCAGAGATGATCGCAGGCGACGAAAGGGTCAGCGTTATCGGTGGAGGTGATACAATCGCAGCGCTTGAAAGCCTGAAAATAGATAAAAATGAGTTTACTTATGTTTCCTCATCGGGAGGAGCAATGATGGAGTTTATATCAGGCGCAAAGATGCCTGTGATAGAAGCGCTTAAATAGAAGGAGGGTAAGGTGGCAAAAAGAAAAAAGATTGTTATGGGTAACTGGAAGATGAATCTGACGGTACCTGAAAGTACCGTGCTTCTCGAAAAATTAAAAAAGGAAATGCCGGGCAATGTAAGTTCAGAGGTAGTACTTCTTCCGACATTTGTAGATATATATAGAGCAGCCGAGGAGGCCAAGGGAACAAAACTGCTTCTTGGTGCCCAAAACGTGGCGGAGGAGGAGAAAGGTGCTTATACCGGTGAAGTCTCTATCTTAGCGTTGAAGGGCTTCGTCAAATACGTACTTGTTGGGCACTCAGAAAGAAGAAATATTTTCGGAGAAAATGACAAGGTTGTGGCGAAGAAAGCAGAAATAGTTGTCCGTCATGATATGGTGCCGGTGATATGTATCGGTGAGACTCTCCACGAGAGAGAAGATGGTCTTTCAAAGGTGGTTACATTGTCTCAGCTTGAAGCTTCTTGCAAACATCTGACAGGTGAAGAAATAGCAGAGAGCGTCATTGCCTATGAACCTGTTTGGGCTATTGGGACCGGTCAAGTTTGTGATGAGAAGGAGGCGGAGAAAATGGCAGCAGATATACGTGGGCTCATTCATTCTCTCTATGGGGAAAAGGCAGCTGAGAAGGTCAGAATCCTATATGGCGGAAGTGTGACTG
Organism: bacterium; assembly: GCA_030647205.1. Classification (GTDB taxonomy): domain Bacteria; phylum Patescibacteriota; class CPR2; order UBA1875; family JAJYID01; genus JAKANV01. The sequence continues at coordinate 11,004 of JAUSJO010000005.1, forward strand.
GGAAAAGTGCGAAAGAAATGAAGGCTGCGAAAAATATTGACGGACTACTTGTTGGTGGCGCCAGTCTTGATCACAAAGAATTTACGGCAATAGTGAAGAATTATAGTTCGGAAATCTCAGTCAAAAAAGGCTAATAAATGACAAAAAAAGTTAAAGTTCTTCTTGGAATATTAAGTATTTTACCTCTTATCACTGCTTTTGTAGTGCTTGGTCTTTTTGTATATGCTGAATTTAATACACAGTCTTGGAGTGATGCAGATTTATTATTATTTATTATTGCTATATTGGTTGCTAATATATTCTATTATATGTCTCTTATTATTTTTATTATTAATATCTTTAAAAACGAAAAAGTACCAAAAAATCTTCAAATTGTCTGGCTTCTGCTTTTTTTGTTCTTTGGATATTATGTATTTCCCGTCTATTGGTACCTATATATTTGGAGAGATAAGAGAGGAGGAGAGAGAAAATGATTGTTACGGCAAAAGATCTATTAACAAAAGCCAAAGAGGGCAAGTACGCTGTCGGGGCGTTTAATACTTCAAGCTTAGAGATAACAAAAGGTATACTTCAGGCAGCGTATGAGCTAAAAACACCGGTTATTATCGAAACCTCGGAAGGGGAAGCAAACTTTGAAGGGTATCAAGTATTTGTTGATACGGTGCGTGATATAGCGGAGGAATTGGCAATAGACGTGGCAATTAACCTCGACCATGGAAAAAGTTTGGAATCAGTGAAGTATGCCATCGACTCAGGATACTCTGCTGTACACATAGATTGTTCAAAGATGGATTTAGCAGCTAATACTGATCTAACAAAACAGGTAGTAGAAGTTGCTCATGCTCATAAAGTTTCGGTTGAAGGGGAACTGGGATATATAGGAGGAAGTTCGGAGGTGCATGAAGGTGAACAGCCAAAACAGGAAATCATATTTACCGATCCGAAGGAGGCAGGGGAGTATATTAAAGCAACAGGGATTGATATCTTTGCCGGTTCATACGGCAATGTTCACGGTATTTACAAAAATGAACCAAAACTTGATATAGAGAGAATAAAGAAAATATCCGATGTCTCGGGTATCCCGCTATCTTTACATGGTGGGTCTGGGATACCGGAAGGCCAGATAAAAGATGCTATTGGCGCAGGTATCTGTAAGATAAATGTAAATACGGAGATAAGAAAAGCATATAGAGAAGCGCTGGATAAAGCTTTAAGAGGGAAGAATGCGGAAATAGTACCGTATAAGTATCTCCCGGAAGCGATAAACGCTGTCAAAGAAGTGGTAAAAAAGAAAATCACCCTTTTTTCAAACGGCCACATTTTTACAGAATAAAAAATTTATTCAACGTCAACTTTATAAAAATTCGGTAGTTTCTACCGGATTTTTGAATATGCGATATTTTTTTGTCCAATATTTTTTTAATCTAAAAACCCCTTGCATTATGTATGCATAAACTCTATTATTTTATGAGGAAAATAAATATAAAAACCCGCACACTGTTAATAAGGTATGGGTCAAGCAAAAACAAAAGGTAAACTTGGGGGGATATGCAAGTTTCAGCATACAAGAGCTTAGTCATAAAGACACTTATTCTAGCAGCCATACTCATGCTTGTGAGCGGCTCTTTTATTTATTTTATTACCCTCAAAAAAGTTGACCAGAAGTATAAAAACCAGCAAAGCAAGGGCGGCAGCGTACCTATCTCAGCCGAGGGACTCAAAGACGACTTCATTTCCCTTCAGCAGGAAACAGGCAGTCCGCAAGAAGGTGGCCTAAACATTACAGGCAATATCCAAACGCAAGGTTCTGTACAAGGTTCATCTGTGAGTGCCGACAGTTTGAATATCGGGAGTCTCTCGGGGACTCTAAAAGCTAACCAGGGAGTAGTCTCCGGAGGAGCCACAACCTCAGATGTGCCGGAAGGTGACAACCTTTACTATACAGATGAAAGAGCTAGGCAGGCCCAGGGTAGTAGTGCTAAAAATACGGATGATATTACAGAGGGTACAAACAAATACTATACAGATGAAAGAGCAAGAAGCTCTATCTCCGGCAGCTCATCAATCAATTACAATTCCACAACCGGTGCTGCTTCTCTCTCAAACAGCGGAGTTACCTCAGGGACTTATGGTGACAGCACTCATGTCGGACAATTCACAGTAGATGCGCAGGGAAGAGTGACATCAGCAGCAACGGTACTCATTACCGGAGCCGCACCAACCGGAGCAGCAGGCGGAGATCTCACCGGCAACTATCCAAATCCAACCATCAGCAACTCTTGGGGTGGTACAACAGGGATAAATACACTGGGAACTATCACTACCGGAACATGGAACGGCACAGCTATCCAAGACACATACATAGCAACATCAGCCAACTGGAACACGGCTTACTCTGAAAGAAATCAGTGGGACGGCGGAGCAACAGGACTGGTTGCCGCAACCGGTAGAACTTCCCTTGGTCTTGGATCTTTAGCTACACTGAGCTCTGTTAATAACGGCAACTGGTCAGGAACTGCTCTTGCAGTTGCAAACGGCGGAACCGGAGCAACTGATGCGGCAGGGGCTAGGACAAATCTGGGGCTAGGCAGTGTCGAGAATACAGCTCTTTCGACTTGGGCGGGTTCATCGAATATTACGACCCTTGGGACAATAGGGACGGGTATCTGGAATGGTGCAGCCATTCAAGATGCAAATATCGCCTCATCTGCAAACTGGAATACGGCCTACTCGGAAAGAAATCAGTGGGATGGAGGTTCGACAGGGCTAACCGCGGTAACCGGTAGAACATCGCTTGGTCTTGGCGATATTGCCACTCAGAGCTCTTCCGCAGTTTCCATTAGTGGTGGAGCGATCACGGGGACAACAACATTCAACGCCGGGGCAGTAACCTCTTCTGGAGTCGTGCAAGGAACAGCGGTTATCTCGCCGAGTGTTTATGGGTCGTCATCGGCTTCGGGGAATTTGTCTATCGAAAGTACCTCAAACGCAACCAAGGGTAATATTGCTATTGCTAGCAATGGCGGCAATGTTGGTGTAGGTACAGCTACTCCGGATGAAAGGCTAACCATTGCCGGCAATGTAAAACAAGTTGCTTCGGGTAATCCAACTGTTCAGTCTACTTATACTTCAGGGACGGCCACAGCAGGCGGGGTTTATGTCTCCGGAAACTATGCTTATCTGGCCGCTATGGGCGATGGACTTCTTGTTTCAAATATTTCAAACCCTTCATCTCCTGTGACGGTCGGGTCATATAACACGGATGGTTACGCCATTGACGTTTATGTCTCCGGCAAGTACGCCTATGTCGGCGAAACAAACGGTTTGAAGATTATTGATATTTCAAATCCCGCGGTTCCCACACAAGTTGGTTCGTATGCCACGGCTGGATTGATAGAAAGCGTATATGTCGTAGGCAAGTACGCCTACCTTGCGAGTAATACCGCCGAAAACAAACTTTTGATAGTTGATATCTCAAACCCGGCCAGCCCGACCTTGAAGGGTTCGTACACTGCGACAGAAGGACCTGTTGGAGTATATGTAAATGGTAACTACGCTTATATCGCAGAAGGTGACATGAGTGCTCCTTATACATCGTCGCACTTAACGGTTGTAAATATTTCAAACCCGGCCAGCCCAACCTTAGCCAGCACAGTTGTTATAAGCGGTGAAGCCGAAGAGGTATACCAGTCCGGAGGATACGTTTATGTTAGTATTTGGGATAAAGATAGTAACTTAGCATCTCGTATCGAAGTATATGATGTTTCTAATCCATCTGTTGCGCCGGTACTAAAAGACTCACAAACCGTCAGTGGTGAGGCGGCGTGGGGACTATATGTATCCGGTAAATATGCGTATGTGGCGGTGACAGACGTGACCGATCCCTGGACAGAGTCAAAACTTGAAGTGTTTGACATTTCCAATCCATCGGCTATTAGCACTATAGGCTCTGTGAGTGTTCTCGGGTCGCCTTGGAACCTGAAGGTATCCGGTAAATACGCATATGTAACAGCCCTTAACGCTGCCGGAAGCCCAATGCAGATTATAAATATCAATGGGATGGAAGCATCTGCTCTCAGCGTTGGCAATGTACAAAGTGGTAACATTATAGTGACGGAAAATATGGATATCGGTAATACGCTCTCTGTCAAAAGCGGCATAAGTGTAGGCAGCCAAGGCATAAACAGTGCGGGAAGGCTGAGTGTAGGCAATGAGGCTTATTTTCAGGGTAATGTAGGTATCGGTGATACAACACCTCTTTCGCTCTTTACAGTAGGTAGTGGGGATCTATTCCAGGTTAACTCGTCCGGACAAATCGCTGCGGTAGCCGGATATACTCAAGGTTCAGGTAACTTCGCCATCTCAGGCGCAGGAACATTTACTACCGGAACAGGGGCGATTTCACTACAGGGGGCAACAACGATTGCGGCAGGGAAGAACCTTGCTTTAGCTTCTGGTACAGGTACCTTTGCTCAAACATACACAGGCACTGCGACTGCAGGAACTATTACAGCGAACTCACTTACGTCCGGAAAGATTCTATCTCTTACATCTTCCTCTACCGCGGCATCAACGGGAAACACAGGACTGAATATTGCTATATCGGGTGCCAATGGAACTGCCGGTATTACGCGTTATGGCATGCAGTCTGCGGTGACGGCCACAGGTGCAACCAGTACCAATGTTGGCGGATATTTCTCAGCTTCCGGGGCAACGAATAACTATGGGTTGGTTGTTAGCTCTGGTAGTGTTGGTATCGGCACAGTAACTCCGAACGAAAAACTAACTGTCACTGGCGGGACGATACTACAAACTATTTCGACTGACCCTGTAGTTGTAGGATCGTTAACTGATGCTGACATGAGTGGTGTTATGGGAGTCAAGGTGGTAGACAGATATGCTTATGCGGCATCGTATAGTTCAGGTACTCTTACTATTTTAGATGTTTCAAATCCAGCAAGTCCGGTGAAAAAGGGAGTTGCCAGAGGGGTCACGGCTGCAGTTGGTGTACAAGTCGTCGGTCAGTATGCATATGTAACTGAATATGCCACAGAAGGGGGGATGACGGTGGTTGACGTCTCTAACCCAACTTTACCAGTTGTAGTTGGCAAAGTTGGCGGTCTAGACCATGCATTGCATATATCTGTGTCAGGTAAATATGCATATGTTACTGCCGCAGGAAATAGCGCGACAGGGAACAAGATGGTTGTTATTGATATCTCCAATCCTGAACTGCCAATCATAGTGGGAACCCTTAAAGACGATACGCACTTATACAAGGCCGACGGTCTATGGGTGGCTGGTAAATATGCTTATGTGGAGTCCCATTATGCTGTGGGAGAGTTAGCTCCGGACCCTGATGCTGACTATCTGAACGTTGTTGATATCTCAGATCCAACCAACCCAACACTAGTGTCGTCTTACTTAAGGGCTGAGTTTTCTGGAGCCGATGAGATGTATATTTCCGGCAGGTACGCATATCTTTGCGGGCTTTATTCGGACACCTTCTCCGTAGTTGATATTTCCAATCCTAAGAGCTTATCAATAGTAGGTTCGGTACAGGATCACACGCGTCTTGACTTCATGCCTTGGACTTATGTGTCCGGTAAATATGCTTATGTAGGGGGTAACAGTGGTGTGACAGTGCTGGATATTTCAAATCCAACAGCACCGGTCATAGTCGGAAATAACAACACAGTAACCGGCATTGACGAAGTATATGTATCGGGTAGATACATATATGCCGCAGCAAGTACAAATCTTTCCATATTAGATATTTTTGGTACGGATCTGCCATCTGCAAATATTGGTAATCTCACTGTTACGGCCGCTCAGGTTGACGTGAATATAGTCGTCGGAAATGACGCATATGTAAAAAATGGTTTAAATGTAGGTGAAGGTGGGATTTTCACAAATGGCGAAATAAGCGCAGGCGGAGAAGTTACCACGCCCGGAGTTGTCATCGCAGAAACGATACCTAAGTTGCCTACAACATTCGCTGATTCTGTCGGTTTTGGAAGTACTACACCCACCTCAGTATTTGTTCAGGGAGAATTTGCATACGTTGTGAACCAGACCTATGATCTTCTTCTCATATATAATAAAGCAGATCTGGGTACAGTTCTAGGATTTGTTGCCGTAGGCACCAACGCAAGCGCCAACCCAACATCAGTTTTTGTTCAGGGCAGTTATGCGTATGTAGCAAACAATAATAATGGAATCGAGGTATTTGATGTTTCTAACCCGGCCGTACCAGCGAAGCGGGGGAATGCGGGGTTTGCAAGCTATAGCCCCACCTCAGTCTATGTCCAGGGCAACTATGCATACTGGGTAAACCAAGCCTATGATTATATTTTGATCCATGATATATCAAACCCGAACTCACTTGTATTTAAAGGGTCGGTGCTCTCCGGCACTGATCCCACCTCAGTCTTTGTTCAGGGTAACTATGCTTACATTACTAACAGCGCTGACGGCCTTAAGGTAGTCGATATCTCAAGCCCTACCGCCCCAGTTGATGTCGGGAATGTAGGTCTGGCTGGAGCGCTGCCAAAGTCTGTTTATGTCCAAGGCAAGTATGCTTACATGGTCGGTCAAACAGCTGATACGCTCATAGTTTATGATGTGTCTAACCCTGTCTCACCTACAAATATTGGCAGTATCGCCGCGGGCACTAATCCTACATCCGTTTTCGTCCAAGGCAGCTATGCCTATGTGACCGATAGCGGTAAGCTCAAGGTGTATGACGTTTCTACGCCCAGTGCTCCTGCGAGCTTAGGGGACGTGTCCTCTGGCACAAATCCCACATCAGTTTTTGTTCAGGGGCAATACGCCTATGTGACCAATACTACTGACCAGCTATACAAGTTTGATATGGGTTCATATAACCAAGGTATTAGCACGGGCGGTCTAGATGTTAATAAGGCACATGTTCATGGCAATGTGGATATAGTAACTGATACCGATGCCACGGCTACAGCAGTAAGAACCGGTACTACTGTCACGAGCGTGACTATAACAAGTGGCGGTTCCGGGTATACTAAGGTGCCAAACGTATTCTTCAAAGGGGGTGCGGGTAGCGGAGCAGCTGCTCATGCTGTACTTACAAATGGTGTGGTTACAAGCATTGTGGTTGATGCTGTTGGGTCTGGGTACACTTCTACCCCGACGGTTTACATAGAAGGGGGGAAAGGATTTTCATATAATGGCGATCTCTTGGTTGATGTCGCAAAAGTGGCTGGGAATGTAAAGATCATTGTTCCTTTGGCGGATACGACAGATGTTACTCCAAATGTTCATAATACCGCAATAGGATCGGGAGCATTTAGAGATAATACAACTGGTTACTATAATACAGCCGTGGGTACTGACGCTGGCATGATGTGGACGACTGGTTACTATAATACTGCTCTTGGTGCTTGCGCCGGAGACCATATACAGGGCGGCTATTCAAACACTGCTGTTGGCATGGGGGCGCTGTCGGGACCGATTGGTGGTACAAGTGCAAGTATGAACTCAGCATTTGGAGATAATGCTCTCACATCTAACACTGGCAATGGGAACACAGCTCTTGGCTACCAAGCAGGGAAAGCAAATACATCGGGTGCATATAATACTTTTATTGGCTATAATGCCGGATATACCGGCACAGCTGCAACGCTTCAGAAGGCGGCGGCCATTGGTTATAATGCTCAAGTCACTCAAGACAGCAGCATAGTCTTTGGTGGCACTGGTGTAGATGCGGTCAAAGTCGGCATAGGGTTAACAGCACCAACAGAGGTTCTGGATGTAGTAGGCAACATCAACATAAGTTCAGGTAGTAGCGTTAAAACTAATGGCCAGATATTTTTAAGAAATACAGGGGCCGCAGATTCCCCCGGATATAGCGATTATTCCAATATATTGCTTGGTGTTAATAGCGGCGCCAATCTTGCTCCAGCCGCAGGATGGTTAGGGGTTGCAAATACTGCAATCGGCAGAAATACGCTAAACGGCGTTACAACGGGTAGTAACAACGTAGCCATTGGGCTGGGAACAATGAATGGGGCGGGTACTACCGCTACTAGTAATACGGCTCTTGGTATGGGCGCGGGGGCTACTCTTCAGGGCAATCAGAATGTATTTATAGGTGATAACTCAGGTGGAGCTATTACGGGTTCGGGTAATGTAATGATTGGATATCAGGCCGGCAAACAAGCGGTTCAAACTGCTGTTTCAAACAAGCTTTACATAGATAACTCAAATGACTCCACGCCGCTTATTTATGGTGATTTTAGTACTGATGCAATCACTATAAATGGAACCTTGGCATCAGGAACGGTGAATGGTCAGACCGTATCATCCAGCGCGAACTTTACGGGGACTGTCACGGTGGCTACATCTGTTTCAACTCCAACCATTACAACTTCGGGCGCCGGTATATCATTTAACTCAAAGAATTTAACAAATGTGGGAACTATCGCTTCAAGTACTATCAATGGCCAAACTATATCTACATCGGCAAACTTTACCGGCACGCTCGCAGTTTCAAGTACTTCTTTGTTTAGTGCCAACATAACCGTAAATGGTCACATTATTACGGGTAATGCCAGTGGTACTACTACGGTAGCTGTCGGTGCTGCTGCAGGAACGGGTGGAAGTGTTGGGGCGAGCATTGTGGGTAATGATACTGCCGGATATGTGACAATTACCACGGGGAACGCTTTAACCACTACCACGGGCACTATGGCAACCGTTACTTTTGCAAATGCTTATGGGGCTACGCCAAAGGCAGTGATTCTGACGCCGCAAGGCAATACAAACGGATCAAGTGTTAACTATTATGTAGGTAGTGCCGGAACTACAACATTTACCATAAATACAGGAACAGTCCCTACGGGTGGAGGTAACACCTATATCTACAACTATATGATTATGCAGTAGCATGCTTTATACGGCTATCGATCTGGCACTCTAATTTATAGAATAAATAATTTATTCATCGCCAAAATTTAAATAATTCGGTATTTTTGCCGGATTATTTATTTTCTAAATAAACCTTTAAGCCCTTGACTCGTTGGTAGAAAAACCATTATTATTGTGCTGTAATTAAAATAGATATGATCCTTGGGGTTATGAAGGCCATAAAAATAAAAAAGCTATTGATAAAATGTTTTCTTCTAGTTGCAGTACTTGTGATTGGTGGGTATTTTTCAGTGTTCCAGCTTGCCATCCAAAAGGCTGAAGAAGTTCGACATAAAAATCAAACCGAACTCACCAATACAAAACAGAAGTTAGACCAGGATATTCAGGCAGTAAAGAAAGATTTATCTTCATCTATAACAAACAGAGGATATACAGAGATGAGCGCAGATCAGTTTACTTCGAAAGAAATAACATCTGGGCAGATTACTTCGGGTCAACTGACAGCATCAAGCGGCGTAAACATACAGGGTAGTCTTGCGGCAGATAGTCCGGTTCAGTCATCCGCTACTCTGGCGGCAAGTGTAGACCCAGGGACCATTTCCATATATCATGACGGATCGAACGGACACGTGGAAACTAATAGGGGGAGTATATTTCTTACGCCCGCAAACGGCTATCTAAGATCGGATGGCAATCTTTACCCTAAAACAAACAACACTTACAACCTTGGTGTTTCTGGCTGGATGTGGAAAGACATTTACCTCCAAGGGAGTCTCCGGGATAGCGGCAACTCAGCGGCTGGGGTCACTGTTGCAGATTTGAGAAATGCGAAAAACCATATGTATACAAACGGATCAAGTCACTCTTGGCTTGGCCAAAGCTTAAGGATAGAAAACTCGCCGACGTTTAGGGGACTTACATTAAACGGAAACTTATCTCTCGGGACAAATACCTTAACCACTACAAACGCTACGGTTGTAGCCAATCTGAATGCAGACACTTTGGACGGTTATCATGCTGCCGATCTTCTAAGCGGAGTTTTGCCTCCCGGGGGAACAACATCTGACTATTTGAGAGGAGACAATACGTGGCAAGCTTTGAATTCATCGGCCGTTCAGGGTCTTGGGGCACTTGCAACCATTGATACGATTAACAACGGACAATGGTCAGGGACAGCTCTCTCGGTTGCAAATGGTGGTACGGGCGCTACTCTTGCAGTAGACGCGAGGACGAACCTGGGGCTTGGTACTTTGGCAGTTGAAGATGCCGCAACTTGGGCAGGATCAACGAGCATTGCGACAGTCGGAACCATTACGACAGGCACTTGGAACGCAGGAGCCCTAACTTCCTCGGGAGCTATACAGGGCACATCATTGAATATTTTTGGGAACGCTGATGCAACGCATGTTATTGTTAGGGCGAATGCCACACAAAGTAATACTAATCCGCTTATCAGCATCCAGGCAAGCGATGGTGCAGAACTATTTAGAATTCATTCAGATGATATAGACAATATATTCATAGGACGTGACGCAGGTATGAACAATGTTGCAAATCCGAGTACTAGCGCAGGTAACTACAATACTTTTCTGGGATATACTGCAGGAAGGAATAATACATCAGGACATTACAATACTTACCTAGGAAACAGATCAGGTGCCCTCACAACCTCGGGAGATCACAATACCTTTGTTGGGATGCAGTCAGGGTATAACAACACAACTGGGCAATATAATAATTTTTTTGGCATAACGGCCGGCCAAGACTTAACTGATGGAGATCATAATTTGGCATTAGGTTCTTACGCTCAGTTTGGTTTGGTAACTGGTGAAAGTAACATGTCTATTGGTAACTATGCAGGCTATAACAGACTTCTGGCTAGAGCGAACATACTACAAGGATACGGCGCTGGCGGTTCAGGAAAAGCCGGTGCCTATAATACGGCTGTTGGAGATAATACTTTATATAACGATTATACGGGGATGGGTAATGCGTCATTTGGTGCTTATTCTTTATATAATAATAAAGGGACAAGTGATAGAAGCATAACCGGTTTTAGCGCCAGTGGTGGAAATACAAAAGTTACGACACTTACTAGTCACGGTCTTCAGGTCAGTGACTCGGTATTTATAGCATTTAATGATACTACTCAAACTGAAGTTACAAAATCAGGGAAGTACACAGTTTTAACTGTTCCCGATGCCACAAGCTTCACAATTAGCAAAACTTACGATTCTGCAAATGATAAGAAGGGATGGTGGGAACGAGGAGCAACCTTCTCTGATAATGGAAGCGGTAAAGTAAGGGTAATTTCAAACAATCATGGTGTTCCTAACGGAGGCATGGTAGCTCTTGGTTACAGCGGAACCGGAGTTACGGGAGGTTATTATAAGGGCTTGCAGGTGGCAACTCTGGTTGATGCTAATACATTTGATTTGACAGATCTAAGCTATACAGCAAGCGTTACTTCCGGTTGGTTTTTTTATGAAGATGACGCTATAAATAACACGGCAATCGGAACTTTGGCGGGATATGCAAATACTACCGGTATAAATAATACATTTCTTGGATATAAATCAGGAATGACGTCTACTGCGACTCTCCAGAATGCCGCAGCGATTGGCTACAATGCTCAAGTCACTCAGAATAGCTCCATTGTTCTTGGTGGTACAGGGGCTGACGCTGTTAATATCGGGATAGGGACTACGGCTCCTCTCGAAAAGATACATGTTGACCATGGTAATATGCGACTTGATCAAGAAGCGGCTCCCGGAGCACTAACAGCAACCGTAACTGCGACAGCGGGCAATCCAAATGGTACTTACCAATATGCCGTTACTTTTGTGACCGCCGATGGCGAAACTGAGGCTGGTACCGCTAGTACGGCTGTGTCCCCAGCTCTTAAACAGGTTAGTTTGACAAATATCCCTCTTGGTTCAAGTAAAGTAACTGCTAGAAAGATTTATAGGAGTTCAGAGGGGGAACATTGGGCGGGATATACAAATAAAGTGAGAAATGCCAAACTAGTCACTACTCTTGCCAATAATACAGCGACGACATATACGGATAATGTTGCCGATGGATCGCTTGGCGCCGCCGCCCCATACAATAATACTACCGGAGGAAGTATAATGAACGGCACTGTGACTGTTATGGAAGCAGACCAAGGAGTTACAAGATTAGGCTATAATGCTGGTAGCGTAAATAAGGGTGCGAGCAATACATTTATAGGGATCAACTCTGGCCAGAACAATACTACGGCTGACTACATAACTGCTGTCGGAATAAATTCTTTACAGTCAAATACTTCAGGTTGGTACAATGTTGCTCTTGGAGCACATACTCTCTCATCTAATGTTGATGGCTATAGTAATGTTGCTATAGGGACAAACACCTTACATAGTAATGTTTCGGGAGACAACAATACAGCCGTTGGCACAGATGTTCAAAGAGATACTACTGGCAACAACAACACCTCGATCGGTTCACACTCTTTGCATTTTACTACTACAGGGAGCAACAATGCTGCTGTTGGAGATTTTTCACTTTATTCAAATCTTACGGGGAGCCGCAACTCTACCAGCGGATCAATGGCTCTCTACTCAAATTCGACTGGGAGCAATAATTCTGCTATTGGATATTTGTCCCTCTTTAGTAATACTATCGGCGGCTTCAATGTCGCCAACGGCATCGACTCCCTTGGTAGTACAAACCCGACAGCCAGTGGAACTATAACGGCATTTGCCAACTCTCCTACCGAACCGGGAGTAAAGACCCAGGTGACATCAGCCGGACACGGCAGGTCAAACGGCGCTCTGGTTACTATTTATGATCCTACCGCTGCCTTTAACTCCTCGGTATATAAAGGTATCTGGGTAATTTCCAATGTCGCAGCAAATACCTTTGATATTACTAAGGTTTATTCCGCAGAGGCGGCAGGCGGCAGTAAGTGGGTAGTAGGAGGCGGGAATACGGCTCTCGGAGGTTCATCTGGTTATGCTAATACTACCGGTACAGGCAATACTTTCCTTGGCTATAACGCAGGGGCTACCTCAACTGCAACCCTCCAAAATGCTACAGCCATCGGATATAACGCTCAGGTTACGGCAAGTAACTCTATTGTGCTTGGTGGTACAGGCAGTACAGACTCGGTAAATGTTGGTATTGGAACAACGGCGCCGACGACTATGCTGGATGTCAGACAGTCGGTCAATGGCACAAATATAGTAAATATCCAGCGTGTCACAGATACCTCACCAACCGGTCATCTTCTAGACTTCAAGACTGCTGCTGGGGGAACATTAACTTACTTTAATAGTTACGGAAACTATGTAGGGGTAGCGTTGCAAGAATTGTATACAACAGCTTCACCGACTTACTTTGAGGCTAACTCATGGGTCATACAAGGAAGTGGGACAGGTCCTACTAGGATTGGTTCAAGTAATAATAAAAACATAGAGCTTTACCCGCAGGGGACCGGCAGTCTTTTAGTCAAAGGAACGATGGCCGCGCTTGGGCCAAACAGTTCTGCATATACTGCGTCCAAGTCAACAACGACGATAACTGCAACCGTTGGAACATTTTCGGCTGCCGATGTTGGGAAATACTTTATCTGGGGTGACTCCGGAGGTACAACAGATAGAATAACAGGATACACAGACGCCACCCACGTTACCGTTGCAGATAGTGGCACCATGACCTCGCAGACAGGATATGTAAGAGTAACAAACTTATACGTTACTTTGGCAACTGGCAATATTGGTATAGGTACAAATAATCCAACCGAGAAACTGGAAGTGAATGGTGGTATGCGTTTAAATACTACAACGGCTAAACCAACCTGTGATGCTACACATCGCGGCACTTTCTGGGTGAACCAAGGCGCAGCAGGAGTTAAGGACGATGTAGAGGTTTGTGCCAAAGATGCTGCTGACGCCTATGCGTGGAGAACTATTTACTAACAGCTCCTTTTTGACCTCTCATGGTTTTTGGGTAAATAGGGTTTACTGTTTTTTTCTTTTTGTTCTATAATAAACATATGCATTACTTTAGTTTGGTGCCAACATTTTTCATGTGGTGGTACGGGAGGGGACTAAAAGATCTCTTTAGTTTCTTGTCGGCTCTTTTTTCATATACAAGCAACATGTTCTCGGTGACCACCCTTTTAAAGACTTTGTTTTCTCCATGGAAGAAGCTAGTCGGTGAGAGGGGAAGAGGGATAGAGGGGCTCAAGCTATGGCTGGTGGACAATCTTGTTTCTCGGGCAGTTGGTTTCATAGTGCGGCTGTTTATGATAATCTTTTTTCTCATTGTCTTTATATTATTTGCGTTTTTTGCTGTTTTGGCAGTTATATTCTGGATAGGTATGCCGGTGTTCATTCTTGCAGCTTTTATTTATATATTTATAGGATACTAATAAGATGATAAATCCGGCACAGATAAAATTTACAAAAAGGGCTAGCAGAGTAAATGCGGCAAAGCTAGCTAATATGCTAGGTAAGCATTTTTTCATACTTGTGCTCGATATCTTTGCTTTTTTAGGAATTTTTGCTGTTCTTTTTCTCCTGGCAGACGGATTTGTGTTGCATGTAGGAGCGCTACTTACCTTACCGTCAAAGATATTTCTGTTTATTGGGCTCAAATCTTTTGTAATCTCTCTGTTTGTTAAAAGTTATTTTAGGGAGATTGAAGATGGTATTAAGATTCCTGATAATCCTCCCGCGTATGAAGTCTTTGACATTTGCGACCTTGAGACTATAAGGATCTTGGATTCAATCAATATGACAACTCCTGATGTTATAGACTTTTATAAAAAGCTTCTCGGGACAAGAAGGGTTGGTTTTATTGCCGATGAGATGGGCATGAATGACGATTTTAACAAGAAGATGTTCTCAGGCTTGCAAAGGGAACAGAACATCTTGCCCCAAGTATTTGCTTATGCCATTGAAAATGCAATAAATGAAAAATCGAAGTTTATTACGGCAGCTGATGTATTTTATGGATTTATAAAGATGAGTGCTACTTTAGACCAAGCACTTATGTCCATCGAGATAAGTGAGGATGATCTCTCAAATATAATTTTTTGGGCAAACAGCCTTTTCCAGAAAATATACTATCCTAAAACGCTGCTTGATAAGTTTCATGCAAAAAATGCCGGTCTGGCTGAGGGTTGGGCATCAGGCTACACCCTTTTCCTTGATAGGTTCAGCACAGATATAACAAACCCGGCTTATTTTGGTAGTTTCTCATCTTTGGGGAGGGAAAAGATACTCGCTCATATGGAGAACACCCTTTCAAAAGAGGCTAAGAACAACTGTATTTTGACCGGTGAAGCGGGTGCCGGGAAGACTTCTTTGGTTTATGGCTTTGCTGAGAAAATATATTGGGGAGACACAATTCCGGAACTTTCTCACAGTAGAGTTGTATCTCTTGATGCATCTACACTTCTATCCGGGTCGTCTGATCCGGGCGAAATACACGAAAGACTTCTTGGCGTTTTAAATGATGCGATTCATGCGGGCAATGTGATTCTTTTTATAGATAATATTCACGATCTCTTTGCGGGCGGAGGGGAGAAAGTAGGAACCATTGATGCTTCAGAGATCATTGCTCCATATCTGCAAAGCAGTAGTCTTAGAATCATCGGGATTTCGGATAATGCTCATTATCAGACATATATAGTTCCCCATACTCAGATATCCGGCAATATGGAGAGAATAGAAGTGCCACCGACAGATGAGAACCAAACTGTAAGGATACTTGAGGATCTAAGTCTTTATTTCTCGGGCAAGTTTGGTCTCAGGATTACTTATAATGCTCTGAAAGAAGTGTATAAACTTGCCGAAAGATTTGTTGCCGAAAAAGGATTCCCCGCACGCGCTGTCGATATGTTGGAGAATGTTTGTACTTCAGCAAAGAACTCAGGTAGCAAAGTTTTGGACAGGCATGTAATAGATAAGCTAGCCGAGAGTACACTAAATGTTCCCATCCAGGAAGCCGAGGGTGATGAAAGAGAAAAGCTTTTGAAGCTGGAAGAGAAGCTTCACTCCAGGGTTATCGGGCAGGATGAGGCGGTAAAGGCTATATCACAAGCTCTGCAACGTGCCAGGACTCAGGTGACGGACACAAAAAGGCCGATCGGGACGTTTCTTTTCTTGGGTCCGACCGGTGTAGGAAAAACAGAACTTACAAAGGCGCTTGCCTGGGCATATTTTGGCAATGAAGAAAACATGGTCAGGATGGATATGAACGAGTTCCAAGACGCAGCATCGGTGGATAGGTTTATCGGTCGGCAAATGCCTGGGAGCGAGAAGCTTGAAGGCGGTGACTTTGTTAAAAAGGTCCGCGAGAAACCGTTTTCAGTTATTCTTCTTGATGAGCTTGAAAAAGCTCATCCGGATATCTTAAATTTATTCTTGCAAATCTTAGATGAAGGATACTTCACTGATGGTATGGGCTCTAGAGTATCTTTCCAAAACTCTATCATCATTGCCACCTCAAATGCCGGAGCAAACCTAATCCGTGAGGGGGTTGCCGGCGGCAAGACCTCAGACAGTTTAAAGGGGGAACTGCTGAACTATCTTCAGGCAGAGGGAATTTATAAGCCGGAGTTTTTGAACAGATTTGACGGGGCAATTGTCTTTAAGCCATTAACAAAGATAGAACTTTTGAAGATTGCCGGGCTGATGTTTGAAAAGACTTGTGCAAGTTTAAGGCAAAAAGGCTATGTTATTCAGATAGACTCGTCCGCGCTAGAGAAACTGGTAGAGTGGGGGTATCAGCCTGAGTTTGGAGCAAGGCCTATGCGCAGGGTGTTTCAGGATAAGTTGGAAAGCATGTTGGCGAAGAAGATTTTGGAGGGTACTGTCCAAAAGGGCGCACCTTTCACGGTTAAGCTGACGGATTTGGAGGATACAACTCAAGCAGTTGGAAATATGTAAAGAAAAGTGTAAAATTAGTCGTAAGTTAAAGTTTAGAAAGTGGAGGGTTCATGGCAGAAACAAAAAATATACTCTGGTTTTCAGAGGTTGGAAAAGATGACGGTAAATATGTTGGTGGTAAGGGCGCTAATCTTGGTGAACTGACAAATGCTGGCTTTCCTGTGCCGGGAGGTTTTATTGTTACCGCGCAGGCATATTTTGATTTTCTTGGGAAAACAGATTTGAAATCTAAAATATCTGAAATTTTAAAGGGATTAAACGTAGAAGATTCAAAAGACTTGCAAGATAGGGCGGTAAAAGTGCAAGAACTAATCAAAAAAGCGGATTTCCCCGAAGATTTAGCCCATGAAATTGTTCAAAACTATCATAAACTCGCTAAAGAGACAGGCACCGAGAAGAAAGATCTTTATGTGGCTGTTCGTTCCAGTGCCACGGCTGAAGATTTAGCTGATGCTTCATTTGCCGGTCAGCAAGCTACTTATTTAAATATCCTAGGCGATATACCGGTTCTTCATGCGGTGCTAAAGTGCTGGGCGTCTCTCTTTGAAGCTAGGGCTATTTACTACCGTGAAGACAAAGGGTTTGACCAGTTAGAAGTTGGCATAGCTGTACCGGTTCAGAAGATGGTCAACTCTGAAAAAGCTGGTGTTATGTTCACTATTGACCCGACAAACAACGATATGGATCATATTTCAATTGAAGCAGCTTACGGACTTGGCGAGGTGGTGGTTTTGGGCGCCGTAACCCCCGACAGGTATCTGATTGATAAGAAAACGAAAGAAATTACTGACAAGGAAATTCATAAGCAAACATGGATGCTAACCCGTGAAGGCGGAGATGCTGATACAGATGATACTACAGATATTTCAAAAAGTGGCGTGCCGGTGCCTGATGAAAAACAGGATGCACAAAAACTGACTGATGACGAAATTGCACAACTAGTTGAGCTTGCACTAAAGATTGAGGAGCATTATGGCAAGCCGCAGGATACAGAGTGGGCGACTGAGGGTGGAAAAGTATATATGGTTCAGTCTAGACCAATAACGACGCTTGGCGATAGCGGTGCAACAGACGCGAGCGCAAACTCGGAACCAGAGGCTCAGACAAGCTCTAGTCCAAGCGCCGGCCAGGATATTTCTCAAGCAGAGATTATCTTAAGGGGATCAGCAGCATCTGTAGGGCTTAACGGCGGTCCGGTAAAGATTATCCATTCACCAAGCGAAATAGATAAAATCCTTGAAGGCGATGTTTTAGTAACAGAAATGACTACTCCGGACTTTGTGCCGGCCATGAAGCGAGCATCGGCAATCGTTACTGATGCAGGAGGAAGAACTTGCCACGCAGCCATAGTATCGCGTGAACTTGGTATCCCTTGTGTAGTAGGGACGGAAACAGCGACCACAACATTACAAAATTACCCGGAAGTTACCGTAGACGGAAAAACGGGAGCGGTTTATGCGGGACTTATTAAAGTAAAAGAACAACCAGTTCAAGATCCTGGCCAAGTTGCTAGCCAAGCAGCTCCGATTGTAACGGCGACGAAAATTTACGTTAATCTTGGTGAGCCAGAGTTGGCAGAAAAGATCGCGGCAAAAGATGTAGATGGAGTCGGACTTTTAAGGGCTGAATTCATTATTATGGAGTCTATCGGCGAACATCCGAAGAAAATGATTAAAGAAGGTCGGCAGGAAGAATACATTACAAAACTGGCTCAAGGACTTGAAACTTTTGCTCGTGCCTTTGACCCGCGGCCAGTGGTTTACAGAGCAACAGACTTTAAAACTAATGAATACAGAGGTCTAAAGGGTGGGGAAGAGTTTGAGCCGGAGGAGGATAATCCGATGATCGGCTATCGCGGTTGTTTCAGGTATTTGAAAGACCCTGAGGAGTTCTCATTAGAGCTTGAGGCAATTAAACGTGTGAGATCAAACTTCAAAAACCTACATCTTATGATTCCATTTGTAAGGCGTACAGATGAATTCCAAAGAGTAAAAGAAATGGTAGAAAACAGCGGACTGAACAAAGCCACCGATCCGGACTTCAAGCTTTGGATAATGGTAGAGGTTCCGTCAGCTGTCATCGAAATAGAAAAATATTGTCAGATGGGAATTGATGGAGTTTCAATCGGTTCAAACGACCTCACGCAGTTAGCATTGGGGCTGGACAGGGACTCAAGTACCGTGGCTGAGGAGTTTGATGAGAGATATCCGGTGGTGCAGTGGATGATAAAAAGAACGGTAGAAACTTGCCGCGAATATGGAGTTACTTGTTCTATTTGCGGTCAGGCACCGAGCGTTTACCCTGAAGTGGCTCAAAAAATGGTAGAGTATGGTACGACATCAATCTCTGTGAATCCGGATATGATAGAGCAAACCAGAAAAATGGTAGCGTCAGTAGAAGAAAAGCTGATCTTAAAAGAAATGTCTGATGTTCAACAAAAATTATCCGAGCTGGAGCATAAAATAAGCGAACAAACGAACAGTTAGGAAGAAAAAATGAGATGTCCAAAATGCGGACAAGAGATGATACATATCAACAATCAGTATATTTGTACTGCTTGTGGTATTGTTGCTAATGAATTTTCTCCCAAGCAGCAGGTTTTGGGGGCAATCAAGAAAAAAATGGCTGCCCAGAATACTTCCAAACAAGAGGAGTATGTATCTCCTGTTGCGATAGCTACAGAACAACCGCAAGCACAACAATATATCCCGCCCAACCCGGCCTCAAAAATCGACCAGCAAGCTTTGGCTGGGATTACTCTAGATCAGATTATTAAAGAGTTGGCTGCAGGTGCTGTAAAGTTAAACAAGGGTACAACAGATAAAAATGAAGAAGATTATCTGGACTCAGGATCTGAGGGTGAAAAGATTATCCCTCGGATTGGAACGGAAGGTAAGGAAGTGGCGAGTCAAGATAGTGAAGTACCTCAAAAACAAGTTCAGGCTCCACCCGCACCAGTGCAGGTAGCTCAACCGGTTCAGTCTGAAGCTATACAGGTAGAAAGCGTTGCACCGGCTAATATGACTTTTCCACCCTCGTCAACGTCTCAAGATACTATGGGGAGTCTCCAGGTTAGTCAGGTTTTAGAAGGCGATCAGGAGGAGATCTACCCTTCGCATCAGGTAAATCCGATCCTTATAAAAACTTTGATATATGTATTTGTGACATTGGTCCTGTTTGTGATAGGGTATCTTATATACACAAACCCTGGTGCACGAGGGTTTATAGAGAATACTCTGAAAAATTTAGGGAAATAAAGTATTTATGAAAATCAAAGATATCAAAGCGACAGAAATATTAGACTCACGAGGAAACCCAACCGTTTCTGCTTCTGTTAAGCTTGAAAATGGCGTAAGGGCTGAAGCCTCTGTGCCCAGCGGGGCATCAACAGGAGAGCATGAGGCACACGAGCTTAGAGATGGTGACGAAAACCGATTTTCCGGCAAAGGAGTCTTAAAAGCTTGTGAAAATATCAACAAAATCATTGCCCCGAAGCTAACAGGTATGGATGTCTCTGGTCAAACCAAGATTGATGAGGTAATGCTCGAGCTTGACGGTACAAAGAATAAGGAAAATCTTGGTGCAAATGCTATCTTAGCTGTTTCGATAGCAACCCTGCGCGCGCATGCGCAAAGCAAACAAAAAGAGCTATTTCAAATAATCGGAGATTCATTTGGGTTTAATGATTTTAAAATTCCAAAACCTCTTTCGGTGATAATAGAAGGAGGGAAGCATTCTGACTCAAATGCAGATATACAGGAGTATATGATTCAAATAGAAGAAGACGATATTAGCCAAGGTTTGAGCCAGATTGAACAGGTGTATCACGCGCTGGAAAAAGTGCTGGCTAACAGCGGCAAGAACACTAATATTGGATACGAGGGTGCTTTTGGTCCGGATTTGGCATCTAATCGTGAGGGACTGGACTTAATTATGCAGGCGATAGACAGTTCAGGGATTCCAAAAGAAAAGATAAAAATAGCGCTTGATGTTGCATCAAGTGAGATCTACGACAAGGAAAGTCAAAAATACCTTTTAAAAAGCGAAAATATGGCTTTGCAGGCCAGTCAGATGGTTGCTTATTTGGAAGATTTAGTTAGGAATTATCCGATTATTTCTATCGAAGATGGGATGGCAGAGGACGCCATGGAAGACTGGGCGCTTTTAAGTGAGAGGCTGGGAAAAGATATTATACTTGTTGGGGATGACCTTTTCGTGACAAACGTGGAAAGGATTCGAAAAGGCATTGATAGAAAAGCTGCCAATGCGGTTCTTATTAAGCCCAATCAGATAGGAACAGTTACGGAAACTATTGAGGCAATCAAGCTAACAAGATTTGCCGGCTGGGAACCGATAGTGTCACACCGAAGCGGGGAAACGAATGACACGTTCATCGCCGACCTGGCAGTGGCTGTCGGGGCAAAATACATTAAAGCCGGGGCGCCGGTCAGAGGCGAGAGAGTTGCAAAGTATAACAGGCTACTTGAAATATCGGAAAGCCTTAGGAAAGTAAAAAAATAATGCTTTTTTGTGAGATTTGATATATTATCTAGGAAACAGTTATGTTTCAATAGGAAACAAATAGAAAGGAGGTGAAAAATATGTTAGCACTACTAGCACAAGCAACTGATGACTTTACAAACACAACGATTGACACAACAAATAGCGCGGCCGCAACCGGAGTTATTGCCGGCTTGGGGATTTTGTGGCTTGTATTTATGCTTATTTGGCTTGTCACCACTGTATTCTCAATATGGATGTTCATTGATGCTTTGATAAGAAAGGATGAAGATTTTGCGACCGGCAGTAAGGTCATGTGGGCTCTTCTGATTTTCTTCTTCAACTTTATCCCTGCCATAATCTATTTCTTTATGGTAAAGAAAAAGTCAGGACAGAACGGCGGAACAAGTACCCCAACACAAAGTACTGGTGGAACGGACGCTCCCGCTTAATTAGATTTGAATTTAAAAGGAATCTTCGGGCACGATCCTGAAGGTTCTTTTTATTTTGTTTTAAACCTAGCTCCTTTTTGTTAAAATAAAAGCATAGAGGAAGGAGGTGAGCAATATGTTAGCACTAGCACAAACTGCAAATACAGCAGATACCATGAGCGCAGAACAAGGAATGGCGCTTTTTGCCGGTTTTGGTATTTTGATAGTAGTTATGTTGTTGATAGCTTTAGTTACATTTGTATTTAGTATTTGGATGATAGTTGATGCGTTCAACAGAAAAGAAGAGGATTTTGCATCGTTAGGCAAAACAGCATGGATTATTATTTTGGGTGCAGGAATTTTCCTTGGTTATGGTCTTATTGCCTCAGTAATTTATTTTTTAGTTATAAAGAGGAAATCAGGGAAAACCACCGAGACAAGTTCTCCAAAGTAGGAACCTCCTTCGGACACAACATCACAATAAAATCTTGAAAAGAACTCTTGTAAAATCTAGGGTTCTTTTTTAGTTATAATTTGGCGCTCATTTTGCTACAATAGATATATGCAAAAGACACTTCTCATTATTCTCGATGGTTTGGGCGATAGGCCGGTAAAAGCATTTGGTGGGAAAACACCGCTTGAGGCAGCTAGTACGCCGAATATGGATTCTCTCGCTGCGAGTGGGGTATGTGGAGTGATGAACGCCATGCCCAAGGATCTATATCCGACCAGTGAGGAAGCCCATCTGGCTATTCTAGGCTATGATTTTAAAGCCGACCACCCGGGGAGAGGAGTTCTGGAGGCACTCGGGATTGGAGTAAAGCTAAAACCGGATGAGCTTGTTTTTCGCGTTGACTTTGGAACGGTTGATAAAGATTTGAATTTAATAGATGCCCGTGCTGGAGTAATCGAGTCAGTGAAGGATTTATGTAAGGCAGTTGACGATGTTGAAGTCGACGGGGTGAAATTTAAGATATATCCATCACTTTTATATAGAGGAGTAATGGTTCTAAGCGGTAATCCCGTTAAGAATTATTTGAAAAAAAGTAACAGTGCGGTTTCTGATACAGATCCTCATAAGGCGGGCCCACACAAGCTTGGTGTCAGGGTCTTGCACCCCAAATCCTTTGGCGACTCAAAGGATGGTAAGACTGTCGCGAGAGCTCTGGAGAGATATCAGTATTTGACTCATGAGATATTAAACGAGCACAAAATCAACAAAAAAAGAGTCAAAAAAGGCAAACTACCGGCAAACTTTATATTAACCAGAGGTGGCGGACATATAAAGGATATCGAAAGTTTTAAAGACAAATTCGGACTTAAAAGTGCTTGTATCGCCGGTGCGCCTCTGTACAAAGGCATCGCCGCTTATATGGGCATGAAAGTGATAAATGTAAAAGGAGCTACGGGCAAGCTCGATACTAGTGTTAAAGCAAAGGTAAAGGCGACTTTGAAAGCCCTGAAAAAGAACGACTTTGTTTTCCTGCATATCAAAGGTACTGATATGGCGGCCGAAGACTATGGCGATGCGAAGATGAAAAAAGAGTTTATTGAAAAAATTGACGCGTGTTTTGCGGGCTTAAATAAAGTAAAAAATGTGGTAATATCAGTAACAGGCGATCACGCAACACCATGCGAACTGAAGGACCACTCAAATGATGTGGTGCCGGTTTTGATTAGCGGTACTAGCATAAGTGATAATACGAAGAAATTTGGTGAGAGTGAGTGCGCACATGGCGGTTTGGGTCATATATACGGCAAAGATTTTATGAAAATATTACTTGGAGGGTAAATGTACGACGTTATAACATTCGGAGGAGCAACCAGAGATGTCTTTTTCAAGACGTCAAAAGGAGTGATATTTCCTGATCCCGAAGATGAGCAGGAGAAAATGCTAGCTTTTAAATATGGAGAAAAGATTATTACCGATAATGCTTTGTTTTCATTTGGCGGAGGGGCTTTTAATACAGCAGTTTCTCTGGCGAAAATGGGCTTAAAGGCTTCTAGTTGTATCAACATTGGCAGAGACGAGAGCGCGCATTCTATTGTTCAGAGGCTTCAAGAAGTGGGTGTTGATACTTGTTTTGTGACGACTGATGCCCAAAATCACACCGCTTTATCCCTAATTGTAATGGACAAAAAAGACCATCTTGCTTTCTTGCATCGCGGAGCTAACAATTTTCTAAAATTAAGCGATAAGGAACAAATTAAAAACGCAAAATGGTTCTACATCACCTCCTTGACTGGCCAGTCGGCCAATATTTTGCCTGAGCTTGTTAATCTTGCCGCTGAAAACCATATAAAAATTGCTCTAAATCCCGGCGGCGCTCAGTTAAATGGCAACTGCAAACAGCTCAGAGGTTTGCTGGACAAAGTTGAACTCCTGCTTTTAAACAGAGAGGAAGCAGAGGAGCTGGCCTGTAGTGAGGAAGCATGTGAAATAATAGAAGATAATAACGTTTTGTTGCACAAGGTCCAGAAACTAGGGCCGAAAAGCGTTATTATTACAGAAGGAGAAAAGGGCAGTTACTACTCGGGTGAAGGTATGGTAAACTTTGAGCCGGCGTTTAAAAAAGACGGATTAGTTGTAGATACAACGGGGGCAGGCGATGCGTTTGGTTCGACATTTTTAGCTTGTATAATAAAAGTCATGAAGATCCCGGAGGCTCAGAAGATGGCAGCTATAAATGCTGCTCATGTGACGCAATTCATCGGGGCTCAGGACGGTCTTTTGACGGCGGAAGAAATTGGAGATAAACTAAAAGAAGTAAAGCGGGTATAAGATGGTATTATCCAAAATTCCTACAAACACGAGATTTAAAAAGAGTATGGATCCGGGCAAGAAAAAAATACTTTTTGTTTTGGGCATTATCTTTACTTTGATTGTTATTTTTGGGATCTATAATTTGAAGAAAGTGGTACCGAGCAACAAAGAGAAAATCCCCGTCAAAATCCAGTCAGGCGACCAGCCGATGGCGAAGAAACTCACTGTCATAGTAAGCGGACCTCTAAATATCAGGAAAGATCATGACGCAAAGAGCGAGAAGGTGGGGATAATTCCTGACAAAGCAAAAGTAGAAGTTCAAGAGGAGATAGACGGTTGGTATAAGATTTCCTATAGCGGGAAAGACGGCTGGATATCAAAAAAATATGCCACCCCCGAAGATACGGCGCAGGTTGCTGCACCGGTAGATACTAATACTCAAGCGTTCCAGGGCAGCGGGTATACTTTCAAATATCCAAAAGATTGGAATATACAGAATTATCCCAAAACGGATGGCACAGTTTGGCTGGCGATAGCGAACAACCAGCTTCCGGCGGATCCGCCAACCGGTTCCTACTTTATTCCCGTAGAGCTCAAGGTCTATCCGGCAAGCAAAAAGCCTACAGGCAGCTTCAGAACTGATGCATCGGCGAAAAAGGAGCCTGCGAACGTTGGTGGCGCAGCCGGGACGAAGTATACCTATGTAAACCAGGATACTTCAACGGAGATAAACGTTGTCGAGTTCGAACACGGCGGCGCTTTGTACGATTTCTATGATAATGGAGGGTATTTGGAGGATTTGAACAAAATATTGGCAACGTTCACATTTCTCTAAAAAGATATGCTTAATAATTTCTTTTCGCCGAAATCTATCGCTGTCATTGGGGCTTCGCATAATAAAGAGAAGCTTGGTTTTTTGGTGTATGAAAATATCAGAAAGTACGGATTTAAGGGCAAGTTATACGGCGTAAATATAAAAGGCGGAAAAATTGGCACTCAGAAGCTCTATAAAAGTGTAAATGAGATTACGGGCGACGTTGATCTGGCGGTGATTGTTGTGCCGGCTATAGTCGTGCCGAGTGTTATCGAGGAATGCGGTAAAAAGGGGATTAACTCGGTCATTATCATTAGCGCGGGATTTGCGGAGACGGGAGCAAACGGCAGGAGGCTTGAAGAACAAATAAAAGAAACCGCCCATAAATATAGTATCAGGGTACTCGGGCCAAACTGTCTGGGGATTATAGACAGCTGGTCGAAGATGAACGCATCTTTTGCCGAGAGTATGCCCGATAAGATGAATATCTCGCTATTTTCACAGTCGGGGGCTATTTGTACTGCTATTCTAGACTGGGCAAATGCCAACTGCATCGGTTTTTCGCGCTTTATTTCACTTGGAAACAAGCTGGATGTTGATGAAAATGACATTTTACGGTTTTTGGCAGAGGACGAAAAGACCGGAGTTGTCCTCGGATATCTTGAAAGCATCCATGATGGGACGGTTTTCATGTCTGCGGCAAAAAACCTGTCACTAAAAAAACCCTTCATAGTGGTAAAGTCTGGCACCACGGCGCAAGGCGCAAAAAGTATCTCTTCCCATACCGGAAGCATTGCCGGTTCTGATCTTGTGACGGACGCAGCTCTCAAAGAAAGCGGAGTGATTCGCGCCGGAAGCCTGGAGGATCTCTTTGACCTGGCTAAAATATTTGCCTTTTCTCCTGATATGAAAGGCAAAGGCATCGCCGTTATCTCAAACGCCGGCGGACCGGCCGTAATGCTTGCGGATGCCATTAGCAAAAGCAGATTAAAGCTAGCCAGGCTTTCAGATAGGACGAGAAAAGTGCTTGAGGAAACATTGCCCCCCGAAGCAAGCGTTCACAATCCGATAGATGTGATAGGTGACGCAAGGGCTGATAGATACGAAACCGCTCTTGATGAGGTCTTAAAAGACGAAAATGTTGATGGAGTTATAGTTGTTCTTACTCCTCAGGTAATGACGGAGATTGAAGTGACGGCGAAGCTCATTGCCGGCATGAAGGAGCGAGGTAAGCCTATCGCAGTTTGCTTTATGGGCGGGGAAAAAGTAGCTTTAGGACGGGAAATTTTGGAAGAAAAGGAAATTCCTTCATATGATTTTCCTGAAAGAGCCGTAAAAGCTCTCGAGGCGCTGCATGAATACTATGAGTTTAAGAGCCATGCTACTGGCACGCAGGGAACGTCGCGCAGGGTTCAATTCAATAAAAATAAGGCCGGGAAGATTATCCAAAAAGCATTCTCTATTAACACCCAATATATCACTGATGGTGAGGAAAGCGCGTTTGATGTCTTTGACGCTTATGGAATAGAGACGGTAAAAAGGTCGTACGGCGTTAACTTTGACGAGCTAAAAGAAAAGTCAGATCACGTTGGATTTCCGCTGGCTGTGAAGACTTGCGCCAAAGGCGTGCTGCACAAAACGGATATTGGTGGAGTTAAGATCGGCGTTAGGAACGATGCGGAGCTTCAAAAAGCATATTTTTCTATTCGGGATAATGTCAGAAGAGCCGGATATGAGGAGGGCTCGGACAGGGTCGATGTCTATAAAATGGAAAATGACGGGGTAGAAATATTCCTGGGCGCGAAAAAAGACGCAAACTTCGGTCCGCTAATCATCTTTGGCATGGGCGGGATATTCGTAGAGGCGCTAAAAGATTTTTCATACAGAATTGCACCAGTAACGCACGCAGAAGCGAAGAAAATGATATCTGAGATAAAATCTCAGAAAGTTTTAAACGGTTTCCGGGGGATGCCGGAAGTAAACCGCGACAAACTTGCAGATGCGATAGTCGGCTTGTCGTGGCTCATGCTCGACTTTCCCGAAATTAAAGAAATAGACATAAACCCGCTTAAATGTACGGATAAAAAATGCGTGGCGGTGGACGGGAAGATTATTTTGGACTTACAGTCCTCCCATGTGCTAGAATTGATTAAATAAGAGGAAAGGCACATGGAGGTACAGAAAATAGAAATAAAAGGATCGGTGCTCGGTTATTATATATCTAGCTTGGCTCATATAGCTTTTGTTGTGCTTATTGCTTGGTTATATCGAGCCTATACACCCACTCTTAAGAATATTAGCGAAATTGTGTATGGGATTGTAGGGGTAATAGGTCTGTCAGTAATGATTGCAACACTCATTCACTACTTGCTGTATCTTCAGAAAAAGACTAATAATCCCAAAATCCAGTTAACAAGAGATAAAAAGAAGTAGATTTTATTAGGAGGGTTTGTGGCGACTCAAACGAAAACAAATACAGTTTTGATGACCGGAAATCAGGCGGTAGTGAAGGCAGCTTTGGCTGTTGGCGCCGATATGTTTTCTGGTTACCCGATAACTCCAACAACTGAAATTCTTCAAGAGTGGGCAAAAGAAGCTGAAAATAACAAAGATTTAATATTTCTGCAGACTGAGGACGAGCCGGCTGCCGGCTTTGTGATGATCGGTGGCGTTTCCATGGGCAAAAAGGCGTGGACAGCAACAGCAGGGGTTGGAAACGTGCTCATGCAGGATCCACTCTCTATGGCAGAAGCGATGCGGATGCCGGTGGTAACCTATATCGGCCAGCGTGGAGGTCCGTCAACAGGTACAGTAGTTTACTCCCAGCAAGAACTGAATTTAACAAGAATGGGCGGAAATGGTGAAGGATTACGCATAGTTTATGCGCCATGCAGTCTGCAAGAACTTTATGATTTAACGATTAAAGCTTTCAATACAGCTTGGAAATATAGATTTCCAACATTTATCCTTTCTGACGGGTACCTAGCAAAAAGCTATGGTGAAGTGGATCTTTGGGATGTGAAGAAAAGCGATATTGTGCCGACCGAGTCAGCATTCCTGAATCCCAAAACAAGTCCGAATAATATCCGAAACTGTTTCTCCCAGGAGCCGGAACTTTATGATCAGTTACTCAAAGATTTTGATGATTTTGCTAAAATGTCAGAAGAAGTTGCAGAGTCGGAAACTCTTGGCGACAAAAAATCTCAAATACTGGTTTGCGCATGGGGTGTGGTGGCAAACTCAGCCAAAACGGCTATCGAGGAACTTCAGAGTCAAGGTATTTCGGTAAAACTATTTAGGCCTATCACGATGAGACCGTTTCCTGCGGAGGCGCTACAGAAAGCAGCTGAAGGAGTTACTGATATCCTTATTACAGAGTCGGCAAATGGGCAGTTTGGGCGTATTGTTAGAGAAACACTATACGGCGTCTCGGAAGCTGAGATCCACCGCTTATACAAGCCTGCAATGGGTGTGATGCCGGAGGAAATACAGACTAGGATTAAGGAGATCAAAAAATGAAAAGCCCAAGATTTCCAGATACTATAAAAGAAGTTTCAAAACCGAGTAATTTTTGCCCCGGATGTGGCCACTCTATCATCTTAAAAGAGCTCGGTAGCCTGATGGCTGATATGAAAATCGAGAAAAAGACTGTTTTTGCGATAGATATCGGCTGTTCGCTTCTTGCTTGGGACTACTATGACGTAGATACTTTTCAGACGCATCATGGCAGGACAACAGCGACAGCAGTGGGGATGAAAAGGGCAAATCCTGATGCGATTATTCTAGCTTATATGGGTGATGGCGGAGGATATGCGATTGGTCTTCAAAATCTGATTCACGCCTGCTATAGAAATGAAAATATCGCCGTGATTTTAGTAAACAACACAATGTTTTCGATGACC
This sequence comes from bacterium, assembly GCA_030647205.1. Taxonomy (GTDB): domain Bacteria; phylum Patescibacteriota; class CPR2; order UBA1875; family JAJYID01; genus JAKANV01. The sequence goes on from JAUSJO010000005.1 coordinate 40,259, forward strand.
GGCGGGCAGATGGCGCCAACGACTCTTCCCGGTGAGGTGACGGCCAGCACGCCTGATGGGGTATTTACAGAGGATAAGCCTTTTTATGGTCCAGAGATGCTTGCAAGGATTGCCCATGATGGCGCATACATCGCACGGGCGGCTATTTCAAATCCTGGACAGACTCAAAGCTACGTGAAAAATGCTATCCAGAATCAGATAGACGGCAAGGGCTTCTCATTTGTTGAGATTTTGTCCTATTGTCCGACAAACTGGAAAACAAATGCTGCTGACACGATTAAGTTTTTAGAGGAAATGAAAAAGACATTTCCGGTGGGAGAAATAAAAAAATGAGAGATTTAAAGAGAATAATAGTGTCAGGTGAGGGTGGGCAGGGGATACAGGTTATATCCAAAATCCTCGCTACAGCTGCCTATATGTCAGGCAAAAAAATGCTATATGTGCCTAACTACGGTGTAGAGCAAAGAGGCGGTGCTTCACTCGGATTTGTCCAGATATCAAACGAAGAGATTGGCTTTCCCAAGTTTCAAAATGTCGATATTCTCGTGATTTTAGCAGCGCGCGCTATCCCTAGAGTCAGGGAGTATATCACAAAAGACACTCTTATTGTTCATGATGAAACTCTTGTTAGCAAAGAGAGCTTAAAAGATATACCAAATCAGAAAATATCAGTACCGGCGCTTAAAATTGCCGAAGAAAAAATGACAGGCAAGGTTATGAATATGATAGTTCTCGGATTCTTGGCGGATATAGTGGGTGGGATTAGTATTGATAGTTTAAAAGAAGCGGTAAATGAGAGGCTAGAGGGTAAATATAAGGCAAATCCTGAACTGAAACATTTCAACGAAAGAGCACTAGAGATAGGGATGGCGGGTATGAAGGAGGCATTGGTATGAGGGACTATAAAGGAGAAACATACTCTGATAACAAGAAAGACTGGACGAACTTTGCTGATCTTTGCAAGGGCTGTGGGCTATGTATAGAGAAATGCCCCCAAAAATGTCTTGTATTTGATACAAAAAGAACTAATCATTATGGAACCTCTACGGTTAAATGTGATATTGGCAAGTGCATCGCTTGCGGTATTTGTGAACTCAACTGCCCAGATCAGGCGATAAGGGTAGATAAGAAGTAGTTGTACACTTACCCGGACAATTAAATTCCGCTATAATGGAGAACATGGCGGATTTTTTAAATGACTTAAATGATATGCAAAAAGAGGCGGTAAGGCATACCGAAGGGCCTCTTCTTATATTAGCCGGAGCGGGGAGCGGAAAGACAAAGACGCTTGTTTATCGCATTGCATACTTAATTAGTGATAAAAATGTAGAGCCGGAGAGGATTCTGGCGGTGACATTCACAAACAAAGCGGCAAAAGAGATGATTACTCGTGTTGAGAAATTGATTGGTCATACGGGTCGCAGACCTATAATGGGCACGTTTCACTCTATTTGCGCTAAGATTTTGCGTAAGGAAATAGGTGTTTTGGGCTATAAATCGAGCTTTACTATCTATGACTCTGGCGATTCTCTGCGAGCGGTAAAAATTGCCATGAAGGAGCTCCAGATTGATGAGAAAAAGATTAATCCGAAAACTATCCGAAACTATATTTCTTCGGCAAAAAATGAGCTGATTGGCTCAGAAGAGTATTCGGCGCTTTCCAACGGCTATATCCAGGAAATGGCCGCAAAAGTGTATTTTGAGTACGAAAAGATACTGCAGAAAGCTCATGCGCTTGATTTTGATGATTTAATCATGCGGACTGTAGAGATATTTCAGAAGTTCCCTGAAGTTCTAGAGAAGTATCGTCGTCAGTTTAAATATATTCATATAGATGAGTATCAGGATACGAACCATGCGCAGTATGTTTTTTCTAAACTTTTGGCGGAAAAGTATGGGAATATTTGTGTGGTTGGGGACGACTGGCAGAGCGTCTATGCATTTCGTGGCGCGAACTTCCAGAATATTTTAGACTTTGAAAAGGACTATCCGAACACCAAAGTTGTGAAGCTTGAACAAAATTATAGATCAACAAAAACAATTCTAGACGCTGCTCATCATATAATAAAAAAGAACGAAAACAGGAGCGATAAAGAGCTTTGGACGCAGAACGTTTTAGGCGTGCCTGTGCTTACTTTTGAGGCTAGAGACGAGGTTGAAGAGGGAAGATTCATCATTGAAGAGGTCAACAATATGGCACGGGATTTAAGCGATTTTGCTATTTTATATCGCACAAATGCCCAGTCAAGATCACTCGAAGAACAGTTTCTAAAAGCAGGTATGAAATATCGAATATTCGGTGGGGTTAGGTTCTATGAAAGAAAGGAAGTTAAAGACATCGTTTCGTATCTCAGATTTATCGAAAATCCTAAAGATTGGGTTAGTTTGGAGCGGATTATAAATGTTCCGGCAAGGGGGATTGGGGCAGTTTCACTTACGAAACTGAAAGATTTATTTCTTGAGCTAGAGTTAAAAGAAATTCTAGACAAAGTTATAGAAGAAAAGATACTTTCAGCTAAAACCGCTGCTAAATTCGAGGAATTTATGAAGCTGATTATGAAGCTTCAAGAAGAAAAAGATACGATGCAGATAACCAAATTCATCGAGCATGTTATGAAAAAGAGCGGATACTATGATTCGCTGGATGATAAAACAATTCAGGGCGAGGAAAGGCAGGAAAACTTGAAGGAGCTTCTTTCTGTGGCTGAGGAATATGCGAAAGATAATGAGAAACTAACCCTCGGTGATTTTCTTGAGGAGGTGGCACTGATTTCTGATCTGGATAACTACTCTGAGGACGAAAAGTCGGTAACTTTGATGACATTACATTCGGCGAAGGGCCTGGAATTTCCGGTTGTTTTTATTACCGGCATGGAAGAGGGCATCTTTCCGCATTCAAGGAGCCAGCTAGACTTTGAAGAGATGGAAGAGGAGAGAAGACTTGCATATGTCGGTATCACGAGGGCGGAGGAAAGAGTATACCTAATAAATGCTCGTAGGCGGCTCCTATATGGAAACTACCAAACAAGTCCTGTGTCTAGATTTATTTCAGATATCCCGGGCGAGTTTAGGAAAAATATCAATAGATTTGAAACAGGGCTAGATGCCAAAATTTATGAGAAAAAAATCCCGCAGTTTATGCCGGGAGAAAAAGTTTTGCATGATAAATTTGGCGCAGGGATTGTACAAGACGTGAAAGGTGATGAGATGACTGTGTCGTTTGAAAAGTTAGTTGGGGTAAAAGTTCTCTCGACCATTTATGCGCCGATAGAGAAGATAAATTAACATAGTTTGTCATTCCCGCGGAGGCGGGAATCTAGTCTTCCTTTAATATAATTTCCACTTTTTTAGAAAAAGTCATTTTAGTAATTACTTTTTGATAGCAAAAAATCATTTATCCACTTTTGTTTGGGCAAAAGTGGAGCAAAACCCACCGACTAGCACTACGAAATAGATAAAACTAATAAAAATTTATCATTCAAAACACGAAGCGTTTCACTAGAGCGTGCTTTTGTCCTAAAGGAACATTCTAAATTTTTAAGTTTTATTAACGACGTAAAGCGAGAGATGTAAAAAGTAATCTTTTTATATCTGAGCCGAGGAGTTAAAATATTTAACTATTTCTCCGTGATGTCGGGAAGACTCAATCCTCTCTTTGGAAAAATCACGCCGGGGAATACGCGCGCTCCTTCAATTAGATATCCAATAAGAAAATACAAATCCAACAACCGCGACATCCCATAAAAGTCCTTGACATGGGATAGGCAAATCAGTAGAATAGTCCGCGTACCTATAAAAAGCAGGTAGGACACGGGTGATTTGGGCAAAACAAAAACAAACCCTCTAGATTCTCTATTATTAAAGAGGCAGGTGTTTATTTTACTAGGCAGAACGAAAAATTATTTTTTCAATTCTCATCTAAAAATCAATTCAGCAATATCGCTTCTGGCATTTATGCCACTTTTTGCGGTTGCCTTCTCGACAAATCCGGTTAAAAACGGAAGTGTTATAAATGGCGTGGAAACTCCGCTTCATGTAGTTTGTGATGGGAATGTTTATGATACTAAGACAAAGGCAAATGTTGTCAGCGAAGCCCTCAAAGGAACGGACTGCGGATATAATGAAAACGATCTTGTTTCTCCGGCGCCGGAAACTAAGCTAGACGGTGCTCTCGCAGATATTTTTGTGACGAAAGCGACTCCGGTAACAGTAGTGGATGGCGGCAATGTCATAATGGCAAAAAGCGCATATAAAACTGCTGCTGATATTTTAAAACAACTAAAGATTACAGTATTTACGGAAGATAAGGTTTCGTCAGAACTTATCATGTCGGACTTTGGAGATAACGGCTTGGGGCAGAAGATTACAATTATCAGAACCCCGGCTGTTATTTTAGAGGCCGATGGAAAAATTGCAGAAGTCAGGACCTCAAAAGGAACAGTGAGCGACTTTCTGGCGGAAAAAAAGATTACTCTTGGTTCAAAAGATGAGGTGGTTCCTGCGGTAACGTCTGTGATTAGCCGTGGTATGAAGGTTACCGTGACCAGAGTAACTGAAACTGATGTTACTGAAGATGAGGTTATTCCTTTTAGTACCATTGAGAAGAAAGATTTTAATGTATATCAAGGGCAAACCAGCGTAGAGTCAGAAGGTCTAAACGGCTTGAAGAGAAAAGTTTCCAGAGTCGTAAACAGAAATGGTGTCCTGGCGAGCAAGACTCTTCTATCTGAAACAGTCATTCAAGCTTCAAAGAATAAAGTAGTTGTAATCGGCGTAAAGCCTTATGGTCACCAAGAACTTTGGGCAATAATGGTAGCAGCTGGAGCACAATGGGGTGTCGACCCATCACAAATTTATCGGGTTGGAATGTGTGAAAGTGGTCTCACTCCTTCTAGAGTAGGCATGGCTTATGGTCTAATGCAGTACCAGAAGCCAACTTGGGTAAATGGGAGTAATAAGTATCCGGGTGGTAGATTTCGAGGAGCATCTATTTTTGATCCCACAGCCCAGATATATGTAACAGCTTGGAAGGTTTCCACAAATGGATGGAGAGAATGGACTTGTAAACCGTAGGTAGATTAGTGGGTTAATGGGTGAGTAGGCAAATAGGTTGAAATTGTTTTCAAGGACAGTTCTTGCAGGAATGTAAGGACTGTCCTTTTTGGTTTTGTTTGAGCCTTGATTGATCATTGGCACTTGATATTTGATTATTGAATAGACCCGAGTGTAATTATGGTAGCTAAGTAAGGTAAAATCAGCTATAATGAGCAGGTAATCTAGAAGGAAACTCGTGGATTTAACAAACATTTTAGAACTAAAGAAACTCTTAAAAACCTATGGAGCTTGGCCGAATAAAGATTTGGGCCAGCATTTTTTGACTGACAAAAATGTTCTAGAGAAAATGATTGAAACGGCCGATTTAAATAAAAATGATGTCGTGGTTGAGGTCGGGCCGGGGATTGGCATTATGACGAAGGAGCTCGCCAAAAGAGCCAAGAAGGTTCATGCGATAGAGATTGATCCTAAGATTGCCGAAATACTTTCGACCATATGCGTTCAATATCCGAACTTGAAGATTGTGAGGGGGGATATCAGGGACTTTGACCCGAAAGGCATCGGCAGGTACAAGGTGGTGGCAAATCTGCCTTACTATATAACCTCGCATATAATAAAGAAATTTTTGGAAGAAAAGAACAAACCGGAAACAATAACGGTTTTGATACAGAGAGAAGTTGCTGAGCGTATTTGCGCCAAGCCGGGGAGGATGAGCATACTGGCGGTTGCCGTTCAGTTTTATGGTATACCGGAAATAAAGGAGCTCGTGTCGCCGCTGGCATTTTTCCCATCACCGAAAGTATACTCTGCAATTTTGAAGATAAAAGTTTTCAAAGAGCCGCTTTTTGAGGGCGTTAATACAAAAGCATTTTTCCGTTTGGTAAAAGCGGGATTTGGCGAGAAGAGAAAGATGCTTGCAAACTCTATGTCCGGTGGTCTGGGGATTGAGAAAGAGTTGGCGGAAAAGCTTCTGCGGGGAGCCGGCGTGGAGCCGATGCTCCGGGCGGAGAGGTTGTCGCTGGATGATTGGCGCAGAATTTATCTTGTATTTACAAAATATTTAAAACTTGGAGATGTCCATGAAAAGGCTACGGATAAAAGTGATTGGTGATGTTCAGGGTGTTTTCTATCGATTTAGCGCAAAGATAGTCGCGGATGACGCCGGAATAACCGGTTGGGCGCAAAATGAGCCCGATGGCAGCGTTTCTATGGTTATAGAAGGTAAAGATGAGGTACTAGAGAAATTCACGCAGTGGGCAGAGGAAGGCTCGCCAATGGCCGCGGTAGAGAAAGTTTTGGTGTCAGAGGAAGAGTATACAGGTGAGTTTAAAAAGTTTGAGGTTAAATAATGTTATATATAGTTTCCACTCCAATAGGCAATCTTTCCGATATAACCTTGAGAGCGCTTGAAGTGCTTAAAGAAGTTGATTTGATCGCCTGTGAAGACACAAGACATACGAAGATACTTTTGGACAAGTATGAAATTGATAAGAAGTTAATAAGCTATCATCAGCACTCGGGCGAGGCGAAGATAGCCCAGATAATCGGTTTGCTTGAAGAAGGTAAAGATGTGGCAATTGTGACTGATGCAGGCACGCCCGGGATATCCGACCCGGGAAGCAAGTTGATAAAAAAGGCGATTGAGGCTCATATTGACGTTACCTCCATACCGGGACCGGCCGCTTTTACATCGGCACTATCGGTAAGCGGGTTTGATACATCAGAGTTTGTGTTCATAGGGTTCCTCCCACATAAAAAAGGTAGGCAAACAAAGCTTAATGGGATTGCCGGGGAGAAAAGGACAGTAGCGTTGTATGAGTCGGTTCATCGAATAAATAAATTGCTCGGAGAATTAAACGAGGTAATACCCGACAGAGACATATGCGTAACACGTGAGCTAACCAAGAAATTTGAGGAAATTTATCGTGGAAAACCGGGTGAGATTGAGGGTAAAGTAAAAGAAAAAGGCGAGTTTGCGGTCGTAATAGAAGGGAAGAAATGATAAAAACAATTATTTTTGATAACCATGGGGTTATAACATCCAGTACCAGAGATGGAGCAACGGAAAAGTTCTCCCATTTTTTGGGCGTGAGCTATGACGAGTTTGAACGTGTTTGGGATACCCTTGAAGGCGATGTTGATGAGGGGAAGATTACAAACGAGGAATTCTTGCTAGAGTTGATGGCGAAAACTGGCTCCCATAAAGATATCGAGGGGTTTAGAAAACTTTATTTTTCCAGCTACTATCCAAAGAAGGATGTTCAGGAGTTTGCGAAGGAACTTGGCAAGAAATTTGAAATAGTGCTTCTAACCAACTTTAGTGATGCTTTCGACGAAGCTAATAAGAGATGGCAGCTTGAAAAAATATTTGGAGATAAAATATTTGTTTCGGGGAAACTTAGGATGAGAAAGCCCAATGATGATATTTACCTGTATGTTTTGAAAAAGCTAGGGAAGAGACCGGAGGAAACAGTATTCATAGATGATAATCCTGAGTTTATCGAAACGGCGAAGCGGCTTGGGATGCATACAATCCTCTTCAAATCGCTTAAACAGGCAGAAAAGGGCCTAGAAAATATACTCAAGGACGATTATGCCAAAAAAACCGACTAAAGAGAAAAAAATAAAAGTTATTATTTTTGATAATAATGGAGTTTTGACTACAAACGATAGTGAAGACGGATACAATAAAGTGGCCGAATTTTTGGAGGTAGAAACTCATGTTTTGAAGCCGGTTTGGTCGGGGGAACTTGCTCAAGCATTGGATGAGGGCAAGATAACTTGTGATGATTTCTTGAAAAATGTTATGTCCATGGTCGGGGCAGAAAAGGACCTGGATGATTTTCGCAGCTTCTACCTTGGTAGATACGTGCAAAAGCATGAGGTGAGAGATTTCGCGAAAAGGATCGGTAATGATTTTGAGATAGCGCTTCTTACGAACTTCGGTGATGGTTTCCACGAGTTCAACAAAAGGTGGAAACTCGAAGAGATATTTGAAGAAGATAAGATATTTCTTTCTTGTGATATGAAAATGAGAAAGCCGAATGATGATATTTTTCTTTCCGCGCTTGAAAGTCTTGGTAGGAAGCCGGAAGAAGCGGTTTTTATAGACGATAATCACGATAATATAGATACAGCCGGAAGGCTGGGGATGGCTACAATATTGTTTGAATCGCTAGAACAAGTGGAAAAAGACCTCCAAAATATATTACAATACGATTATGCCTAAAAAGTTTTACATAGCAACATCTATACCTTATGCTAACGGAGCGCCTCACATGGGTCATCCGCTTGATCCTTTGTACGCGGATGTTTTGGCTAGATATTATCGCAGCAATGGGTACGATGTGTTTTTCCTTGTTGGTTTGGATGAAAATGGGCAGACCGTATACAACAAAGCAAAGTGTGCCGGGGTTCCTATCGAAGATTTTGTCGAGGAAATCAGATCAAAGTTTATTCAAATGCACGAGAAAATAAATGACACTTACGATGGATTTATTAGAACAACTGATGAGAAAAATCACTGGCCAACCGCGCAAGAAATTTGGAAAAGGGCGCAAGATAATGGCGATATTTATAAGAAAAACTACAAAGGCTTGTATTGCGTTGGTTGTGAGGAGTTCAAACTGGAAAGGGATCTGGTTGACGGCAAATGTCCGGATCATCTGACAAAACCGGAAGAGATAGAGGAAGAGAACTACTTTTTTGCTCTTTCAAAGTATCAGGATTTTCTCTTGGATTTATTTGATAAGAATAAAGATTTTGTATATCCGCAAAATAAATATAATGAGGCGTATCAGATCATAAAAGGCGGACTTGAGGACGTCAGTATTTCTCGGCCGAAGACACGGCTTCCGTGGGGAGTGCCTGTGCCGGGCGATGATGATCATGTGATGTATGTCTGGTTTGACGCTCTGACGAATTATCTCTCAGGAATAGGTTTTACATCCGACAAGAAAAAGTTTGAAAAATACTGGCCGGCAGATATTCAAATAGTGGGTAAAGATAATAACAAATGGCACTCCATACTCTGGCCGGCAATGCTGAAATCTGCAGGACTTGAAATACCTAAAAAAATATTGGTTCATAGCTATGTACTAGCAAAGGGTAATGTGAAGATGAGTAAAACCATCGGCAATGTAGTTGACCCAATAGAAATGATAGACAAGTACGGCGCAGATGCATTTCGCTACTTCATCCTTTCGAAGATACCTATCGATACGGATGGCGCATTTGACGAGGATCATTTCAGAGAGGTGTATAACTCAGAGTTGTCAAATAAGTTGGGAAATCTTCTGCAAAGGACGATCTCAATGATTAACCGTTACGATGTAAAAATACCAAAGTCAGAAAAAAAGGAACTCCGAGATGCTTTGCTAGATAATCTGAGTAAAACAAAAATGACCTTACGTGAACAGGTAAACGAGGAAACTGAACTGTTGCGTTTTGGTAATGCCTTGTCCCTTATATGGACACATGGGGTCGATGTTTTAAACGAATATTTTGAAAAAAACAAACCTTGGGAAATCGCAAAGAGTAATCCGGAAAAAGCAGCAAAAGTTCTTCAAGATGTCCATGGATCTCTGCTGGTAATCGCGGGACTACTAGTGCCCTTTATGCCCGAAACATCGGAAAAAATGAAAGAACAACTTAAGACTCTAAAACCAGAACCGCTATTTCCCAGGCTAGAAAAATGATAGATTCTCGTTTCGGCGAGAAGAGAGGGTAAAAAATGATTCAGCATATAAGTCATCATTTATATCGAGGCAGAAAAAACACAGAACTTAACGAAATATATTTTTCCATGGGTTTTTATACCTTTGCGCTTTCACTGATCATGGTTTTTATCCCCATTTACTTTTATAGCTTGGGTTATGCGTTGCGGGAGATACTTTCTTATTACATTTTTGTTTATTCATTTTTGGCGATTGGGGTTGTCCTTGCCGGCTGGCTTGTTACGCGTTTCGGGGCAAAACATATTATAGCTTTGAGCTTGCCTATAACCGCCATTAGTTTTGTCCTCTTGCTGACCTTAGGTACTTATCATTGGCCGATTTGGATTATTGCTTTTCTTTATGGTATCTCCCAAGCATTCTATTGGGTGGCATATCATGATGATTTTTCAAAGGCAAAGCATAGGAAAGCTGCTGGCAAGGAAGTTGGTAGAATGCATGTTTTTACTGCCGTGGCCGGAGCCTTTGGACCGATTATCGGAGGATTTGTCGGCCAGGCGATGGGACTTCCTTTCATGATGGGCATCACAGCATTTCTTTTAATCATTGCTGTCGTGCCACTTTTTAAGACCTCGGAAATTACAAAAAGAAGACCAATACAGAAAGAGAACTTTGATATAAAAAAGAATTGGAAGGATATAGTGTCATATGGCGGTCTTGGTGTGGAAACAACGGCATCCGGTATTATCTGGCCGCTTTTTGTATTCATTTTAGTCGGCAATTTTGTCAAAGTAGGATCGATCACGACGATCGCTCTTTTAGTGATGATCGCAGTAACTGTTTATGTAGGCAAGATGACTGACAAATATGAAAAAAGAAAAGTCTTGAGGGCTGGCGGTATTATAAACTTTGTCGGCTGTTCGTTGAGGACTTTAGCTACAAGCCTAAATCTTGCTTATATAATTAGCATTTTGTCGTCTACAGCGTTTATCTTTATAAACATCCCTTTTGTATCCGAATACTATTTGCGGGCAGATGAAGAGCCAAGGATAGAGTACATTATGTCCATGGAAGTAGGGATTAACTTGATGAGAGTGCTGGGATTCTCGATGTTATTTATTTCCACGTTTTTTTTGAATACAAAAATGGTATTGGTTTTAGGGTTCGCTCTCGGTGCTGCCGGTGTGCTCCTATCGATGAATATAGGTAAGAGCAGCAGAAAAGAAAAGGCGAAGATAAAAGTTCAAAGAGAAGTTGCAAGGGCAGGGGCATGAATAACTTAATGCATCAACACCTGCATCAGAGGGGCAGGAACAAGGAGCTGAATGAAATGTATCTTTCGATGACTCTTCGAACTTTCGGATTGTCGTTGATTGCTATTTTTATCCCAATCTATCTCTATAATCTAGGATTTTCCTTAAGGGACATTCTCTTATATTACATAATGACAAACTTTTTTCAGATTTTCGGTGACTTTTTTGCCGGGAAAGCGATCGGCAGGTTTGGAGCAAAACATGTCATGATCTTAAGTTATCCGGTACTCCTCATACATCTTTCGATGCTTGTGACACTTAGTACTTACCATTGGCCACTTTGGCTTTTAGCTATTCCCGGTGCCTTGTCTTTAAATCTTTTTTGGCCGGCTTATCATGACGATTTTTCTAAGGCAAAAGACAAAAAATCAACCGGCAAACAGGTAGGAAAACTTCTGATACTTATTGAATCGGTTGGTGCACTTGGCCCCATCACAGGAGGTATAGTTGCTCAAACATTTGGGGTAAAGTATGGCATTATCACTGCAATGATCATTGCTATGGCTGCGGTTATTCCGCTTTTAGGCAAAAAAGAAATTACAAAAAAGCGACCGCTTGATTTAAAGAAATTTTTGATAAGGGAAAACTATAAAGACATGATTGCTTATGGAGGCATAAGTATGGAAGGCATGGCTATCTCTGTTGCTTGGCCGCTTCTCCTTTTCTTTGTAATCGGAAACTATGCGCGTATTGGCTCTATCGCAACCATTTCTCTTCTTGTGACGATTGCACTGTCTATATTTATAGGTAAAGCGGTGGATAAATATAAAAAAGAGAATGTTCTGAGGGTTTCGAGTGTTATCAACTTCTTCACTTCTTTCTCCAGGGTCTTAGTAAGCAGCATAAACTCAGCATATATTATCGGTATAATCTCTTCGCTATCGCATATAGTTCTCTGGGTGCCTTTTTTCTCACAGTACTACCTCCATGCCGATAGAAGCCCGAGAACCGAATATATTGTAGAAATGGAGATGTCTGTTGATGTTTTCCGTATGTTGAGTCTGGCTGTTCTATTCGCTTGCACGTATTTCTTTGATGTTAAAACTACGTTGATTACAGGGATAGTTATAGGCGCCATTGGCACGTTACTTACAATGCTGATTACAAGTTCCACTAAGAAACAGGCTAAAGAAATTCGGGTTCAAAGAGAGGTCGCAAAGGTTAGGCCGTGATAGATACGCACGCACATCTCAATTTCTACCATTTTCAAAATGATATTGATGAAGTCATTGAAAAATCTTTTGCAAAAGGCCTAGAAGATATTATTTTAGTCGGAACAAATGTTGAGACTAGTAAAATAGCGGTGGAAATGGCGGAAAAAAATGAGAAGCTTTTTGCTACGGTCGGAGTTCATCCGCAGGAGATTGATGAAGCAAAAGAATTTCCCAAGATAGAAGCACTCGCCAATAATAAGAATGTCGTTGCAATAGGAGAAACGGGGCTGGACTACTACAGGTTAGGTGAAAATCTGGAGGAGGGGAAAAGAGCTCAGAAAGAGCTTCTCTTGAGTCATATCAAGTTGGCGAAAGATAGGGATCTTCCATTAATTTTCCATAATCGGGATAGTCATGAAGACTTTTACCAAATCGTTAAAGACAAAGATGTAAGAGGCGTCATCCATTGTTATACTGGTAATGTAGATTTTGCCAAGAAGATACTAGATTTGGGGTTCATGATATCTTTTACCGGCATTATTACTTTTGACAGAGGCGAGAATCTTATTGAAGTGATAAAGAAAGTTCCACTTGAAAAAATCATGGTGGAAACGGATGCTCCTTATTTATCCCCGGTTCCGTACAGGGGCAAGAGATGCGAGCCCTGGATGGTGAAGGAAGTTATTCAGAAAATTGCCGATATCAAGGAATTGACTTTTCGTGAGGTGGAAGAAAAAACTTCTTCTAACGCAAAAGTTTTTTTTGGGATATAATCAAAGCATAAGAACAAAATAGAGGGAAATTATTATGTTTAAAAAGTTTTTAGCGTTTACAATATTGTCTCTTTTTTCATCAGTTAGCATCGTTCATGCTGATGGGATGGTTCTTCCTCGAGAGGGCAACTACTATACCCATGAAGCAGACCAAAAAGCTGCTATCTTCTTCAAAAATAACAGGGAGGATATGTATCTATCGATTGGAACTAAGGGTAGCGCAAATGAATTTGCATGGATAGTGCCTACGCCTTCCAAGCCAGATGTCAACGAGGCTCCATCGGATCTATTCAACGATCTTGATAAAAAAACTCAAAAAAAGGACAAGCTTTATGAGAAAATATTTAAATGGCTTGGGATAGACAGTGGCGGTTCTGGATATAGCGACGAAATTCCATCTGGTAATGTTGATATTAGCGTAGGTACTAAATCTCAAAGCAGTACAGTTAGGGTTGTTGAGCAAAAATATAACCTGGGTATGTATGATACGGCAACCCTCAAATCTGAAAAAGCAGATGATCTATATGAGTGGCTAAAAGATAATAACTATAATGTTCCGGAAAACGGTACATCAATTTTGGAAGAATATATTTCAAAGGGCTGGTATTTTGTAGCAATGAAAATATCTGATGATTATAAAACTGATAAGGTGCGGTCGGAGATACTTTCGAGCAATGTAAGGCCAATCAAACTTAGTTTTGACAGTAGCAAAATGACTTTTCCGCTAAAGATATCGTCTATTGAGGCTAGCACTGGAAATAACACTCTTACAGAGATCGAAAATAAGATTTTTTCAGAGATGTCTCTTCCGCCGGAAACGACGGTTGCTTCTAACCGATTGATTTCAGCGGGGATAGAGCAAAGTAAAATCACCGAATGGAAGAGTATGTATCAAGAGTATTTACAAACAAAGGATCCAAAGATCATAAAGGATGATATCCATAAGACAGTTTCTGGTCTCGCTGCTTATGGAATAGAAAGGCTGAAAATAGCCTATGGAACCTCATATCAATCCAACTATGATCAGGTCAGTATTTTGTTGTATGTATTTACTAATAATAGGGTCGATGCGGATAACTATAACGCGACCACTCAGTATGCATCAAAGATGTCGGAGAGGGCAATAAAGAAAATATCGGTAGACCAAAACTGGACAACCCCAGCAGGAGGCTTTTATCTGACTAAGCTCAGGATATCATTGGCGAAACAAGGCATGACGAAAGATTTGCTCTTTAAGACTGCGATGGACCAAAAGTCTGTGAATACCGGATCAATGACCATTTTTGAATGGATTCTCACTTTACTTCTTATATTATCACTGCTTTTATATGCCCCGTTCATTTTATTCGTTAAAATTGCTCCTTGGTTTTTAATCTTGCTCTATGTGGCCTACCTTGTTACATTTATTTCTTTGCTTGTTAGGCAGTTTATGTCCGCCAAAAGTATTAGCCGTAAGATGCTTATAGTCGAGAGCCATCTCCTAAGTATTATATATTTCCCAATTGTGGCAATCGTTGGCTTGTCAATATACGCTCAGTTTGACTCTTATGCAGATACTAGCCAGCCATTTATATTTATTATCCCGGCACTTGCCAGTTTAGTTTTTAGTTTGATTACTGTATTCTTATTACGCACGCTTCAGCTAAGGGTTCTTAGAAAGAGAGAAGAGGGCAGCCAAAACCTTTTAAAGCAAGGAGAGCTGGAAGCGAAAATAAAAAAACTAGAAGAAGAAACAGAAGTTTTAAGAAGTAAATTAGATAAAAAAAATTAAAACCTTTTTGAGGGAGGCATATCATGGCGAAGAAAAAAGAAGAAAAGCCTGAAGAGGCTAAGGAAGAAAAATCAGAGAATATCGTAGAGGAAGAAAAATCCGAAGAAAAAGTCAAAGAAAAAGACTATAACAGTATTTTTGACGATGACTATGATCCGGATAACGATAAAGATTCCGGTGATGAAGAAAATATTGAAGAAGATCCAAAATCCGATGAGGTAGAAGCTGAAACTGAGCCTGAAGAAGAAGTGGTAGAAGAGGAACCGGAAGCTGAGGAAGAGGATGAAGTTGTACCAGAAGTAAAAGAAGAAAAGCCTCAAAAACAAGAGAAAAAGACCATTAAAAAGAAGTCAAAAGGATCTTCAAAGAAAAAGATTTTGATAGCTCTCGCAATACTTTTAGCACTACTTCTTGGTGCTTTTGGCGGTTATCTCTATTTTAAAAGTTCAAACAAACCAAAAGAGGAGTCAAAACCAGTCGAAACGACAACAACAACTCCGCCGGAAACCAAGGCACCGGAAAAAACTGTTTATATTACAGCAGACGGTGGTCTTAATATGCGCGAAGACACAAGTTCAAGTTCCAAATCTTTGGCCGTAATACCAAATGGTACGAAGCTAACCGTTTTAGAAGAGAAAGATGGTTGGTATAAGGTAGAGTATAACGGGCAAACCGGCTGGGTTTCAAAGGATTTTGTGTCAGAAACAAAACCAGCTGATATGAAAACGTATACAGGCACCGGACAGGTAGCTGAAAATCCGAAGTTTTCGGTAAAATATCCATCTGACTGGACTATAGATGACTACAAAATCAGTAAAACAGATGGCGGGAAAACTTATGCAATAGTTCTCGGTGCAGGCGGACATGGTGGTAATGATGATCCGGCTATCGTAAACACTCAAGAAGATGTAACGGTAAATGGTGTAGCAGGAAAGAAAAGTATATCTAAAAAGGATGGTAAAATAGTAGCTATTTACACGCAATTTTTGAAGGGAGACGGATATATCAATATTGAGTTCAGCCCGCCGGCTGGCTATGAGGAAGCATATATTGATATCTATAACAAAATAGTCGAGACATTCAAGTTTCTCTAAAAGGTCAGGAGGGTAAAAGTGGAAAATGAAAATCAACCGCAGCCAAATATTGATGGTATAAGGCCAAACATCGTGCAACCAAGTGGTAGTAGTCCGGCTCCTCAACAAGAGCCTGTTTCCAGTCCGCAGGGTTTGTTTCAAGAGCCGGAGTTCAAAAAACCGCAAAAATCTTCAAAGAAAAGGATAATAATTCTAGCTGTTACCTTGGCAGCCTTGATTATTGGCGGCGGTACGGTATTGGGGATCTGGTCTTATCTTGGTAATCAGGCAAAAATGAAAAAAACCGAGACAAAAACGGCAACCCAAAGTGAAAAACCAAAGGAAGCTGCCACAGTGGTTAGCGGCAGATTGAAGGATTATATCTATACAGTCAAAGAACAAAATGTGGCAAACAGTAGTGGCGTTTTCGAAAAAACAATTACAAAAATAGGCGCGTATGATAGTAAGGATGGCCATTTAGTAAAGGAGTTTGCCTATGAAAGTAAGCTTGGTAATGGTGAAAACAAGGAAACCATAGACAACTTTCAAGTAGTTGGGAATAACCTTTATGCTAGGTCATCGGTTGTCAAAATCCCGGGGCAAAGGGTGTATCTTGGGATTATAAAGTTTGATGGTAAGGAGAGGAAAGAGGTAGTTAAGTTTAGTCAAACTGATAGTCTAGATCGTTTTAGAGTTTCCCCTGATGAGAAATATATTGCATGGGGGTCTTTCGCAACCGGTGCGGACGGTATGATGACCTTAAACCTGTCCGACATCAACGGAACACTGATAAAAAAACTGAGGCAAGTATCAGGAGGCAGTACGGTGAACTATAGCAGTTTAAACCCATTCTATTGGTCCAGTGACGGTAAAAATATCTATTACATAGAACAAGGTGGCGGAAGAGGCGGGTATGTGCTGTTTGGAAACTCATATACTGATGTAGTTTCAAAGATCAATATTGAAAGCGGCAGCGAGATAGTTTTCAACAGCAATAAGGATATTGGGTATGACAATATAGACTCTTTGGAAAACTTGTATTTCAAGAAGGATGATCGAGCCGCAGATAGTGGCGCAATAATCATAAAGAATAAATCCGGGGATCTGGTCAAAGAAGTACCGATCACAAAATATTGGCCCAACCAAAGATCTGGCAACTTTGTCAGAAATGGTGACGAAATCTATTTCGCTGTTGCGAAGGGTAACCCTGATAATGAAGAGTTCAAGCTGATCAAGCATGATTTGAAAACAAGCAAAGATGAAGAGATGACGGATGTTAAGGGGTTCTATTTTCCTCAGTTCATGTATGACGAGTCTAACCTATTAATAACGAAAATGAACTCATTGGTACTCTTTAATGTAAGGGAGAAGAAAGAGAAGAAGCTGCTAGAGTGGACCGCCGAAGATGCATTGACCATATTGAACTAAAATTGTTGACAAAAGTTAGATAAAAAGTTACCCTAGATGTAGGGTAACTTTTTATTTGGAGAAAATATGAAAGAAAAATTTATTACAACAAATGAACTGGCAAATGATGCCTCAAAGATTCTAAAAGGTCTAAAAAAGGGTGAAGGTGTGGTAGTCCTTAGGTACTCTGATCCTGTTGGGGTTCTTATTTCCTATGATGACTATAAAAAACTGATGAACCTTGAGTCAGATTTTGTTTCAGAATGCAAAACCTGTTTGGGAACTATAAGGAGGAAGGCATAATGATATATCTTGATAATGCTGCTACCACACCGGTTAGCGGCTCAGTTTTAGATGCTATGAAACCGTATTTCAGTGAGAAATACGGTAATCCTTCCAGTATTTATAAAGTCGGTCAGGAGGCAAGGTCAGCACTTGAGCATGCGCGAGAAGAGGCAGCAAAGCTGCTTGGGGCGAGTCCGAAAGAAATTATCTTTACGTCAGGTGCTACAGAGTCAAACAACCTTGCTTTAAAAGGTGTAGCTTTTTATTGGTCGCAAGTTTTAGATGTTAAGCCTCATATCATAGTCAGTTCTATCGAGCATCACTCTGTTTTGGATGTGGCCGAGTATTTAGAAAAGAACTTTGGATTTGAAATAACGAAATTGCCAGTTTCAGAAGAGGGAATAGTAGACCCAAAAGAATTGGAAAAATCAATCAGGGAAAATACGGCGTTAGTTTCTATAATGTACGGGAACAATGAAATTGGCTCTATCCAGCCGATCGGAGAATTGTCGCAAATTGTCAGAAAAGCGAATGAAGGTCGGGAAAACAAGATTACGTTTCATACTGACGCAGTCCAGGCGTTTCAGTACCTCGATACTAATGTGAACGATTTGGATGTAGGTATGCTTTCCCTGACCGGTCACAAATTCTATGGACCAAAAGGAGTCGGGCTTCTTTATGTGAGAGACGGAGTGAAATTCCTACCGCAAACTCAAGGCGGTTCTCAAGAAAGAAAGAGAAGAGCCGGGACGGAAAATGTGCCATATATTGTCGGGATGGTCGAGGCGATGAAAAATGCAAATAAATCCGGGAAAGAAATATCGGTTTTAAGAGATTATTTAGTCGAGAGTATTACAAAGGAAATTCCGGACGTGGTTTTGACAGGGCCGAAAGACAACACAAAAAGATTGCCGCATATTGCCGGATTTATTTTCAAGAAAATAGAGGGAGAGTCGATCCTTATCAATCTAGATTTACTAGGTATCGCCGCTTCTAGCGGTTCGGCTTGCACATCGGGTAGTCTGGCATCATCGCATGTTTTAACTGCTATGGGTTATGATGATTTGTTGGCTCACGGTTCCATCCGATTTAGCCTAGGAAAAATGAATTCGCGTGATGATGTAGATGAGCTAATGAAACATTTGCCACAAATTGTAGAAAAACTAAGAGGAATGAGCCCGATAAAATAAGGAGATAAATATGAGCGATATGTATTCAAAAGAAGTTATGGACCACTTTATGAACCCGAGGAATGTCGGAGAGATTAAAGATGCTAGCGGCGTGGGTGAAAAAGGCAACCCGACCTGCGGTGATATCATGAAAATGTATATCAAAGTCGGTAAAAAGGATGGTAAGGAGATTATCGAGGATATTAAATTCCAAACTTTTGGCTGTGGTGCAGCAGTAGCAACATCAAGTATGATTACGGAAATGGTAAAGGGTAAAACTCTTGATGAAGCAGAGAAGATTACTAATGAGCAAGTCGCGAAAGCTCTTGGCGGACTTCCTCCCATCAAGATGCATTGTTCAAACTTAGCGGCAAATGCGCTTCATGATGCGATTGAAAATTATAGGAAGAAGTAGAATTTTTCCAGGTTTCTTGTGTAGATTTTTGTTAAATAACCACTTTCAATAGGGTATAAACTTATGTTAATCTAGAGGATATGAATTGGGTTGATTTAGTCATTGTCTTGTTTGTCCTATATTTCCTGGTGATGGGGTATTTCCAGGGCTTTTTGCGTGGGACCATAGAACTTGTCGGACTTGTTATGTCTCTTCTTCTTGCTTGGAGGTTTTATCCTGGGATCACACAAACAGTCAGCGCTAAGTTCGGGTTCCCTCTTTCTATCGCTAAAATTACCAGCTTTGCCCTTATCTGGTTTATTTTGTATCTGACTTACTACTTTGCTTCTTCATATGGTTACAAAAAAATACCTAAAAAAATAAAAGAATCAAAATATAATCGTTTTGGCGGAGGTGCGCCGGCACTGGTGAAGGGGGTGGTGATGTCTGCCTTTTTGCTGATATTGATAATGGTTTTACCCATTCCTACTAAATACCGCGAGGATATCTCAAACTCTAGGATAGGTGGTAATCTCGTAAAACATAGTGAGAATGTCGAGAATATCATGCAAAAAGAGTTTGGCGGAGCGGTTGATGAAACCCTCACTTTTTTGACGGTCAAGCAAGGTAGCGACGAAACGACAAATCTTGGTTTTAAATCAACAAAAACTTCTGTTGATGAAATGAGTGAAACAAGGATGCTTGATATGGTGAACGAAGAGCGCACATCCCGGGGGTTAAACGCACTTGTGATGGACAAAAAACTGCAGGAAGTCGCAAGGGATCACTCGAAGGATATGTTCGAGAACGGGTATTTTTCGCACACTTCTCTTGACGGTAAGTCGCCGTTTGACAGGATGCATGATGCAGGGATTACGTTTTTAGCTGCAGGAGAGAATCTGGCTCTTGCCCCTAATGTAGACATTGCCCATAGTGGTCTTATGAACAGTCCCGGGCACAGAGCGAATATCTTAACGGGTGAGTTTAATAAAGTTGGCATAGGAGTAATAGACGGTGGGACATATGGCAAAATGTTCTCACAAGAGTTTACTGATTGATGGGTATAAAGTGGATTAAAAAGCTGGTTAAGCTTGTCATAGTTATTGTGGTTTTGGCGGTTATTTTTCTTTTTGGTGCGTCACTGTATCTGTCCCCACAGAGCAAGCTTGAAAAAGCCGATACAATAGTAGTGATTTCAGGAGGCGATACGGATGCAAGGATAAATGAGGGTGTGGCGCTATACATGGATGGTTTCTCTGATAGAATAATTTTTTCCGGGGCGGCGGCTGAGGGGGATATCTCAAATGCATCGGCAATGAAAAATATTGCGATGAGAAAAGGGGTTCCGGCAAAAGCTATTTTGATAGAAGAAGATTCCAAAACAACCGAAGAAAATGCCAAGGATGTGGCGAAAATCATAAATAGTAATGGATTTAAAAGCATGATCCTTGTTACATCTCCATACCATCAGAGAAGGGCATATGAGGCGTTCAGAGGCGCTCTAGGCAAAGACTTTAAGATTATCAACCATAGCGCTAAGGATAGTCAGTGGCGCAAGGCTGACTGGTGGAGTAACTCAGAAGCAAGATTTTTGACGATCGGGGAAGTATTGAAAAATCTCTATGCGCTCGTGAATAAATAGATTTGTTGCATTTGTATACTTGAAAGCCAATTTCTTTGGCGATATAATGGATTTTGTCTTTAGGATTTTGGGGGCGAAAAATATTAAATAAAACCCTATACGGGGGAGAAGGAGCAAAATGAGTGAAGTAGTACTGACAGACAAAAACTTTGAAAGTGAGGTTTTGAAAGGTAACGGTGTGGTTTTGGTTGATTTCTGGGCTCCTTGGTGTGGACCCTGCCGTATGCTGGGGCCAGTCGTAGAGGAACTAGCAAAAGATTTTGAAGGCAAAGCAAAAGTTGGTAAGGTTAATGTTGATGAAAGCCCCCAAACTGCTGGGCAATATGGTGTAATGAGTATACCGACTATATTGATATTTAAAGATGGTAGTCCTGTCGAAACTTTTGTTGGCGTCCAGCCGAAAGAGGTTCTTGCAGACAAGCTGAAATCTTTAATTTAGTATAAAATGAAGAAAAAAATACTAGTGGCTATGTCGGGAGGGGTGGACTCTTCGGTAGCCGCTTATCTTTTGAAGGAAGAGGGGTATGAAGTTATCGGCGTGACGATGAAGCTTTTTTGCTACGCGGAAAAAGGCGCTACTTCGAGGTCATGCTGCAGTCTTGAGGCAATAAATGACGCAAAACAGGTG
Source organism: bacterium (assembly GCA_030647205.1). Classification (GTDB taxonomy): domain Bacteria; phylum Patescibacteriota; class CPR2; order UBA1875; family JAJYID01; genus JAKANV01. The sequence goes on from JAUSJO010000005.1 coordinate 61,596, forward strand.
TGCGAAAAACTTGGGATTCCTCATTATGTCGTAGACTATGAAAAGGAGTTTGAAAGAGAGGTTATAGAAGATTTTGTTAATGAGTATAAGGGGGGTAGGACACCAAACCCATGTATCCGCTGTAATCAGCTTATAAAGTTTGAATATTTGCTTAAAAAAGCGCAGGAGTTAGGCTGCGACTTTTTGGCGACGGGGCATTATGCGAGGATTTCTGATGCCAAACTGCTGAAAGGAATAGATTCTGCCAAGGACCAAACATACTTTCTCTACAGGCTAAACCAAGAACAGTTGTCAAAAATAAAGTTTCCATTAGGGGATCTTAAAAAATCAGAGGCAAGAAGTGTTGCAAAAGAAGCAGGATTAAAGATAGCTGAAAAGGCAGATAGTCAGGAAATATGTTTTATTGATACAGATGTGCCGGATTTTCTGAAAGGTAAAATCGAGGTTAAAGGTGGTGATATCTTGGATAAAGACGGCAAGAAAATTGGCAATCATGAAGGAGTGCCATTTTATACAATTGGCCAGCGAAAGGGCCTCGGAGGAGGATTTGAGGTACCGATGTATGTGATCGGTGTTGATGTGACTAAAAATACAGTTACAGTTGGCAAAGAGGAGGATTTATACGAAAAAGAAGCGGCTTTTGATGAAGAAGTCTGGATTTCGGGTGAGCTGCCGATTGGCAAGAAATTAACTGCAGTGATTCGCTACAATATGGAAGAAAAGGAAATCGCCAACTTAGAAAAATTAGATGGAAAATACAAAGCCATTTTTAAAGATAATGTTCGGGCGGTAACGCCGGGGCAGTCGATAGTTTTCTACGCAGACAATGAGTGCTTAGGCGGGGGTATTATAACTAAATAAGCTTGACTGAGCTGACGTTGTGTGATATCATTCGTGTCCTTTCGACATAACTTGCACATCTTCTAAAGGTGGTGATGAAAATGACAGAGGAAGCACTAACAGAGGAAGAGACGCAAGAAGTAGAAGAGCTCTTCGAAAAAGATACATTAGTTGACGACCCCCATCGAGAGTCCATCAAGTTGGCAACAATTGAACTGGTGAAGATGGCAAAAGATAATATCGCACTTGGTGATCTTGCCAAGACGTCTCAACAGCTTCTCAAGAACTTTCGTTTTGAGAACTTGTCTGGGAAGATTGATATCAATCATTATCTACAAACGGTGTGGGGGAGGAGTAACAATGGTGGAGCAAGCAAGAATAAATAAGTCGAAAGAAAGGGCATTTGAAATTGAGGTGGTATATCTCAAAGACAAATGCCCTTAACCTATGCTTGACAATTTTCTTAAATTCGTGCTAAAATGCGGGTCCTTTTAGGAGTTTTTAAAAAAACGAATTCACCCCGGAGGAGGTGAGAACCTTGGATAACACTGTTGCAATAAAACCGAAAAAGGCAGTTGATAAGTTCTTCAGTACTAATGAGATAGACCACTATCGTATAGTGGAAATGAAAAAGCGTGTTGTGGAGTTTATCTCCGTCTGCAGACAGGCAGGGGAGTTAGTCAACAGGGAGCCGAACAGAAAAGCGGAAGTTGTGTCTCACATGGAAACACAAAGAGACAGGTTGTTGCATGATTACTATGGAAACAACGGAAACGGAGAAAAAGCGCAAGTGAAAGAGTTTCTAAACCAAGTCATCAACAATCGTGGGAGGCTATATGAGATACGGCGAGGCAAATAACTCCAAAAAGTAGGGGCGTCTAAGGTGGTCGTAAAGACTCATCGCGGGTGCCCTTTCTTTTTATACTTGATTCTTATGGCAATTTTGATAAAATATTACTTGGCAAATTTGAAAAAAGTCGCAATCCGTGGCTTTTTATATTTGAGCACATCGTTTCTGATAAGAAACAGAATGACGATAAATCGTTAGACAACTAGAAAAGGGTTAGTGACGACTAGCCTAAGGAGGGCAAAGGTGGCAAGTAAGTCACCTTGTTCTTTTATAAGGGCATTTTTTATAGTAAAATAAGCAGGTAATGACATCAAACGAGTTGCGGCAAAAATTTCTAGATTTCTTTGAGGAAAAGGGGCATAAGGTTATCCCTTCAGCTTCGCTCGTGCCCGAAAACGACCCCTCGGTACTATTTACAACTGCCGGCATGCATCCTCTGGTTCCTTATATAATGGGAGAAGCGCATCCTAAGGGTAAGAGATTAACCGATTCACAGAAGTGCATCCGAACAGATGATATCGAAGAAGTTGGTGACAAAGTTCATCACACTTTCTTTGAAATGCTCGGAAACTGGTCATTCGGCGATTATTTCAAAGAAGATGCCATAAAATATAGCTATGAATTTTTAACAGATAAAAAATGGCTTGGAATAGATAAAGAAAAATTAGCGGTCACAGTTTTTGAAGGTGACAAAGATGCGCCATTTGACGAAGAATCATATAATATCTGGGTTTCCCTTGGGATTTCAAAAGGAAGAATTGCAAAGTTAGGCAAGAAAGACAACTGGTGGGGTCCAGCCGGTGAAACCGGTCCATGCGGATCTGACACGGAGATGTTTTACTGGTCAGGTAAAGAAAAAGCACCCGAGAAGTTTGATCCTGAAGATGAGCGCTGGGTTGAGATTTGGAATGATGTTTTCATGCAGTACAACAAAAAAGCCGATGGTACCTTTGAGCCATTGAAACAGAAAAATGTTGATACGGGTATGGGCTTAGAAAGAACATTAGCGGTGCTAAATGGGGTAGATGATGACTACCAGACCGATTTGTTTCTGCCGATAACTCAGAAAGTTGAAGAAATATCAGGCAAGAAGTATGAGGAGAATAAAAAAGAATTTTGTATAATCGCTGATCACTTGCGGGCGGCAGTTTTTGCCATTGATGACGGGGTTGTGCCTTCAAATAAGCAAGCTGGTTACATTATCCGCCGCTTAATTCGCCGCGCTATTGTAAAAGGGCATCAGCTGGGAATAAATGAAAACTTTACAGTCGACTTTGTAGATATTGTGGCAAAAATTTACGAAGGCGTTTACAAGTTAGATACAGATACAGTTAAAAAAGAACTGCAATCCGAGGAAGAAAAGTTTAGAAAGACACTGAAATTAGGATTAAGGATGTTTGAAAAAACCATTGGTGACGCTGTCGGTTTTGGCGTGGTTGGATCGGCGGTTGTTGGTGAAGAACCAAAGATAACAGGCAAGGAATCTTTTGACTTATATCAAACTTATGGTTTTCCGCTCGAGTTAACTAAAGAAATTGCTACTGAAAAGGGATTAAAGATAGACGAAAAGGGATTTGAAGAAGAATTCAAAAAGCATCAGGAGCTTTCACGGACGGCTTCTGCAGGGATGTTTAAAGGAGGCTTGGCTGACAACTCTGAGGCAAGTACAAAGTATCATACCGCAGCACACCTTCTCTTGGCTGGCCTGCAGGATGTCTTGGGGGATCATGTGCATCAGAGAGGTTCGAATATCACTCCAGAGAGATTGCGGCTCGACTTCTCTCATCCCGATAAACTTACTGATGAAGAGAGAAAAGCGGTAGAGGATTGGGTAAATGACAAGATAGAGAAGAAGCTAGAAGTTCACCTTGATGAATGTGATCCGAAGACAGCAAAAAGCAAGGGCGCAGAGGGCGAATTTATCGAAAAATATGGAGATAGGGTCAAGGTATATAGCATAGGCGGGGATTTAGATTCAAAAGATGCTATATCAAAGGAGATTTGCGGTGGGCCTCATATAAAAAATACTTCGGAGCTCGGCCACTTCAGAATCAAGAACGAAACATCGAGTTCCAAGGGCGTGAGAAGAATAAAGGCAGTATTGGAGTAAAAATGGCACAGGAATATGAAACACAAGTTCTAGATATCAATGTTCAGGAAATTGAGAGAAAAATTCGAGCACTAGGTGCCAAGGAAGAGTCTGAAATATTACAAAAAAGATGGGTTTACTATATTGACGAGGCCAGCTGGATCCGTTTGCGCCAAGTTGGTGAAAAGGCGATGGTTTGCTACAAAAACAGACCCGATGCAAAGATTTCAGGTACAGAAGAAATTGAAATAGAGGTAAGCGACTTTGAAGAGGCTGCAAAGATGCTTTCAAAGTTAGGCTTCTACACGGATAAATATTATCAAGAAAACAAAAGAAGGTTATTTTTGATTGATGGAGTAGAAGTGAGCATTGATACCTGGCCTCAGATACCGCCTTATCTAGAGATAGAGGCCGAAAGTGAAGAAAAGGTAAACGAAATCTTAAAGAAACTTGGTTTGGAAGGTAAAGACGTCGGTCACTTGGGTACCAATAAGATTTATCATAAATATGACATTGATCTTCATTCCATAAAAGAGCTGACTTTTTAGTGAAACGAAAGATACAAGAAAAAGCCGGGCGTAAACGCCCGGCTTTGGTTTTAAGGTACTAACTGAAAATAGCTTTCACTATTTCCTTTGGTTTTTCCATGGCTCCGATCCCTCTGTCGCCGCAGGCAAGGATTGCATGTCGTGGCATGATAACCTTCAGATTTGGCAGAATCTTTAAGGATTCCAGATTTCTCTGAAGGATTGGGTTTTCCCACATTTTGGTATTCATCGCCGGAGCGATAAAAATGGGAGTTTCTGCTGGGATAGCTGCCAAAACGGTAGTGGCAAGATCATCAGCGATGCCGTTTGCCATTTTGCCGATGAAGTTGTAGGTTGCCGGAGCAACCAGTACCAGGTCGGCCCATTTCGCAAGTTCGATATGTTCAATGTCAGATTTTTCTGACCCAAACATTTCTGTCTGCGTGGGATGGCCGGAAAGGGCAGAGAATGTGAGCGGGGCGACGAACTGAGTTGCCCCGCGGGTCATTACGACCCGCACATCATGTCCCTTTGCTTTTATCCTCCCGACAACTTCACACGATTTATATACGGCGATTCCGCCCGTTACGACAAGTAGCACATTCATTTTCCTCCCTCCTTTTTAACTCCCAGTCGATTACATTAAATACTCTCGATGCCAGCAGTTTGCGCTTATCCACGATCTTCATTTCATCAGATCCCAGGATAATCGCCGGCGGGATGCCGTTTTGTGATCCATGCAGGTCATTTGCGACAATCAGGTCGGCGCCTGAAGCAACCCGGCTCTTTTCTGCGATGTCAATCAGCTCTTCGTAGGTTCTATCCACCTCGAGCTTGAACTTTACAAGGAAGACATCGGGATCCCATTTCTTTACAAAATCAACGATTTTTTCTGTCCGTTCCATAGTGACGGTCAGCTCGGGCAGATCTGACTTGATCTTGCCGGGGATATTATCTACTTCTTTGAAAAGCCGCATTCCCGGAGCGAGATTCAGGCCACTGTCTTTTACCTCGACGAGCTGCTTGACATTATGTCCATAGTCGGAGACTGCGGCGGAGTGGATGACAATGTCATATCTTCCGGAAGAAATCTCCTCTTCCATTGCCTTCTTCAGGCCGTCAAATGTGGTGTAGGGTCGGGCTGACAGGTTGATAACCCTTCTTGCATAGTTGATTCTCGGGTTATACAGAAGGGTCGTTTCAGCACCCATCTCAGCGAAGTGCTTTGCCATCTTGATGCCGGTATTGCCGGTGAAAATGTTTGTCATTACTCGCACATCATCTATTTTTGTCCATGTGCTACCCGCAGTGATGAGCACTCTCTTTTTCGTTATGCTTGCTCTCATGGCTTCTCCTTTCTTGCATGTTATCGATATGCGTGTTGATTCTCTCGAGAACTTCCGGGGTTATAAATCTCGGCTTAATCTCGAGTTTTTTGTCGATGTTCGCCGACATTTTGCCTTCAGAGATGACAAAGTTGGGTGATTTCTTATAATTCGTTTTGCCATCCCATGGATACGCCCGGTTGTCGAGCGGATCATGCGGCACGTCACCTTCCAGTGTTCGGTCTCTTGTAGCATCAGTGGCAATCCATTCTCCATTTAGATACACATATGCGAATATGTGAGTTGTAACCGGAGAGATCTTCTCGTAGAAGTCAGGACTGCTTACGTCAAGGAGGGCACTTTTTCGGATCTTCATGGTGCCATAGGCCGCGGGAATTCCCGCGGCTCTAAGAATTGCTATCTGGAGGTTTGCTTTGTTGGTACACATACCATATCGCTTATCTAACGTTTCTGAAGCTTTTACGTTCCAGAAATCGAAGCGATAGGGAACATAGGAGATGAATTTCCAGACATTGACTGCTGTTTTTGTTTCATCCTTTCCCTCGAGCTCTCTGGCTTTTGCCTTGATCTCAGGGTTTTGGCAGTCGCAATATCTGGTCTTTTCAAGATATTCCGACAACATAGTTGTCCTCCTCTCCTTTCAGGTATTCGATTACACTTCTTGGTACATACCTCTTCAGGTCCAGCCCTTTTTCGAGGAGGAATCTGACGGATGTAGAGCTTACATGTATATGATCCTGTTTTGGCGGGATAAAGATATTTGCGATATTTTCGTCCAGCGCCTGGTTGTTGAAGTGCAGGAATAGTTCGGTCTCGAAGTCAGTGTTTAACCGTACCCCTCTGATCATAGCTGTTGCTCCGTGCTTTCTTGCTACGTTGACCGCCAAATCTTCAGAGGCGACTACTTTGACATTTTTGATCCCATACTCTTTGACTGCAGTTTCGATCATTTTCACCCTTTGCTCAGTTTGGAACATTGGTTGCTTATCGGGATTGACCAGAATCGCAACGCATACTTCCGAAAAGAGTTTGGAAACGGTTTCAATAACGTCCATGTGTCCCAAGGTGATGGGATCAAATGTCCCCGGGTATAGAGCTGTGGTATTCATCGTTTTCCTCCTTTATCTTGTTATATAGCTCCATTACGCTTTCTCTCATTTCGGCTAAACTGCCGTCTGTTCGGATAATGTAGTTCGAGTGTCTTTCCTTGTAACCAATGTCAAACTGATTGTTCAGCCGGTTTATGATTTTTTCATCTGTATAACCCCTCTTGCGTAGACGGTTTTTTTGTTTTTCTTCGTCGCAGGTGACACAAATTATTTTATCGAAACGACCCTGGCTTTGTGTTTCAAAGATAATGGCGGATTCAATAATGAAAATGCCATGTTCTTTGCGGGTGATAAGCTCCTCAGTTTTTTCCCAGACGAGAGGATGAACGATCGATTCCATTTGCCTAAGTAGGCGTTTGTTTTTGAAAACAATTTTTCCGAGCGTTCTCCTGTCGAGTTTACCGTTAACAGTGACTCTTGGACCGAAAACTTGACGGAGCTTTCTCGTTATCTCGGGGCTTTCCATAACTTCATGAGCCAACTTGTCCATTTCGACAGTTACTATATCCTCAATTTCTTTGAAGAAAGATAGCGCTGTGCTTTTGCCGCAACCCATGTTGCCGGTTAGTCCGTAAACTGCTTTCATCTTTTCCTCCTTTCTCTAGAAAAGGAATCTGGCAATCAGCCACAAGAGGAAGAAGTGCATAGTGTTATCAACAACTGTGTAAACTATGCAGGAGAAACTGAGGTCAATTTCTCGGTATTTTTCCTTGCTTGTGTAGGCTGTTACGAAGTTTCTTCCCTTGATCATGTCCAGCCATTTTGACGCCAGACTCCATCTGTCGATAGGGTAGTGGCTCAAAAAAACCAGGGCGAAGATCAGGATGTTGAACTTCCAAAGAAAAGTCATAACTGTGATCGTATAGACTGCTGAATGAAAAGCGCATATAAGCGCGCCGTTCAATCCTTTTTCGCCTTTAGCGAGAGCCATCTTCTTTGTCTGAAACATGTAATCGCCGAAAAGATGACCCAAGATCAGGCGGATATAGATATCTTCCATGGTTTTCTCCTTTCTTTATTTAGTTGTCAAAGTTCATAGGAACATTATCTTTCTTATTGCATATATGTACAATCTGTCGTACAATAGCGACAACACTTTAAAAAGAGGTTACAATGATAGAAACATTATCAAAACTGGGATTATCAAAGAACGAAGCTCTAGTTTATGCCGCTTTGATATCTCACTCTCCTGCAGGAGCTTCTTATTTATCCAAGAAATGTGCCTTAGCGAGAAGCAGTGTGTATACGGCGCTTGCAAGTTTGACCGCAAAAGGTCTTGTCGGAACATCGTATAAAAATGAAATAAAACAGTTTGTAGCTGAAGATTTAAGCGCTGTCAAAGAAATGCTTGAAAAAGAGAGGTTGGAAACGGAAAAAAGACTCCAGCTTTTTGAGAAGGAACAAAGCGCGCTTCAAATGCTAAAGGCCGATTGGCTCAAAGTGCCAAATATCGTTATATTTGAAGGCCAAGAAGGTCTTAAAAAGACGTATATGTCTATGATGCGACAAATAGAACCGGGTTCTGTAATGTATGTGATAAGAGATGAGTTTGTTTGGCATCCCTCGTGGCACTTCATTTTTGAGAAAGAGTGGCACAAAAAAGTAAAGAGCATCAAGGCAGAAAAAGATATTCAGACTAAGCTGTTGGTCAACGACTCGAAAGAAGAAAGGATTAACCAGGAACTTTATGAAAAAAGGAAGGGTCTTGCAGTTCGCTTTTTGCCAAAGGATGACAGGCTGGAAAAATTCGCCATATATATAAACAAAGACACTTTTGCGATGCTTTCATTTGAGAAAGGCAATATGGTCGGGGTAAAAATAACAAATAAAAACTTGGCAGAGAACAATATCAAGATTTTCAAGTCGCTTTGGGATAAGTCGAAGAAACTAAAATAATTTCAGCTTTGATATTTTCTCTGAAACCCTATACAATTAAACAGTAATGAAGAAGTTAATTGCAAGCGCCTTAAAACGAAAACCGAAAGACCCCGTCTATGTCGCTCTCGACATTGGTACGGAGTTTGTTAAGGCTCTGGTTTTTAAGATCGAAAATGGCAAGGCTGTGGTGCGCGGAGTTGGCAGGCAGAGGCAGCGTCTCGGTGATATGCATGGCGGGGCGGTGACGGATATTTCCGGCTGTGTAGAAAACTGCGCCAAAGCGCTTGATGTGGCTGAGGAGCAAGCGGGAATGATTTCCGACTATGCGGTTATAGGTATTGCCGGTGAACTGGTGAAGGGAACAACGACAACGGTTCATTATGAAAGGCTGAAGCCAAAAACGCGGATTGACTATAACGAACTCAAAAATATCGTGAATAAAGTTCAGTGGAAGGCTTTTGATGCTGCACGTCAGCAGCTTGCGTGGGAAACGGGGCATGAGGAAGTCGATGTGAAGCTGGTAAATGCATCTATAGTTGACGTTAAAATAGACGGCTACCGTGTGACAAATCCGATGGGTTTTCAGGGAAAAGATGTAAGCGTTGGGGTATTTAATGCTTTTGCGCCGCTTGTTCACCTCGGAGCGCTTCAAACTATCGCATCTGACCTAGATTTAGATTTACTTTCAATCGCGGCTGAGCCGTATGCGGTAGCAAAAAGTGTTGGTAGTGAAGAGGCAGGCGAGTTCAGTGCGATATTTATAGATATAGGTGGCGGAACGTCAGACGTTGCCGTGGTTCGAAATGGCGGACTTGAAGGGACAAAGATGTTTGCCATCGGAGGTAGAAGCTTTACTAAAAGGCTTTCCCAGGTCTTAAATGTATCATTTGCCAAAGCCGAACAGATTAAACTAGCCTATTCTAAGGGCGATTTAGAAGAGAAGAGCGAGAAGCAGATTCGTGAAGCACTGGAAGCTGATGCCGAAGTTTGGCTTTCCGGAATAGAGCTTTCGCTCTCAGAGTTTTCAAATGTTGATCTTCTGCCATCGAGAATCATGCTTTGCGGAGGTGGTTCGGCACTTCCTGAGATTAAAAAAGCGCTTGAAAAGTCAGGCTGGTACAAGGATTTGCCATTTGCAAAAAAACCGCAGGTGAGCTTTATAAGCCCAGATGAAGTAAATAATGTAATAGATAAAACGGGTGAGATAAAAAATCAACAAGACATAACACCTATGGGTCTTGCAAATTTGGCTTTAAATATTGAAACCGAAGAAGACGTTTTGCCATCGATCTTGTCAAAAGCCGTCAAGGTAATGCAGAACTAGTTTATGTTGAACGTTAAGTGTAGAATATAACAAACTATGGAACGAAAAATATTATATTTAGAAATCGATGAAGAGATAACCTCAGTTATCGACCGCTTGAAGAAAACGGCTGAGGCTGATATTCATTTGGTTGTGCCAAAGGAGGCTGCGCTTCTACAAAGTATTGTTAATCTTAAGCTTTTAAAAAGACAGGCAGATACTTTAGGAAAACAAATCCAGATTATTACACATGACAAGGTTGGAAGAAACCTGGCTGAACAGGTTGGTATAAGCAGTGCATCAAGAGTGGGCGAAGAAGCGAAGATGCCCGTGGAACCGGTTCAAGAGCCTGAAGCAGAGATTCAATATAAAGAAAAAGAACCTGTGGTAGAGGAAACAAAAGAAGTAGTTTTCAAAAAAGGCGCGGTGCTTGATAAGAGCGAGAAAGAAAAGACGCCATATTTGCCGAAAGAGGAAGAACCAAAAGGCAAAGGTGTAGACAAAGACGTGCAGAAAAAGAAAATGAGCGAACTTTTGCCGAAATTTCCTCATAAAAAGTTCATTATCCTTGCTTCTGTCATCGGACTCCTGCTCTTGATATTCCTTTATGTGTATATTCCAATGACGAATATCAAGATAAAGGTGCTCTCAGAGAAACAGGATATGAGCACCACCATAACAGTTGATCAGAATACAAAAGAAGTGAACCAATCTTCTGATACTATTCCCGGAGATTTAATCACCGTGGACAAAACAGTAACGAAGAAATATCAGTCTACGGGAAAGAAAAATATCGGGGCAAAGGCGCAAGGGACTATAACCGTGAAAAATGCGTATAGCACACTTTCTCAGACTTTAGTTGCAGGGACCAGATTTGAGGCAAATGGGCTTGTGTTTAGAACCCAGTCTGATGTTGATGTGCCGGGATATACAGATTCTGGTGGGGGAAATATTACACCTGGAACGGCCAATGTAAGCGCTATAGCAGATAGCGCGGGGGATCAATATAATATCTCATCGTCATCTTTTCGTATTCCTGCCTTTTCCGGAACGGCTAAGTATGACAAAATAACAGGTTCAACTGCCTCAGCTATGGCAGGAGGATCTACAAAAGAGGTAAAAGTGGTCAGCGCATCTGATATCTCTGATGCTAAAAAGGCCTTCGGTGATGATGCGAAGAATGAGATTAAAAAAGAAGGTCAGGATAAGATGAAGCAAGACGAAACGTTGGGTGATAATGCTCAGAAAGTTACGGTCGGGACACTTTCTGTTTCAAAAAGTGCTGACGATGAGGCAGACGACTTTACTGTTTCGGCGCCTACAACATTTAGGGGTCTTGCGTACAAAAAAGACGATCTTACAAAAGTTGTGTTTGAAGATTTCAAGAGTAAAACAGGGCCAAACAAGCAAATATTAGAAGATAAACTGGATGGTGCTGATGTAAGCTTTAATGACATTAACCTTGAGAAAGGGACTGCTTCTGGAGATGTCAAAGCATCGTTGCATCTAGGGACAAAGATAGATGAGCAAAAGCTAAAAGTTGAGATTAGTGGTCAAAGCGAACAAAAAGCAAGGGATTACATCACGCATCTGGATGGTATTGACTCTGTAGACATGAGTTTCTTCCCGGGATTCTGGAAGAAGGTTTCACGACTAAAAAGCCATATATATATCAAAACGGAGTTCGCTGAGAAGCAGTAATGGGAAAGTTTATAGCACTCGACATTGGAGAAAAAAGAGTTGGAGTGGCCCATAGTGATGATATGGGGAGCTTCGCTTTCCCCCTTATGACGCTAAATGCTGACGAGAACATTGGCGCCGAGCTAGACAAAGTCATTCATGATGAAAAGCCTGAGAAGATAGTTGTGGGGCAGCCCCGTAATATGGATGGAACGCTGGGGTTTCAGGCCGAAAGAGTGAAGGAATTTGTAAAAAAGTATCTTACGAGTTATGATACTTTGGTTGACTATGAAGATGAGTCGGTAACTTCCATAGAAGCTGAAAAATTGATGAAAATGGAAGGCAAAGACCCTCGAAAGGAAAAAAGTCTAATAGATATGTACGCGGCAAAAATAATATTAGAAAGTTACTTAGAGAGATGATGTTGAATACAAATTTTGTCCAGAAAGAAAAAAAATTGTGGATTGAAAAGAAGAGATTCTTTATTCCAATTATTTTTGTTGTTTTAATCTTTCTTGGTTCGATTTTTAGTGTATTCTATGTCGATACTCGGGTCAAAAAGCCCATGTCAGGGAGCGCCCAAGAAGTGCAGTTCACGGTTGTAAAAGGTGAAAGTACTACAGAAATCAGCAAAGATTTGGAACAAAAAGGTATTGTTCAAAACTCATTTATCTTTCTTTTGTACCTAAAATATAAGGGGCAGGGTACCTTAGTTCAGGCAGGTGACTACAAAATAGCCAAAAATCTGACAATGATTCAGGTACTGGATATCATTACTCAAGGCAAGATAACAAGCAGTAAAATTACCTTTCCCGAAGGTTGGACGAATAAACAGATTGAGGAGGAAATAGTAAAAAAAGGTATTGGTAGTAGCGAGGATGCCAAAAATGCGATCAACAAAAAATATAACTACGATTTCCTGAAAGAAAGTCCAAGCGGCGATCTGCAGGGATTTCTCTTCCCGGATACTTACTTTGTATCATCAAGGCCGACTTCGCAAGAGGTGATAGATAAGATGCTAAAAGAGTTTTCGGATAAGGCTGACCAAAAGATCCGTGCCGGAGCGGGCAAACAAGGTTTAGACTATTATCAAATACTGACTCTTGCCTCGATCGTTGAGAGGGAAGTGACAAGCAGTGAGGATAAGAAAAAAGTGGCAAGTGTCTTTATAAACAGATTAAACATTGGTATGAAACTGGACTCCTGCGCTACGGTTGAATATGTTTTGGGCACAAATAAAAGGATTTTATCTGAAGATGATATCAGCATAGATTCTCCATATAATACATATAAAAATACAGGACTTCCGCCTACGCCAATAGCAAATCCTGGTTTGGAATCGATTGAAGCGGTATTAAGCCCCGAAAATACTAACTACTACTACTTTTTCTCAGGTAAGGATGGAAAGACCTATTTTTCGGAAAATCAGGATCAGCATGAAGCACTAAAGGCAAAGTATTTGTAGGTTTGTCATCCTGAGGTACGAAGAATCTCATCCTGTCATTCCGGGCTTGATCCGGAATCCAGGCTAGTTAAATCTGCTATCGCAGTCATCATCATTTATCTACTTTTTTAGAAAAAGTAGAATCAAAAATCACCGACTAGCACTACGAAATAGATAAAACTAATAAAAATTTATCATTCAAAACACGAAGCGTTTCACTAAAGCGTGCTTTTGTCCTAAAGGAACATTCTAAATTTTTAAGTTTTATTGACTATTTCTTCGTGATGTCGGAGAAAATTAAGATTAAAATTTAGGCGGATTCGTTTGACAAGGGTAAGCTTGTCGGGGTATAATCTTGTTCGTATCTTTAGGGAGGAAGCTTTACTGATATTGATAGAATAAAACCCCTTCAAGTACAAAAAAATGAAAAAAATCTTTAGGCCTATTGGCCAAAATACTAAAAAAATATTTTCCAAAGCTAAAGCGCCGTTTACAAACGTAAAGATGCCTGACAAGGAAGCATCCTTAGGTTGGGTTTCGGGAAAGAAAGAAGGCGCGGGGAGCATATTTAAGCGTTCAACGAGACGGTTTTCTCATTATGCCGTGATGTTTATATTCCTGATCGTGATTGCTGTTGGGGTCTTTACAAGACCTCACGAAAATAAAACGGAAAAAAACCCTTATCTTTTCAATAAGGTTGATGAAGAGGTCAATGAGGTAACTTATATGCAGTCGGTAGCGACTATTGGCGGTATAGTTGACGAGAAGATCAGTCAACAGGTTTATGAAGTAGAAACAAAGAATGATACAGCTCCTGTTTTGGCGGTGGCTGGAAATGGATTTTTGGCGAAACCGGTTTTATCAGAAGCGCGAAGTTCGGGGGATAAACCAAAGAATGATATAACCGAGTATATTGTAAAAGATGGAGATACACTCTCAATCATCGCAAACAGTCTTGGGCTTACAACAGACACCTTAAGGTGGGCAAACAATATCGATGACCCGGACTCTGTAAAGCCCGGAACGAAACTTCTGATACCTCCGACTAATGGTGTTTTATATACTGCTCAGGCAGGAGATACCATTGAGTCTATCGCAAGCAGATACAGCGGTAGCGCATCTATGATTATTGCTCAAAATGACTTATATGGAGAAGAGATCAAGGCCGGGATGAGAATAATGATACCTGATGGTGTAGGACCTGACGTTGTAAAGCCTGAACCTGAGCCAGAACCACAACAAGAGGAAGACGATGCTCCTGCGCCTCAACCAAGAACGAAAGTGGCTTCATATGGTGGCTCGTCTTACAATAGGTTTCCATATGGCTGGTGCACTTATTATGTCGCATCTAGACGAAATGTACCGTGGAGCGGAAATGCAGGAGACTGGTACTGGAATGCTCAAAGAGCCGGATATTCAGTTGGCAGGGCGCCGTCTGCGGGAGCTATCATGGTAACGGGCGAGTCCGGTTGGGGGCATGTGGCATACGTAGAAAGCGTAAGTGGTGGATCATTCACCGTTTCTGAGATGAACTATGCGGGTTGGGGTGTTGTTTCAAGAAGGACAATTACAACCGGTCAGGTTCCGTTGTACGGGTTTATTTATTAGCTAATAGTTTTTAGTTTTAATTTTGCAATTTGCAAACCTATCCTCATAAGAGGATAATTTATTTTAAGAAAGGTAAGTATGTTTTGTGATAAGGTGACAATTAAACTTACAGCGGGCAAGGGCGGAGATGGGCTTGTCAACTTTTTGCATGAAAAATATCGTGAAAAGGGAGGGCCGGACGGTGGAAATGGCGGCCACGGAGGAAGTGTTTTCATTGTTACAGATGCGAGCGTCAATACTCTTTATGCCTATAAAACAAAGAGCCGGTTAAAGGCGGAAAACGGAGAAAACGGCAAAAGAAGAGCAAAGGCGGGCGTCGGAGCAAAAGATTTATACGTAAAGGTTCCGATTGGAACGGTTATATACGACGAGGAAACAGGAGAAAAAATATTTGATTTAACAGGGGAAAAACAGGCAGTGCTAGCCGCAAAAGGTGGAGAAGGCGGGTATGGCAACGCTCACTTTGTCTCATCGGTCAGACAAGCACCTCAAGTAGCAGAAATAGGCGAAAGAGGAGAAGAAAGGTTTGTGCGGATGGAGCTGAAACTGATAGCCGATGTCGGTCTTGTAGGCTTGCCTAACGTCGGGAAATCGACTCTGCTTTCCGTGGTATCTGCTGCTAAACCGAAAATCGCCGACTATCATTTTACAACGCTGGTTCCGAACTTGGGTGTTGTTGACGGTTCTAAATTTGGAATAGAAAACTTTAGTTTTGTGATTGCTGATATTCCGGGGCTGATCGAAGGCGCTTCTCAGGGGAAGGGTTTGGGCGATGAGTTCCTGCGCCACGTTGAGCGGACAAAAGTACTCGTTCATATTATCGAGTCAACGAGCCAAGACTTCGTAAAAGATTTCGACGATATAAATAATGAACTCGAGGTATTTAATAAGGACTTAATCCAAAAACCGCAGATTGTAGTGCTTTCAAAGGCAGATTTGTCAGCTGATTTCTCGGCGAGTTTAAAGAAATTCAAGGCGCATTTGAAGAAAGTTAAGGGAATACAAATCGTGAACCAAGAGCCAATCGTGATTTCAGCGCCAACCCACCAAGGTGTAAAAGCGCTGATGTCGCAAGTTGCCCAAACTTTACAAAAATATCAGCCGAAGGAGGAAGAAGTAATACAAGAAGAGTACAAAGTATTTACGCCGGAGGATTTGGTTGGTAATAGATTTTCAGTCGAAAAGGAAGATGACAAGTTCATTATTACCGGGGCAAAAATAGAAAGGTTCGCCCGAAAAACTGACTTTAACAATATCCATGCCAAGACGAGATTTGTAGATATTATGAAAAAAACAGGGATCTTGAAGGAACTTGAAAAACAAGGAGCAAGATCAGACTCGAACATTGAGGTTTCAGGAAAGAAATTTAAGTTAGGATAAAAGTGACCATAAAAGAAATTCTAATTTGGAGCACGAAAGAACTCAAAAATAACAATGTTTCCGAACCTGAAAAGTCGGCAGAGCTTTTGTTGCGGCAAATATTAAATTGGGACAAAGCGAAGTTGATAGCGAATCCGGATTACAAATTGAATTCTGCTCAGGAAAGTAAATTCCGGGAATTCATTGAAAGACGTAAAAAACATGAACCGGTTTGGTATATCACGGGAAAAATCGAATTTTACGGATTAGATCTGGCAGTAAACCAGGATGTACTTATCCCGAGACCGGAAACGGAATTTTTAGTTGAGGAAGTTCTCTCTGTCATTCTGACGAAGGAAGAATCTAAAAAGAGATCCTTCGTGCCTCAGGATGACATATTTAGGATATTAGAGCTAGGAACCGGCAGCGGTGCGATTGCATTGTCGTTGGCAAATAAATTAAAGTCAAAAATATTTGCTTCAGATATTTCAAAAGAAGCTCTAGAAGTTGCAAAGAAAAATACGAAGAAATTAGAATTAGAAAAATACATTGAGTTTAGACAGGGGAGTTTGTTTGAACCGTGGGGCAGTGAGAAATTCGATTGTTTCGTAGCGAATTTGCCATATATTCCACATGAAGATATGAGCTCGTTAGCTCTAGATATCCATCACTTCGAGCCACGCTTAGCATTAGACGGAGGGAAAGAAGGATTAGAAATTTATGAGGAGCTGTTGTCTCAAGCAGGAGATTATTTAAACGAAAACGCTATGATGTTTTTTGAGATAGGAATTGATCAGGGAGATAAATTAAAGAAATTAGTAGAAAAATATCTGCCGAAAGCAAAAGTGAGGATTATAAAGGATTATGGCGATATAGATCGCATAGCGGTTATTTCTACCTAAGCTGCTTGCCCCGCCAGAAGAGGGTAAACTCTGTGGAGGGATCCCTTTCTCTGTCATCCTGAGGCACGAAGGATCTCAATCCCATCATCCCCACCTTCCTCTGTCATTCCCACGGAGGTGGGAATCCAGTCTTTAAAATATTATCCACTTTTTTAGAAAAAGTGGAGTAAAAATCGCGACTTATGGCGGCGACAAAGTGTCGGATTTCAGTTCTCTCTCACTTTGAAAAAATGAACTCGCTAGATCGCTCAGACAACATTATTTTCAAAGTCTTCGTTCGCTTTATCCTCTCTTTGTCTTCGATAGTCGCATTAGAGATTATTCGGCTTATTCTCTTTTTGAAAAAATCATGCCGGGGGGGAAGTCGGATTTGGTAATTACTTTTGTCTTTTTAATTTTTGATTTGAGATTTATAATCAAGTCATGAAAGACAGAATAGAAAAACATACTCATGTAGAGAAAGATCTGCAGAAAAAACTAGTAAGGATCGGGGAGATTGTACAGAGTAACGAGAGAAACGCAGTTAAAGTATCTCTTATCAATGATATTTTAGGGGAGATGACTGACAAGTTTCTTGATATCCATTATCGGGCTTTAACGGACGAGATGACCGGTTTTGTGAATCGCTGGTTTTTGAATGAATTCCTAAAGAAAACAATGAAGTCCAGCCAAAGATATGGGCAGGACCTTTCTCTTGCGATTATGGATATAGATCATTTCAAAACAGTCAATGATACTTTCGGGCATACCGCGGGCGATATGGTTATTAAGGAAATTGCCGTAATAATTACTAAAAATATTCGTTCATCCGATGTGGTCTCTCGTTATGGCGGAGATGAGTTCATAGTTATCTTTCCTTCCACGAACCTTACTGATGCGAAAATCGTAATGAACAGAATAAAACTTGCTGTAGCAGAGTATGAGTTTAGAGGCGGTATAAAGTCCGGGATAAGTTTTGGTATCGCAAATCTAAAGAAAAAGCACAGACTTTTTGAGGATCTGGTGAAAGACGCTGATGTAAAACTGTATAAAGCAAAAAAACATAGGGTAGACCCAAATGCAGGCGCAAAAAAGAGCCGTTTAAAGAAAGTAGTATCCCAGGCGAAAAAGTAGTTTTTCTTCAAAAGGTCGTGAATTCGTGCTAAAATAATTCCCGTTGTGGGCCCTTGGCTCAGTTGGTAGAGCGCATCCATGGCATGGATGAGGTCACCGGTTCGATCCCGGTAGGGTCCACCAAAATATTATGAGAGCAGTATTAAGATCAAAAATCCAAAACGTGACCGTCACAGAAGCCAACCTTGAGTATCAAGGTAGTGTTACTATTGATGAATCTCTGATGAAAAAAGCTGATATTTGGGAAGGCGAAAAAGTTCTTATTTCAAGTGTCACAACAGGAAGGAGACTGGAAACCTATACGATTAAGGGGGAAATGGATTCGGGTGTAATTTGTATGAATGGTCCAGCCGCACATTTGATTAAAAAAGGCGAGAATATTACTATTATGGCATTTGAATATGTAGACGAGGAGATTACTGCAAAAAAAATACTGGCTGACGAAGAAAATAAATTTCTAAAATATTTATAAAGCTGACTTATTAGAAGGAGAGCATAATGGCAATAGAACAACCGCAAGAGCAATTTCTTGAAGATATAGAAGTACAAAAGCCCATTTCTGATGAGTCTAATGTTGATATTGAGAAACCAAACGATCTTGTAAGAAGAGCCGAAAGTGTAATGAGATATATGTTTAGGATCAACTTGCTAGGTGAGGAAAACATTGCAGAAATTCCTAAGGATAAAAAGGTTATCATAGCGGCAACACACATTTCCGATCAGGATATGCCGCTTGTTATCGCTGCACTAGGTAAACATTTTAAAAACATCGCCGTTGCTAGAAATGAGAAAGAGTTTGATATAAAGCGCGATCCGCTGCAAAAGGCACTCATTAAGTTTTTAGAAGGCGGTAAGGATTGTAACTTGCCAATCAGCTACACTCAGGGGAACAGACTCAATAGCAGAGGGGTTTTTGATCCGGAAGATTTTGAACAAATGAAGGGCTCCTTAGAAAACAATTCCCCGATAGTTATGGCAGCACATAAATTTAACAATCCAGGTGAATGGCAGCTTCCTTCAAAGGCGGGGAACGGTGTCGCTTATCTATCTCAAATAACAGAAGATTCGGTTATTTTGCCGGTTGCTGTCGATGTTAAATCAGACAAGCCAATAGGATATGGTCTCGATTTCCCAAAAATTATAGCCAAAAAACCGAGAGTAGATATAAGGATAGGTAAGCCTTTTGAGCCTGATAGAGATATCGATACTGAGGCGATAAAAACAACACTCGAGAAACGAGCTATAGGGGGAGATATAAGCAGTGAAGAAAAGAAAGCGTTTAGGGCATCGACCGAAAAACTAAAGCATCTATCGGAAGCAGTAATGGACAGACTTGCAGACCTTTTGCCTGAGGAGAAAAGAGGAGGGTGGGGAACTCATCAAAATATAAGTTCTGAGTGATTTAAAGGAGAAAAATGCTTAAGTACAAAAAATTAGAGAAGCAAGAACTAAGAATTCACTATGAGATGGTGAAGTCACTTTACAGCCAATTAAGCAAAAGAAGTGGAGAACCCTCACTCGAGAGGTTGGAAGCAGTTATAGAAGCGGACCATGTGTTACTGGGTGCATTGGATGGAGACAGATTGGTTGGGATAGGTTCCTTGTACATTTTGAAGATGCCAAAGGTTACTAAATGTTTGATAGAAGACATAGTGGTCGATGAATCCGCCAGAGGAAAAGGGGTGGGCAGATCAATCACAACAAAACTCATAGAGGAGGCTAAAAAGATAGACGCGAACTATGTGGACTTAACTAGCAAGAGAGCAAGAGTTGCCTCACATAAGCTTTACCAGTCGCTGGGGTTTGAAGAAAGAGAGTCAAATATCTACCGCCTACATTTCAAAGGGTATTAGTGCTTTCTAGGTTTTTGATAAACTACCGATAAAATGTTAAAATCTCATTAAGCACCTTAAGCCTCTATAAAATTTTCTCAAGGGAGAGATATGAAAATCGCGATTGGTTCTGACCACGCAGGTTATGAGCTCAAAGAAGAACTCATGGCTCATCTGTCACATCGAGGATTTGAACTTGTGGATTTTGGCACCTATAACGGAGACACCTCCGTTGACTACCCTGACTATGCTGAAGCTGTTGCCAGGGAAGTCTCAAACGGTGAGTTTGAAAAGGGAATCCTCGTTTGCGGTACCGGTATAGGCGTGGCGATCGCCGCTAACAAAGTCAAAGGTATTCGTGCCGCAAACTGTAATGAAGTCGAGATGGCAGTTTTGAGCCGCAGGCACAACGATGCCAACATACTTACTATCGGCGGCAGAGTGGTAGACCACAAAGATGCCCAAGATATAGCAAGTGTTTGGCTAAGTACTGAGTTTGAGGGAGAGAGGCACATCGGGAGGATCCAGAAGATATCAGATATCGAAGTATCTTCCTGAGATTGTTCTTTAAATAAAAAAAAGCGCCGCGGTATGCGGCGCTTTTAAATCCAATTCATGAGGACATGATGTCCTCTGGCTAGGAATTCGTAAGTACGCCAATAGGTTTCATTATGAGCTCGCCACTGAGTGCCTTTCGGGTCATAACCCACGACTTCTAGCCCTGGCGGTATGATGACCTCTGCTCCCAGTTTTTCGAATACTTTCTGCATCCTCCAAACCAAGAGCGGGTGAGTGGCAATAATCACACGTGTCCAGCTGTTTTCTTGCATCCATTTCCAGGTTTGTGTCTCGATTTCATAGCATGAGACATATTTACCCGAGATATGGTGATGAAAAATTGCTTTCTCCACGTGGATTCCACTTAGTGCCTCAGATTGAACTATTTCACCTTGGGCGCTGATGGGCAGACCGGTCTGCTGGTAGACTTTGCGAATTACTTCGCCCAGTCTTTCGTTCGGTGGGCCAGGTATTCTTAGCTCCTCAGAGACCTTTTTGGGCCCCCGGAAACTGAAGGCCTGGCCACAGATGCATTGGCCCCTCGAAATGTCTCCTTTGGGATGGTATTCCCAGTTAGTGACTGCCTGATATATGAGTGGCACGTTAAACATTGCTAGCATAGAGAACACCTCCTCAGGTGTTTGGACGTAGTAGGTGCGAATTCATATAATATAATAATAATTAAGATTAGTCAAGTTTATTAACGAAAATGATTGATAAGCAAAGCCGATTTGTGCTAAGATTTCCTTATTAAAGAGCGGTTTTTATTATGGCGGAAAAATACAATCATAAAAGGATTGAATCTAAATGGCAGGAAGTTTGGGAGAAAACAAAAATCAACCGGACTGATTTGACGTCTGAAAAGCCGAAATTTTATAATCTCATAATGTTTCCTTATCCAAGCGGGGATTATCTGCATCTTGGCCATGGCTACTCGAACTCTGGGGCCGATGTATATGGCAGATATAAGGCTTTAAACGGTTTTAATATTTTTATGCCCATTGGCTATGATTCTTTCGGTCTCCCGGCCGAAAACTTTGCTATAAAAAAAGGTATTCACCCCAGAAAAAGCGTTTCTCAAAATATTGAACATGCGCAGAAACAGCTAAAGACTTGGGGTTGCATGTTTGATTTCTCTCGAGAGGTGACGACGTCCGAGCCGAACTATTATAAATGGACCCAATGGCTATTTTTAAAGCTGTACGAGCAAGGTTTGGCATACCAGAAAGAGTCGCCGGTGAACTGGTGTCCGAAGTGTATGACCGTTCTCGCCAACGAACAAGTCAAAGATGGTTTCTGTGAGAGATGCGAAGCAGAAGTAGTTCAAAAAAATATGAAACAGTGGTTTTTCAAAATCACTGACTATGCAGACAGACTGATTAAAGATTTGGATAAGGTAGACTGGCCGGAATCATCCGTGACCAAACAAAGAAACTGGATTGGCAGGAGCGAAGGGGTTCAGATGGATATGCCGGTTGCCGACTCGAAAGAGAAATTATCCGTTTTTACGACCAGAATAGATACAGTTTATGGCATGACGTATGTCGTTTTAGCTCCCGAACATCCTTTAGTTGATAAGGTTACAACTGCTGATCAGAAGAAAGAAGTTGAAAAGTACAAGATTCAAGCACAAAAACAGACGGAAATAGAACGGCAATCTCTAGAAAAGGAAAAAACAGGGGTATTTACCGGCTCATATGCCATAAACCCATTTAACGGCGAAAAGGTACCAATTTGGATAGCCGACTATGTTTTGTTTGGATATGGCACTGGCGCCGTGATGGCAGTACCAGCCCATGATGAGAGAGATTTTGAGTTTGCGAAGAAGTATGATTTGCCGATTATCCAGTCGATAGCTCCTGTTTTTGTTGATCCTACAAATCCGCCAAAAGATGGCATTGAAGATACGGTAAGACATGGCGTAATAGTTTTAGTTAAGCATTGGAGCGAGGACAAATATTTGCTGGATTATTCTCCGAAGTTTGGCTGGAAATGTCTTTTCTGCGGTGGTGTAGAAGATGGCGAAGATCCACTTGAGGCGGCTGCACGGGAGATCAGAGAAGAAGCGGGGTATCAGAATATCAAAGAAGTGAGATATATGCCGCTTCATCACATAGATAGATTCCATGCTCCTCACAAGGGAGTAAACAGGTACGCTCACCAAAAAAATATTTATATTGAACTTGCTGATGGCGAGTATGTTGAACCGACTGAGGAAGAGAAAGAGCTTCATCAGGTTAGCTGGCATACTAAGGAAGAAATGCTTGAGCAAATAACATTAGTTAACCATAAATATATTTTCGAAACGGAACTTATGAGCGGCCAAGCTTGGACAGGTTATGGAGCTCTTGTTGATTCCGCAGAGTTTACTGGACTACTTTCCGAAGAAGCGAAGAAGAAAATGGCTGAGTGGCTGGAGAAGAAGAAAGCAGGAGAAACGAAGGTTAACTATCGTCTGCATGACTGGTCTATCGGCCGGCAGAGATACTGGGGCGCTCCTATTCCCATCATTTATTGTGAGAAGTGTGGCGTTGTGCCAGTGCCTGAGAAAGATTTACCGGTTGAGCTGCCTGAAAAAATTAAAGATTTCAGGCCAAAAGGAACGGGGAAGGGGCCACTCGCCTCAGTTAAAGAATTCGTCGAAACGACATGTCCGAAATGCGGTGGTAAAGCTGAGCGTGAAACTGACACGATGGATACATTTGTAGACTCTAGTTTCTACTATCTCAGATATCCGAGTGTTGGTAATGATAGTGAAATGATGGAAAAGAAAGTCATCGAGAAGTGGCTGCCGGTAGATATGTATGTCGGCGGGGCTGAGCACGTGACGATGCATCTTCTCTATGCCAGGTTTATCGCAAAGGCTCTTTATGACGCTAAGCTTTTGAAATTTGACGAACCATTTTTGAAACTTCGACATCAAGGGATGATACTTGGTCCGGACGGCAAGAAAATGTCCAAGTCTAAGGGAAATGTGGTCATACCGGACGCAGTTATCAAGGAGCATGGAACTGATATTTTCAGGACATACATCCTTTTCATGGGCAGATTTGAAGACGGCGGGCCATGGGATCCGAAGGGGATTGTAGGCATAAAGAGATTTTTAGAAAAATATTGGTCGCTTGCTAACTTGATTTCAGCTGAAAACTTTGATTTAGATCAGTCAGTCGATGGTTCTCAGGATATGATAGTAAAGAAAACTATCAATAAAGCTATTAAAAAAGTTGGTGAAGATATAGAAAGTTTTAAGTTTAATACGGCAATAAGCTCTCTAATGGAATGCGTTAATGCTTTAAATTTTCTTGAAATGAAATATAAACCTAAACAGAGTATAGAATTATGGAAAAACACGGTAGAAAAATTGACCATCATACTTTCTCCATTTGCTCCCCATATGACCGAGGAAATTTGGGAGAGTCTAGGAAATACGGAGAGTGTTCATTTACAAAGTTGGCCGAAATACGATAAGGATTTAATAAAAGATGAGACAGTAACGGTGGCTGTTCAGATAAATGGCAAGGTGAGAGAGCAGCTTCTGATCAACGTCGAAGCAGAGGAAAAAGAAGTTTTAGAACTAGCAAAAGCGAGTAAAAAAGTGCAGAATTATTTGCAAGGCAAAGAAATCAAAAAGGTGATTTATATCAAAGGTAAGCTCCTTAGCCTTGTAGTTAGCTAAAAAATCTGCTATAATTTCTTGGTCAACACTCTTGTCATCCTCGGGCTTGACCCGGGGATCTAGAGCAAAGATATCGGAGGAGAACAGAAGAAAGGAATGGATTCCCGCCTTCGCGGGAATGACACAAGGAATATGAAACAAGAACCTTACAAGTTGGACGTCAAAGATTTTCTCGTAAAAGGAGATATTGGCAGCAGAGAAGTTTTTGTTGTTAAAGCTAAGTTAGACATTGAACTAGATGAAGAAAATGTTTTGAAAAGCTATGAAGGTGAGGTTAAACTGACACTTCTGGAAAATGAAATACTGGCAGAGTTTAGCATAAATTATATTGCAGAAACTATATGTGCCAGATGTTTGAAAAAGTACAAAAGAGAAGGTAGGTTGTCTTTTGACAGAGAATACGTAATCGGTAGAAGAGTGGCAGAAGGAGACGAACTACTAGTTGATAAGGAATTTAAAATAGAAATTGGCGGGCCGACTTTAGAAGAAATAGCATTTGATGTACCGATGAAACCGCTATGCAAAGAAAGTTGCAAAGGAATTAAATAATAGTAAATAAATTAAGGATAAGTTTGAAATGGCTGTACCAAAGAGAAAAAAATCGAAAAGAAGAACCAGACAGGGAAGATCACACCACGCTTTAACTGCCCCAACTCTTTCGACTTGCTCAAAGTGCGGAGAGCAGATTATGCCGCATAATGCATGCCAGACTTGCGGATACTATGGCGAAAGAAAAGCTGTAGATGTTGAAACAAAGCTGGACAAGAAACTTAAAAAGAAAGAAAATAAGGAAAACGAAACTAAGGAGAAGTAATGGCCTCGAACCGTCACTTATCAAGGATTATCGCACTGCAGTCTCTTTTTGAGTCAGCTTTTTGCGATTTTAACCTTGAAGCGAAAAGGACTCAAGCTGAGAAATCTAAAAAGATCAAAGAGACGGTAGAGAGGAATGTAACTGAGTTTGCATCAGGCGAGCAAAACAAAGATTTTGCGCTTTCCATAGCCAAAGGGGTTATAGATAACGAATCCAGAATTGACGAGATTATCAAACCGGCCGCTCCTGAATGGCCAATAGAACAAATAGCCCTCGTGGATCTTACAATCCTTAGAATGAGCGTATATGAGCTCCTTTTTGCCAAAGAAGAGGTGCCTCCAAAAGTTGCTATTAACGAAGCCGTTGAACTCGCAAAAGCATTTGGTGGACCGAGATCTAGCAAGTTTGTAAATGGTGTTTTAGGGACGATTTACCGGGCAAGTGATAAATATAACCCGGCAGACGACAAAAAGCCGCCGGAGAAGAAGGAAGACGAAAAAGCTAAAAAGTAATGAAGGATTTTGCCAAACTACAGAAAAAAATCGGAACTAACTTTAAAGATGAACAGCTTCTAATAAACGCCTTTATCCACCGTTCATACTTAAACGAAAACTCTGATTATGCCCAACACAACGAGCGTCTCGAATTCTTAGGAGACGCGGTTTTGGAGTTGGTGACAACCGAGTTTTTATATCAAAACTACCCAAACCCAGAGGGAGACCTTACAAACTGGAGAAGCGCTCTTGTAAAAACCGAAACCATTTCTGATGTTTCAAAGAGCCTTGGATTTGAAGATTATCTTTTCTTGTCTCGAGGAGAGTCCAAGAGTAAAGGTAGAGCTAGGCAGCTTATCTTGGCAAACTGTTTCGAAGCGGTCATTGGGGCTACATATTTAGACAGAGGTTATGATGAAGCAAAGAAATTTATTACAAAACATCTTTTGAAACTACTTCCTGAAATTATCGAAAAGAAACTATATGTTGATGCAAAAAGCCAACTTCAGGAAATTGCGCAGAGGAATGAGAGTATAACACCGAGGTATGACGTTTTGTCAGAAACTGGCCCGGATCACAAAAGGGTATTTAAAATCGGTGTGTTCTTAAATGACAAGAAAATCGGTGAGGGTGAAGGGGCATCAAAACAACTTGCCCAGCAGGCAGCGGCTGAGGACGCACTAAAAAGTTATAAATAGTTCTCTTTCTCTGTCATTCCGACCGAAGCGGAGGAATCCCTTTCTCGTCATTCTGGCTTGTCCAGAATCTATTATTATTTATCCACTTTTTTAGAAAAAGTAGAGCAAAAATCGCGACTAGACGGCTTCTCAAAGTGTCGCTCAAACCTCATCTCAAATTTGAAAAAGGACAACAAGCCGATTCCGGAAGCCCTTTTCCAAAATTTCGTCTCGGTTTTCACTCGCTTATTGAACCGATAGTCGCAAATACTATTTATAAAGTTCATTCTCGCTTTGAAAAAAATCATGCCGGAGGACTCTCTTCCTTTGTGATGCTGGGAGTAAAATTTCAATTTTCGAATCTTTTTTCTTGTGCTACAATAGTTTAGATTTATTTAGGATTTTTTGGAGGCGTATTTGTATTTAAAAAATATCAATGTAACGGGGTTTAAATCTTTCGGGGCGAAGAACGTCTTGGATTTTCCCCGTGAAGGAAAAGGCAAGCAGCGAAGCTTTACCGCTGTTGTCGGACCAAACGGAAGCGGGAAGAGCAATATCGCAGATGCTATCCGCTGGGCATTGGGCGAACAATCCTCTAAGTTATTACGAGTTAAGAAAAACGAAGATGTCATCTTTTTTGGAAGTGCCAAGAAGGGCAAAGGGTCGTTCACCGAGATTTCAATGACTCTTGATAACTCCGACAAGTCCGCGCCGGTTGATCTCACTGAAATAGAAGTAACTCGCCGTCTCTACAGAAACGGCGACAACGAATATCTTATTAACCGCAAAAAAGTACGGCTTTTAGACGTTCAGGAGTTGCTTGCCAAGTGTGGCATCGGACGCTCAACTTATACTGTTATCGGCCAGGGGATGGTTGACTCGCTTTTGTTTTATGGCCCCGCAGAAAGAAAGGTTCTCTTTGAAGAAGCGTCAGGGGTTAAACAATATGAGATTAAGCGGTCGGAATCCATAAGGAAACTGGATGCCACCGATAAAAATATTATCCGCATAAAAGATTTGCTATACGAACTCGAGCCAAGGCTGAAGCAGGCAGAGAGACAGAACAAGAAATTCCAGAAAAAGCAGGAGATAGAGACGGAGCTGGATGAACTCAGTCGTAAATACTACACAAATGTCTTATCGGATATTACGGGCAAAAAGTCTGTTTTGGACGCAAAGCTAGAAAAACTGAGAGAGCAGGAAGGTGTCTTAAAGTCAGAAATAGTTGCCATTGAAGCTCGCATTGCCAAGGGATTAAAAGCACAAGGGAGCGATAAGGAAGAAAAAGAGCTAAAGGCGAAGATTGATGGGTTGTATTCTAAGAAGAATGTGATTTCGCAGCAAATTTACAAAATCCAGGCAGAGAGTGAGGCAGTTGTATCGGTTTATGCCAGAGAAAAGGATGGTTTGGTCCGTGAAAAAGAAACTTGCGAGAGGGAGATCGCTAACCTCAAGGAGCGTTCAGCTAGGATTAGTACCGAAAACGGACAGCTGGCAGAGAGACTAAATGGTGCGAAAAAGGAACTAGAAGGCATTGATGTAAAAATTGTAGCGGCAAACGAGGAACTTGCAAAAGCGCAGCGGGAAAGCGTGGTCATGGGTAAAGACGACATCTCACGAGAGCTTGAAAGTGTATCCGCTGACTATAAAAAGATAGTTACGCAAATTAGTACGGTCAAGGACTTAAAATCACTTACAAATCTCAAATCTGGGGCAGAAGAGTTAAGCCAAAAGATGGACGAGTTGATAAGAAAGATTAAAAAGAGCCAAAATGCCGATACTTCAAATATAGAGAAGAAACAGGAAGAGATTGGAAGATTATCAGGGAATAAAGAAATTATTTTGAAAGAGATTCAGGATTTGAGAGTTCGGGAAATATCTCGGGCAGAGACTTTAAAGAATATTGATACTCAGGCCAAAGATTACGGCTCAAGACTTGAGGTTGCGGGTCAAAAGATTGCAAAGCTGGAAAAACCGGCCGAAAAAGATTCATCAGAGGTGAATAAATTGATTTCAGAGAAAGAAAAGTTAGAATCAGAAATTACTGGTTTGAAGGCAAAGCTAGAAAAGATCGAGAATGCCAGCGCAAGCGGGGACTACTCGAAAGTTCTTGAAGAAGAAAAGGCAAAAAGGGCAGAGATTTCTAGAGTTGGGGACGATATTAACTCGGCAATGGTAGAGCTAGCAAGAGTTGAAACAAAGAGCGATGATCTAAAAAGTGAAATTCATGAGTTTTTGGGCGAGGCATTTTACAAAGAAATTTCCGATTCTCGTCATTCTGGCAATGTCCAGAATCCATCAGAAAACGTAGAACATCTAATGCCAAAAATTCAACGGCTTCGCAAGGACATGTATGCGCTTGGCGAGATAGATCACTTTATCAAGGAAGAGTTTGAAGAACTAGAGGTGAGAGTTGGTGAGCTTTCAAGTCAGCTTGGGGATTTGGAAAAAGCAAAAACAGATATTTTAAAAATCATCGGTGAGTTGGATATAAGGATCAAAACACAGTTTCAAGCCACTTTTGCTAGGATTTCTGAAGAGTTTACTAAATATTTCAAAATACTCTTTAATGGCGGCAATGCGACGCTAAATCTGGAGACAGATGAAGAGGGGAACTTTGGAGTAGAAATAGGCGCGACACCGCCGGGGAAGAAAAACCAGTCATTGAATTCATTATCAGGTGGCGAAAGAGCGCTGACGTCTATAGCACTTCTTTTTGCAATTCTGTCCGTCAATCCAAGCCCATTCTGTGTACTTGATGAGGTTGATGCCTCGCTTGACGAAACAAATACAGAACGATTTCTAAAAATATTACAGACGCTTTCTCATAAAACTCAGTTTGTCGTGGTTACGCATAACCGCGAAAGCATGAAAAAAGCCGACATTATTTACGGCGTTTCGATGGATGACAACCACGTCTCGCAGGTGTACTCTTTGAAACTGACGGAAGTTTAGTCCAAGCATAAATGTTGACAAACAAGATGTTATCTTCTATAATTTAGTTCTTATTCTGTCATAAAAATAATTTTTGGCGATTATATTTAGGAGAGTGGGCGGTTGAATAGTTCTTTTAACATCTTAAGTTCTGAATGATTTAGCAATTCAAAGTCAAACAATCCTAGGAGGCAGTGATGCAGGTTGTTACAGAGTCATATCGCAAGGCGGATAGTACAGAAAGAAGCGAGGACTTTGCTGCAATGAAGGCGAGAAGGGCCAAGATGTGTGAGGCTCTTAATCTGCAAGCTCAGGTTTCAGCACAGGCAATAGCCGAAGAAGCAGCTATTTTCTACAAAGAGATCACTGGCTACGAGCTCGCGATGTGGCGTGAATTCCTCCCGACTGCTTATGAGGACTTCGCTGAATACAGTTACGATGTTATTCCGGAGGTTGCTCTCGAAGACATCGTTACTGCCAACAATATGAACATTTTCAGCACTATGGAAATATGGACCCCCGAGATCGAGGTCAACTCTATGGACCCTATGGCGGTTGGTATAACCGGTGTAGGGCGTGACAGGCGTTTCTTCCCGATTGTTCGTTGGGGAGCAGAGAAACTGCTCACACCTGAACAGATCGAAAGGGTAGTTGCACGCAGGCAACAAGATAGGTGGCGTTCATATGGTGTAAACAGTGTTCCAGAAACCATCCTTGATCATATTGTAGCGAAGTTTCGTGAATCGGAAGGTGTCTACGAATACGGCATAAGGCGTGCAAGTGGAGGATTTATGCGGATGCGTCGCTGCTGTGGCAAGAAGATGTATGCCCTGAGATGGTTTGGAGAGCATCCGGACGAAAATGTCTGCGCTGAATGCGGAAATGTCCGAGAAACCTGATCAGCAAGGATATATAAGTCAGCACCCAGAAGCGGGGCGCGCGAGCGCCCCGCTTTTTCATTCCAAGTTATTCCAAGCATAGAAACATTGACGAAATCTAATCTTCATGATATACTTTTGTTCAATTTACATCGGTAATGTAACTTCAAAATGAAGGAGGCGGCTTTGCCGGAAAAACCGACAAAAATGGCACTTGCAGTAAGGGGTGGCAAGGTTAGTATTTCACCTCCCATATGGCCGGATCGTGAGCTCAAGGTCCAACCCGGCGATCTTTCACAAATCGTTCCTTATGGGAATGGTATATATGGTTACCAGGATCATGAAGGCAAAGACCCGTTTAAAAGCGCGCCCTCTCAGGAAGCTTCCGGAGGAGTTATGTACTTCGACAATAGGGTTTCCAGGGAGGATTTCGAAGCACTCATGCGTATCCTGGGGGTTCAGCCTGCGCATAGGGTTAATCCTTCGAAAGATTTCGCAGTGTTTACTGCCGAGTCTGAGAGACCGGGCGAAGACGGATATCTTGCGCAGATGCGCGTGGTATCCAAGTTCGGGCTTCGTTATATGTTCAATGCGCTTGATAATAGTGAATACGAGGAGTTCCCCGAGCAGGAGCTGACCATGGTAGAAGCGCTATGGTCATTCATCGAGTATGAGTGTGGTCGCTGGGGAACGAGTTTCTCACAGGATGGCCAGAATGGGTTACGGGGCCTCTTTGGAGGTGATGGTGACTACGCTCGTGAGGAACTATCCTTTGGCTTCATGGTGGAGAATGACTACCATAGCGTGTATCGCATATGGTCACGAGCATGGCTAGTTACAAAGTAGATAGTTTATTCCGGCGATCCCTCAGGGGGTCGCCGGTTTTCATTTCGCAAAACATTTTAATTGACTTTTGGGTCGTAATTGACTATAATATTTCAGTAAATCATTAAATCAGTTAATTTGCAGAAGGAGCAGGATTGGTAGTAATCAGACTCACCCGTGTCGGTAAGAAAAAGCAGGCACACTATAGAATCGTAGTAGCAGAATCAAAACGAGCAGTACAAGGCAAGTTTATTTCAATATTGGGTTGGTATAACCCGCATACAAAAGAGCTACAGGTAAAGAAAGACGAGTTACAAGCTTGGTTCGATAAAGGAGCCATGCCTTCTAATACTGTGGCAAAATTACTGAAAAAAGAAGGTGTCAAGTTGCCTAAATGGGTGAAAATAACAGAGAAGAAAAGAGCACCAAAGAAAGCCGAAGAAGAAAAGAAAGAAGCGCCTAAGGCGGAGGCAAAATCTGAGGAAGGAGTAGAAGCAGAGGAAACTACTGAAGCTCCGGCGGAGGAAGCGAAAGAAGAGGTAGCCGAAGAAGCACCGGCAGAAAATACTGAGGTAGAAGCAGTAGAGGAAGAAAAAACAGAAGAAGTTGCAGAAGAGGTAACTGAAGAAAATAAAGAAGATAAATAACCAATTTTGTCATTCTGAAGCACGACTTCAGAATCCAGAAAATATAGATTCTCAGGTCAAGCCCGGAATGACAGATTAGGATAATTTAATAAAATTAAGTAAAGACCCCGCATACGCAGGGCAAGGGAGGCCAAGATGGCAAAAGAAAAAGATCAGGAATTCGTTGAGTACGTTGTAAAGGAAATCGTATCAAACAAAGACGCGGTAAAAGTTGTTAGGAGTATTGATGAAAAAGGTGTCCTACTTGAGCTTACAGTAGATCCTGAGGATATGGGTGTAGTTATTGGTAAAGAAGGAAAAACTGCTAAATCTATCCGAACTTTGCTTCGTGTTTTGGGCGCAAAGAACGATTCACGTGTTAACTTAAAAATTGTTGAGCCTGAAGGTTCTGAAAGACCCGCTAGAAAAGAAGAAGCTAGTGAAGAGTCTGCAGCTGAAGTAACAGAAGAAGTAGAAGAAGCTCCTGTCGGAGAAGAAGCTTCAGAAGTCGTTGAGGAAGAAACAGAAGAAGAGCCAATGGCAGACCTTGATATCTAATCAAATCGAAACTAAAGAAAAAAGCCACACTCGTGGCTTTTTTTGATAAAATAAAACTATGAAATTTAATGTAATTACACTTTTCCCGGAAACGATTCATAGCCTGACAGACTACAGTATTCTTGGACGGGGCATAAAATCAAAAATTATAGAGATTGAAACCTACAATCTCCGTGACTTTGGATTAGGCAAATATAAGCAGGTAGATGATACGCCGTATGGCGGTGGTGCTGGCATGCTTCTGAAAGTTGATATTCTGGACAAAGCGATAGAAAAGGTGAGAGCCCAAAACAAGGGCACATTCGTTATTCTCCTTACTCCGAAAGGGCAGAAATATGGCCAAAGCCAAGCTAAAAAATTATCAAGAAAAGATAATATTACCTTTGTTTGCGGACATTATGAAGGATTTGATGAGAGGATTCGCGAGTTGGTTGATGCAGAAATATCTATCGGTGACTATGTTTTATCTGGTGGGGAGATTGCAGCTGCGGCCATCATTGACTCTGTTAGCCGTTTGATCCCCGGAGTTTTAGGCAAAGAGGAGTCGCACAAAGATGAATCTTTTGAAGATGGAATGCTAGAATACCCTCACTATACAAACCCGAGGGAGTATAAAGGTATGAGTGTGCCGGAGGTGCTACTATCCGGGAATCACGGAGAGATTGAGAAGTGGAGAAAAGAGCAGGCTCAGAAAGTTACAAAGGATAAAAGACCGGATTTAAAATAGCAAGATTAATCTTGTCATTCCGACCGATACCACGCTAGTGGAAAGCGGAGGAATCCCTTTCTCCGTATGTCATTCCCGCACTGGATCTAGTTCAGCGTAAACATCCGGCGGGAATCTAGTCTTTAAAATATTATCCACTTTTGTTTGGGCAAAAGTGGAGCAAAACCCACCGACTAGCACTACGAAATAGATAAAACTAATAAAAATTTATCATTCTTGCGCACGAAGCGTTTCACTAAAGCGTGCTTTTGTCCTAAAGGAGCATTCTAAATTTTTAAGTTTTATTAGCGACGTAAGGTGAGTGGTATGAAAAGGTAATCCTTTTTTATATCTGAGCCGAGGAGCTAAAATATTTTAACTATTTCTTCGTAATGTCGGGAAGAGAACAAAAAATCACGCCGGACGAGATACTGTGACGTTGGGAGGAGAGAAAAATTTTCCACTTTACACGGAGTCAAAAAATATCTATTATTTATCTATAAAACTAAAATATTGAGGGAGTTTATTTAAAATGCCAAAGTTAGAAGTTGATGAAAACCTTTGTTCAGGTTGCGGAACTTGCGTAAGCGAATGTCCGGACTGTTTTGAAATGGGCGATGATTTCAAATCTCATGTCAAAAAAGAAACTTGTGACGGTTGCGATCTGGGTAATGTCGCGGCCGACTGTCCTATGGGGGCTATAAGCTATGAATGATCCGATGAATCCAATGCAGCCGCCGCAGGGCCCTGTTGATCCGATGAATCAGAGTTTCGAGAACAATGATCCGATGCATCCTGTTTATGAAGAGACAACACATCTCTCCAAACTATACAAAATTATTATTGGAGTTATGGGTTTTGTTATTTTTGTCCTATTGATTTTGCTGATCATCTTTATCGTTAAATCTAACGATAGTCAGGCTCGCATAAATGCTGCAGTAGAGAAGGCAACAGAGAAGAAGGAAAAAGAAATTCGAGATGCTTGTGAGCTTGAAAAGAAAGAAATTAGGGAAAACCCTTGGGCTGACTTCAAAGCTCGTGAGGACTTTGGAACATTTAAGTTTATTGTTCCGCGAAACTGGGCATATTATGAACATTTTGATATCAATGCCAACAACCCTTACAGCTTGTACTTCAACCCGGATATGGTTAGGTATGATTCAAACGAGAACATAAGAGAGACACATGCTGCTCTGGAAGTAACAATTACAAAGAAGCTTTATGCTCAGGAAGTCAAAGATCTTAAAGAGAAAATCAAGAATTCAAAGGACAAAAGCGCAACTGAAGAAACTGTTAATATCTCCAACTTTACCGGAACCAAGTTTACCTATAAAGACAAGGACCTTGGCAGGAAAGTCGGCGTTATCATCTTGCCATACAGAGACAGAGCATTTTTCATCAGGACTGATGACTATGATCAGTGGAATGATAAATACTACGATAAGTTTTTCAAATCTTTCGCCATAACTCCGTAGGCTAGAACAGAAATCGTGATTCTTTAAGAGGCTTGAGCTGGAGTTTGAGTCTCTTTTAGGTTATAATAAGTCGCTATGGATAAGTTTGTATTAAAAAGCAAATACGCACTCACCGGCGACCAACCTGATGCTACGGCAAAGCTGATTCGCGGTTTGGAAAAAGGTCTGGATAAGCAGATTCTTTTAGGCGTGACCGGTTCGGGCAAGACTTTCACGGCGGCAAATGTCATTGAAAAGATCAACAAGCCAACAATAGTTATCTCTCACAACAAAACTCTTGCTGCTCAGTTATATTCAGAATTCAAAGAGTTTTTCCCCGATAATGCCGTCCGCTATTTCGTCAGTTATTATGACTACTACCAGCCGGAGGCGTATATCCCTAGAACTGACACATACATTGAAAAAGATTCTAGTATAAATGAAGAAATTGATCGTCTGAGGAATGCTGCAACGGCGGCGCTTCTTTCGCGTCCTGACACCCTCATAGTCGCCAGTGTTTCCTGTATCTATGGTCTTGGCTCGCCGGAGGACTACATAAATATGAAACTGGATTTTGAGGTGGGTAAAGAGCTAAATCAAGAGAAAGTAATGAAAAAGCTCCTTGCCGTACAATATGAGCGCAATGATCAGGCGTTTGAACGGGGAAAGTTTCGTGTTCGCGGAGATGTTCTCGATATATTCCCTGTGTATGAAGAAAAGGCTATTCGTATAGTATTTGATGGCAATGTTGTAGAGTCCATTCGCGACTTAAATCCTTTGACTGGCGAACTGGGTAAAAAAACGGATAAGATTTCTATCTTTCCGGCGAAGCATTTCGTAACTCCAAGAGAGAAACTGCTTGGTGCAATCCCTGAAATAATGAAGGAGCTGCAGATACGATTAAAGATATTAAAGAAAGAAGGAAAGCTTCTGGAAGCGCAAAGGCTGGAACAGCGCACCAAGTTCGATATGGAGATGATCAAAGAAACCGGCTATTGTTCAGGGATAGAGAACTATTCTCGCTACTTGGCGGGTAGAAATCCCGGTGAACCGCCGGCAACGTTACTGGACTTCTTTCCTGATGACTTCCTTATGCTTATTGACGAGTCGCATATGAGCGTCCCGCAAGTCAGAGGGATGTATAACGGCGACCGGTCCAGAAAAGAAACTCTCGTCGAACATGGATTCCGTCTCCCATCGGCACTAGATAACCGCCCGCTTCATTTCTCAGAATTTAAGAAATTCATGGATAAAACTATCTTTATCTCAGCAACACCTGGCGATTATGAATTCAGAACAGCGAGCGACCATAAAATAGGTTCTAGCGATGAGTATTATGAAAAGGCGAGAAAAGGTGCAAACTTCGACTGGATATCCGAGCAGGTTATCCGTCCGACAGGACTTTTGGATCCCGAAGTTGAAGTGAGAGGTACGAAACATCAGATAGATGACCTTATGAATGAGATCCAGATGCGGGTGAAGAAAAAGCAGCGTGTGATAGTCACAACACTTACAAAGCGGATGGCGGAGGACTTAAGCGAGTATCTACAGGAGCTAAATATCAAAGTGACTTATATCCACTCGGAAATCAACACTCTGGAGCGCCCTGAAATTCTGCGTGATCTCCGAAAAGGGATTTATGACGTGGTAATCGGTGTGAATCTCCTTCGTGAAGGGTTGGATCTCCCCGAAGTTTCATTAGTAGTTATTCTAGATGCAGATAAAGAGGGATTCTTGAGGGGTGAAAATGCCCTGATCCAAACTATTGGCAGGGCAGCACGGCACTCCGAAGGAAAGGTCATAATGTATGGTGACAAGATGACGAGGTCTATGAAGAAAGCGATATCAGAGACGGCGAGAAGGCGAAAAATACAGGAAGAATATAATAAAAAACACGGCATCACACCGACAACTATCAAAAAATCTATTCGTGAAGATATAGCCTCGTCTAAGAAAAGCAAAAAAGAAGAAAAGTTCGATATTATCGATATGCCGCCGGATGAGCTGGAAAGAATTATTAAAGATATGCGAAAGCAAATGGTGATTGCCTCAAATAACTTAGAGTTTGAGCAAGCCGCTAAACTCCGCGACCAAATACGTGAGATTAGAGACCGCTTGGAATCTCAACGCAAATTTAAGCCTTAAAATAGTAGTGCAAGCTTGCCGACTGAAATCTCATAATTTCGGCTACAAGCCACTCAAATCTCGTCAGAATATTCTAATATTCTTTCTCGATTTTCACGTCTTTCGCTCGGAATTCTGAAATTTCAGTTCGACATGAGATTCCGCGCAGTCTCTGAGAGAAAATAGAGTCAAAAAAGATTAAATAAGGCGTTAACCTTCCTCTTTACTTTTCGTAATGCCTAGTGCAGAGAAGACAACCAAAGAACCTCCAAGCACCATATTCCACGTTACCGCTTCACCAAGTATTATTGCCGCAAGCGCTATGGCACTCACCATCTCCAGATAAGAAAGTAGCGATGTTTTGATTACTCCTATTTTCTTTAGTGCAGAAAAGAAAAGCACATAGCCCACAAGTCCGATTACAATCGAAAATGCAGTGCCTAAAAGCATTTGGTTGACTGTTGGGAAGGGTTTATTTATAAAAACAAAGGGTAAAAAGATGATAGCACCCAAAAAATTATAATAAAAAACAGTCTCATATTTTGAATATCTTTCAAGACCCGGTTTCAAGATTGTCGTCGTGAAGCCCATGATGATAGCTTCCAAAGTCACGGCCACCATACCTATAAAGTCCTTACTGTCCAAGGAAAATTGTTTGTTTGCATATATCAAAACGGCGCCCAAAAAAGATATGGCGACAAGACACAACGTTCTAAGGTTTACTTTTTCTTTTAGAATTATAATGCTAAATAGTACGGCAAATATAGGCCATGTGTAATGGATAATGACGGCGTTTCCCACAGAGGTAAAGAGGAAAGCTATTGTATAAAGGTATATTCGAAGAGCCGTTAAGGCGGAAGAGGCTAGAACTACTTTGTTGTCGCCGCGGAAAAGTTTGGTTTTTTTATAGACAAGATAACCACCCAAAATAATGGTGGGGAAGAGGAGCCGAAAAAATGAGATAGTTGTTGCGGGAAGCGCCAAAATTTTTACAAGTATACCACTGCTTCCCCACAGAGTTGCAGCTACAATAATTTCAAAATATCCGCTTTTTATGTTTTTAACCATAAAAGCTATTATAAAGCTATTCGGATCAAAGGAAAAGCCCCGCTAGAGCGGGGCTTTTTTGAAACCTTCAGAGCTGGGGACAAAGGTCCATGTCATCCTTCCGTTTAGTTCAACCTTTTTTACTATGAATCCTTTTTTGCCCATAGCTTTCAAGGCAAAGTGAACGGGGATTAGGATGATCATGCGCACAAGGACGATGAATGCGAAGATTGAGTATAGAAAGATAGATGGCCACTTTACAAGTGGATTTTTACTCCAACATCCCATGTAAGTTTTTTTGATGATGTGCTTTATCACTTACTTCCTTTCCTTTCATGTATGCCATGTTTTTTAGGAAGCGATGCTGACCCTCTCCCGGTTTTCTACATAAACCGACACAGGGCTTAAGAAGGCGGTTATGAAACCCTTCTCCGGATTGATCCCGCATGTTTCTTTGATCTTTTGCACGATATTCTCGAGAAGACGGTGCTCTTTATCTTCAAGCGCCGGGTAACATTCCCAGAGATCGTCAGAGATCTGCACTTCAACATTCACTTTTGAGAAGAGGGGATCGTCAGAGTTTTCATATCGGACCTCTATGTCGGTCCTCGGATCCCGCATAACCTTATCAAGGTTGTGAGCATAGTAAACTGTGTACTTGATATGATCTCTGAGCTCAGCTTTCAGACCCTCTATATCTTCCACCTTTGCTCTTTC
Source organism: bacterium (assembly GCA_030647205.1). Classification (GTDB taxonomy): domain Bacteria; phylum Patescibacteriota; class CPR2; order UBA1875; family JAJYID01; genus JAKANV01. The sequence continues at coordinate 99,564 of JAUSJO010000005.1, forward strand.
AAAGAGCTTTTGTGCATTCGTGATTATAATGCGTAGCACGATAGGTCCTTTCGATAGACTTTGTAGATTCCATCAAATAAGTAAGGGTAATTTTAACATGTTATCTATAAGTTGTAAATGAAATATCCGTAACATAGGAAAAGCCCCGCTCTGCAGCGGGGCTTTTGGGGTGCGTAGCATGATAACTAGAGCCGGTAGTAAGTAGATGTATAGTCGATAGCTTCTTTTATGTTGAGCTTGTCGGTAATCGGGTCACGGAGTTTGCCCTCGGCATCTGTACCTGTGTTTGGAAAGCGCCTTAGAATGGGGGCAACTATGTTACTATTTTTACCGTAGAGCCCGCCCGCAAGTACGACTCCGACGTCCAGGTTAGCCGTCTCTATCGCCTCAATGTGTCTCATAATGAGATCCGGGTTTAGCTCTTTCCCGAGTCCGCCACTCAGATCAAGTATCAGGTAGTCCACTTCTCCGTTTGGAAATGCAGTTTGGAAGCCGTTTACCAGCTTTTCTGCCGACTCATCTGTATTTTTGAGAGTGCGTGTACCTGCTTGTAGGACTATCTGCATTTCAGGATACTTTTCCTTGAACTCGGTAATCTCTCTAGCCTCAGGCCATGTCATATTCAGCTGAAAGCCGTGGAGATTTGGGCCGCCGTACTCTCTGGTGATAGAGATAAGAACCTTCCCGAGGCCTTCATGATGCTTCATGCCATCGCCATAGTGGACCAGGTTTAAGGCTCGCTCATCGTCTGAGGTTATCTTTGCGATATCCCTCGTTATTGGATATCTCTCCGGCCATTTGTTTGGCAGGCCGGCTATCGTCTTCTGGCTTGCAAGTATTCCGACCATGAACTTTTTTGTTGATCCCTCGGGTATGGCGCTCATTACCTCATCGACTTCTTCGCGTGTCATAAAACCGGTAATGCCAATGTACGGTTCGCGTTTCATTTTTTGCCTCCTTTTGTTATCAAGTTGCTAGTAAACCTATAATATCCATGTTGTATGCATGTTGATATTGCGTTATGTGGTCAGGATTAGGCGACATTTTAAGTTAAAAATAATAAAATTAAGTTGAAACATATCTATTTATATGTCAATATGTTGATATGATAAAGTGTCCATATTGCAGAAAAGATTTCAATGACGTCAAAAACAGCCGTTCTACTTTTGGTAGTTCACAAATCTGGAGAAGGCGTTTGTGTAGGAAATGCGGCAAAACTTTCACCACGTATGAAAAAGTGCGGCCGGACTTCCTATTTGTTATTAAAAGATCAGGCAAGAAAGAGAGGTATTCCAGAGAGAATATTTACTCCGGTATATATCGCGCTGCTCTTGACTGGGAAGATAAGGAGCGCATAGTCAACAAAATAGTAAATGTTGTCGAGTCAAGAATACTGGATCTTGGCAAGAAAGAGGTTAAAACATCGGATATATCGGATATTGTTCTTAAAGTCTTGAAACATAGGAATATAAAGACGTTTGTCCGTTTTCTGGCATACAACAAACAACCAAAAGGCGAAGAGGAGTTCTTGAGTCTTTTCCGCAAGTACTAAAACTTTACTTTATTTATAAAAAATTTTATAATTTTTATATAAAATAAAGCTTACGTAAAAATAAAATGAAGGAGACTATAAAATGTCAGAGGGGAATGTGACACCGGAAGGAATATATAGCGACCATAAGGAAGCTGCGGGCATGTTAGAGTCGTCAGCCGAGAGGCACGAAGCAGCAAAGGCTGATCTTAAAGATGCTCGAGAACTCTACAACATGACGGAAGGAAGCGGTCTTAACGAGGGGGTTATCGCCAAGGCAAAGGATATTCATGAGTCTGCAAAAGCCGAGAATACCGCCGCCAGGAATGAAAGCAAAGAGGTCAAAGGTTTATATGATGATAATCTCGAAATGGCTAAACAGTCAGTAACTCCTGAACTTGTAGATAGGGCAGAGTATGAAAACGAAATGCGCGACAAAATTATAAGCGCCATAGATGAACATAACTATGGGATAGCAAAAGGTTTACTAGAAGAGCTTTTCAAAAAGGAAACAGGGATATCAATGGGGTCGGAAACTGAAGAAAACACGGTCATCACAGAGATTCCGATAGAGAAAGTAGATTCTCCGAAAGTATCGATACCCGTTAGAGAAGCAAAAGATACAGCAGAAAGTCCGGTTATCGAGATACCGGTAGAAAAGAAAAGTTCTCCTGAAGTGTCGATACCGGTTAGAGAGGCGGCAAACACAACTTCTGATCTGGATGATTTGAATCCTGAAGTTAAGGAATGTATCGATCTTATAAATATTGAAACAAGAAACTGCTTCAAGCCGGAGAACTTATCACCGGAAGAACTAAAGAGGCTTGCAGACTTGTTGGAAAACTCTACTCAGGAAGAAGTGATGGAGATAGTGAGGACTAGAGCGCATGAGATGAAGCTGATAGACTATGTCGCCACTCCCACCGCTTTTGAGAAAAACATGCACAAAAGCAATTATGGGAAAATGGGGCAGAGAGATCTGACAGATGATGTTTTGAATGCAAGGCTTTCAAGAGAAATATTAACTGAAGGGGAACAGAAAGAGCTTGAAGAAGCATTGGAGCAAAAGGGTGATAGTATTGAGATCAATGAAGAAGATAAAAGGCTTTTAGAGCTGGTAGTAAAAGCATATAGGATCTTAAAAAGAGGCGAGCAGGATCCGGGAGGCGTAACAAAAGATCTTTATGCAACCGGCTACAGTAACATTGGCGATATGAAGAATGACTACTCTGCTGATAATTTGTTAAAGATTATACAGACAAGCGACTATGTACTTACAGCCGTAAGACATGACAGAATCTTAAAGGATAGGATCAAGGACACTCTGGCAAAAGCCAAATAAAGGGAAAAAAGAGAAAGAGGAAGTATCTTTTAAGGGGATACTTCCTCTTTTTTTGTTGAGATCTATGCTTTGTTAGCGGTCAGGCTGACCAGCTATATACAAATGCATAGTTCTCAGATGGTGTTTCTGCTACGGCCTTAGACTCGAAATATTCATCAAAGGCCGATACTACGGTCTGATCCTCATCGGTCAGACCTAAAACGAAACTCGTGCTGTCTGAATGGATGATTTGCGCTATATTTTCTTTGTTTGCGCCGTAGAAAAAGCATTCTCCACAGTCATCGTTCCAGTTGATGTCCACTCCGTGGCGTCTTAGGATCCTCACCACTTCGTAAGTGTCCACCATTGAGAACTTCGATGACTCGAAGTCGCAAACTGGAATCTTCTTTTCGGACATTGTTATCACACCCTCTATTTTTTTAGGTACACAGCTGTGTCAGCTGATAATGTCGTGATATAGTAACATAAAAATAATGTTGTGTAAAGGGCTTTATTTACAGTCTATCCCTTTTTCTTTTATTCTAATCGTGCTATAGTAAGCACTCAAATTAGCTACGAAAGTTAGGGGGTAGCCTCTAACTTTTTAAAAGCTCGAACTTTGAAACGAGGTGAACTAAGTTGACAGCTCATTCAGAAAGAGGCCGGCGAGGTACTTTTTGGAATGGCAGAAAGCCGGTGGTATTAGTAAATGGAGCCGCCAGGAACGGTAAAAAGTTCGGACAAGAGTTGGTCTCATATCTAACCGCGGAAAAACTGGAACCTGCTGTGGTAGAGACAGGAAAGCCCGGAAATGCATCCATGATTGTCAGTGAATTGATGAAGGAGGCAAATGCTATATTTGTGGTTGGAGGCGATGGCACTTTGACTGAAGCGGCTGGGGGAGTTGTCACGGCCCAAAGGAAGAATGAAAAAGCAGTTCTTATTTTTGTGCCCGGTGGCACCGCTAACCTCATTTCCCGGAAAGTCATTCCCGGCGGCTTAAAAAGCATAAAGGAAATGATTCAGCGGGACGCAATTTCTCCTGACAAAATGGATGCTTTGAAAATAAGGTTGGTTGAAAGAGACGGGAGAGTCAAAGAACTGGTAGTACTAGGCCATATTGGCTTTGGCGTTACGGCGAAAGGTGCCGAAATCATTATGGAGAAAAGGCCGGGGAATCGTCTGACCGAATTAAAGGCTGTAACTGCTGCCCTGAAAAAACCGGTAGAGATAACGATGGAAGGAAGAGACTTAAAAGTAAGACACTTGCTTCTAAACAACGTTGGTGTTTCCGGCAGGTATATAAAGACGAGTAATTCTCTGATTGACGATGGCCTGATGGAAGTGGTTATAAACAATGGCAACCTCTTGTCGCTGTTTGGAGACGGCCTTCGAGCATTTATCAAGGGGATTAAGGGGGAACAGAGGAAAACTCTGTCTTTTGAAATACCGGACGGTACTATTGCTCAGATAGATGGGGAGATTCTCAGCATAGCGCCAAAGACAGAGGTTGTAGTAAGTGTTTTACCGGGGGCAATCCCGATGGTTACGGATAAATGCTTCTGTTTATCATTTTCGAAACAGCCGAATCGTTACTGAAAGGAGAGGACGTGAGATTTGTCTCACGTGAAGTACCTCTCCTTTTTCTTTTTCAAATTTTGTGCTATAATAAACACTCAAATTAGCTAGGAAAAGTTGGAGGGTATCTTCAGCTTTTTAAATGCTTGAACTTTGAAAAAGGAGACGGTAATGTACAAACTATTTAAGTGGCTAACTTTCATATCGGTAGCCGGTTTGGCATTTTTACTGCTATTGATAGTCTTTCTTAAGCCGACATCTGACAATGGACTTTGGGCGGCAATTGGCGGATATTTCTGTCTTGGCTGTTTCGCACTTTTTGCCGGAATAACGCTCTATTTGCGTGAGGAAAGAGCCTGAGGAAATAAATTTCAAATCATGGAATGGGGTGAATGGAATGGAAAAGCTAGTGAGCGAGCCGCAGAACAGCCAAGAGTTTCGATATATCAAGATTCAGTTGCCGTCACGTTGCGCGGTTTGTGATGTGACTCAAGACTTCTCATGGCTAAAGCAGAAGTGTGGGGAAGTTCTATTTGGTCCGCATCTTTCTACGGTTTGTGGCAAGGTGGAGGAAAAGAACTTCGATCAAGTCATAGCTGCTATCAGAAGAGGATTCATAGTTGAGGAGATATCCGAAAACGAGTATGCAGCTTTTTCCTGGGGCCTTTAGAGCAAACATGAAAAATAATGGAGGTGGATGAGTTGGCTGAAGCTGTTGCAATAATCTTAAAAGGCGGATGGAACTGGAAGAGTTCGGTTCCGTATATGGCGGTGGCCTGTTTCTTAAAGATCATCATCATCGGCTGTATCGGTGTGATTGCTTCCGATATGTCAGGTCCGACGATTGATCGGGTAGAAAGCACCATTATCGTGGCTGCTTTGCTCGATGCCCCGATCAGTATACTTGCGGTCAAGCTGTTTGTTGATGAGTTGAGGGATATCAGGAGAGGGAGGTAGCTAAAATGCAAGTGATCATATCCGTAGTGCTTATTGTCTGGGCTGTAATAGTTACGTTCATAATCCAGCCTCATATCGGTCAACCGGTGAATCCCTCTTATGTCGTTTGGCTTTTCTTCGGTCTCATGCCCGGTAGTATCGGTGCCGGTCTTTTGGCTGCCAGCCTTAGATCTAGTATATTGCCCAATGCAAAAAAAGGTGGTTGATCATGGGAATCTTCAAACCAAATGCTCCGAAAAGTTCCAAGATACTTCTGTACGGCTTTGCACTTGCGTTTATCGGGGTGTTGGCATGCACACTTTCCAGTATTATCTTTCCCAATAACTGGGACTTACTACTGATTTCAATGCTGGCACCTGGTATTCCGGGCATGACGCTAATGCTGTATTTCTGGTTCAAATACGCGCCGGAACTTGCTTGCCCATATGACAGAGGCGAGTGCGATGGCGAGTGCGTTAGCAAAGACCAGAGCATCATTTGCGGCCGGTATTGTAAATGCTGGGGGGAAAATGTAACAGATGGTCCCAGAACTGCTCTGGTCAGACTGAATGGAGGTGAGTGAAGATGCAGACGGTATATGCTATTCTGGCAGCTGTAGTACTTGGCCTTTTGTTCATAGGTTACTTTCTGGTGGGTATAGGGATAGTTGCTATAAGCAAGACTAAGTATTTTCGCTGGCTTGCATCAGAGAGATATTGGAGGCGTTGTGACATGCGTGGCATCAATGAAGCCGATATCGATCTCCTTTGGCCGTTTACGCTAATTGTTTTGCCAAGCCTTGTCCTTCTAAAGGGTTCACAAATCTTGATAAGAAGGTGGGGACTGGACAACAGTTTTATTAGATAGTGATAAAGGCATTTTGGCGGGGACAAGAGAAAGTAATCTTGTCCCCGCAAAAGGGGACTTTTTGAAAAAAGAGTCCTTTTTTCTTTTGTTTGTTTTGCAAAAACCCTTGAAACTTCCGAAAAAATTCTGTATACTATTTAGGTTTCTAGATTTGGGCTTAAAGCAGGCTTTTTATTGTTATAGATTCCCGTTTGAGCGGGAGTAAAGGATGGGTTATGCAGGATAAAATCATAGTCAGGGGTGCTCGCGAGCACAACCTAAAAAATATAGATGTTGAAATCCCTAGGGATAAATTAGTCGTGTTTACAGGACTTTCCGGTTCAGGAAAGTCCTCTTTGGCCTTTGATACCATTTATGCTGAGGGCCAGAGGCGCTACGTGGAGAGTCTTTCCTCATATGCGCGCCAGTTCCTCGGCCTCATGGAAAAACCCGATGTGGACCAGATAGAGGGCCTCTCACCGGCTATTTCTATCGATCAGAAGTCTACCACCCGCAACCCGCGCTCCACAGTCGGCACCGTTACTGAGATTTACGACTATTTGAGAATACTTTATGCACGCATCGGCGTTCCACACTGTCCTTTGTGTGGGAAAGAGATTAGAAAGCAGACCATACCTCAAATCATTGAACAGATAATGGCGATGAAAAAGGGCACCAAGTTCATGATACTGGCACCTATCATCCGTGATAAGAAAGGCGTTCATAAGTATGTCTTTGCCGAGCTGCAAAAGGCCGGCTATGCAAGGGTGCGCGTGGACGGCAAGGTCTATGAAGTTGAGGATACGCCCGTTTTAGATAAGAACAAAAAGCATACGATAGATGCGGTTATAGACCGATTTACTTTAGATAAAGAAATAGAAAAGCGCATATCCCAGTCGGTAGAAAGTGCCGTAAATCTTGGCGAGGGAGTAATAATTTTGTTCAACTCCGAGACCAAAGAAGAGAAAATATTTTCCCAGCACTTTGCATGCCTCGACTGCGGCATCAACCTTCCTGAAATATCACCGAGAAGCTTCTCGTTTAACTCTCCATACGGCGCGTGCCCGTACTGCACGGGACTTGGCGTCAAGCTTGAAATAGACCCGAAACTTGTCGTTCCAAACGCAAATCTTAGTATTCCAGAAGGCGCTATCCGCCCTTGGTCCAGAACCGCCAGCAAGATGGGTTGGTACATCAAACTGCTCTACGGAGTTGCCGAGAAGCACGGATTTGATATAAACGCGCCCTACAAAGACCTGCCCAAAAAGGCAAAAGACATCGTGATGTACGGCACGGGTGACGAAACCTACAACGTTCACATGGGGCTTCGAGAGTACACCTCAGACTATGAAGGCGTAGTTGCTAATCTTGGCAGACGTCACAAAGAAACCGACTCTGATTATGTCAGAAAAGAAATAGAAAGGTATATGAGTGAGAAGGAGTGTCCGAAGTGTAAAGGAACTCGCCTCAAGCCTGAAATAGCCGCAGTTACAGTTGGCGGTAAGACAATAGTCGAGATAGTCACTATGTCACTCGATAGGGCACACGAGTTTTTTGAAACCATGAAACTTTCAGATAGAGATCAGCAAATAGCTGTTCAAGTCCGCAAAGAGTTGTCAGAGCGAATAAATTTTTTGCTCAATGTCGGACTTAACTACCTGACACTCGACCGTTCTGCGACGACCCTTTCCGGCGGAGAAGCCCAACGTATAAGATTAGCCACACAGATCGGTTCATCCCTCATGGGCGTGCTTTATATACTAGACGAGCCGTCCATCGGCCTTCACCAGCGTGACAATATACGCCTCATCGAGACATTAAAGCGCCTTCGTGACCTTGGAAACACCGTCATCGTCGTAGAGCACGACGAGGAAACCATGCTGAACTCAAACTGGATTCTCGACATTGGTCCCGGAGCAGGGGAAGCTGGCGGACGCATCATCGCCCAGGGCACACCGGAGCAGATTATGAAAGACCCGAAGTCCATCACAGGACTCTACCTTTCAGGCAAGAAAACCGTAGATTCACCAGAAAAGCGCCGAAATGGACACGGAAACTCCATCACCATAGAGGGCGCCACCGAGCATAACTTACGTGACGTCACAGTAGACATCCCACTCGGCAAGCTCGTTCTCTGTACAGGCGTCTCTGGCTCAGGCAAGTCATCTCTCATTAACGACATCCTAGCCAAGAAGCTCTCCCAAGTATTCCACCGGGCACAGGCGCTACCGGGCAAACACAAGAGCATCAAAGGCCTCACCAATCTCGACAAAGTCATCGACATCGACCAGTCGCCGATAGGCAGAACCCCTAGAAGCAACCCCGCCACCTACACAGGCGTATTTACGGAAATCCGCGACCTTTTCGCATCCGTTCCCGAGGCAAAGATACGCGGGTACAAGCCGGGACGCTTCAGTTTCAACGTCAAAGGCGGCCGATGTGAGGCGTGTCGCGGTGAAGGTATCCTGAAGATTGAGATGCACTTCCTCCCCGACGTCTACATCACTTGCGAGGAGTGTAAGGGCAAGCGCTACAACGCGGAAGTTCTCGATATCAAATACAAAGGCAAAAATATCTCTGATGTTCTGGAAATGACGGTCTCAGAGGCGCTCCAATTCTTTAAAAATATTCCTAAAATCCAAATGAAGCTGGAAACGCTTGAACGAGTAGGCTTGGGTTACATACGACTTGGCCAGCCGGCAACGACACTTTCCGGCGGTGAATCTCAAAGGGTGAAATTATCGACCGAATTATCTAAGAAATCTACCGGCAAGACGCTCTACATTCTGGATGAGCCGACTACCGGCCTGCACATGGACGATGTAAATCGCCTAATGAATATCCTAAACGCGCTTGTTGACATGGGAAATACCGTGCTTGTTATCGAGCACAATCTGGAGGTTATCAAGGGCGCGGACTGGATTATAGATCTCGGGCCTGAAGGCGGGGATAAAGGGGGAGAAGTGGTTGCCGAAGGAACCCCGGAACAAGTGGCACGAAATAAAAAATCTTATACAGGGCAATACTTGGCTGAGATCTTGAAGAAAGGAGCTATTAAATGAATTGGCTCAGTGCTTTAGCTGATATATTTACAATTTTAGGATTCCCAATAGCTGTTATTTTAGTAATAAAAGAGTTTCGTAAAGAGGGGAAAATTCTAAATAACATTGAAAGCTCAATTTCTAGTGGGAATATTTCTGCTGACAAGATAAACAATAAAGGTGATATTATAAATTATACAGTCAATAATCATATTAGCAGCGAACTAAAGGAAAAAAGCAATGAAAAATGAAAACAAATTTGATATCAAAGAAGGGACTGTTAGTTTTTGGACAAAACCTGGGCAAATCGATTTTTCAGGTAATCAGATTATGCCGATGATACAATTCGACTCTCCAAATGGATCAATTTTTATTGTCAAGGATGATGATAAGAAGATTAAATTTTTCCACGTTTACTTAGGTAAGGGAAGAACTGATGTAGAACATGATGTTTCGGGTTTAGACCCAAAAACTGAACATATGTTTGCTTTTACGTGGAGCATAAAAGAGAGATCTCTAAATATTTATATTGATGGCGAGCTGAAAAATACAACAAAGATTGACTATATAAAGTAATTGGGGCGGGGAAATAGTGGCAGAAGGAACTCCGGAACAAGCGGCAAAATAACTTCCTTTTCTATTGACAAAAACCCCAATTAGAACTAATATTTGTTTTAAGAAAGGGATTTTATGAAATCCAGGATTTGTTTACTAATTTTTGCTCTCGCACTAATGGCCTTTCCATTAGGAAATGTTAATGCCGCTGTTAAAGTTAATGGCTATATTAGAGATGGAAAGTGGGTTAGCAGTTATGTTCGTTCCGAACCAAATGCATTAAAATATGACAATTATAGCTATAAATCCGGTGATGATCTTTACAACAAGAGTTATTCTTCTTCCACTAAGAGTTATTCTTCAAAATGGTATACGCCCTCATATAGCTGGGACGATGATTATTACACTGGTCTTTCTTGGTACAATACTTACGGTGGAGGAAGTAAAACTAAAACTTATAGTTCATCATATTCCCCGTCTTTAAGTAGTTATACTTTTCCCAGCACAAGTAGTTATTCACTAGATAATGATAACTATTACTCAAGTTATTGGACTTCTAGATATAAACCTTCATATTCTTCCAGCACTTATAAATCGTTATTTGATGATTCTGAAGACGATAATAATAGTTATACGCCTTCATATAATTCAACATATAAACCCTATACTCCTAGTTACACCCCAAGCTACAAACCTTACACACCCAGTTACACAACACCGAGTTACACCACTCCAAGCTATAAACCCTATACTCCTAGTTACAGTACGCCGAGCTACAATTCTTACGCACCAAGCTATGGGTCTTCAAGTTATGGTAGCTCTGGAAGTTCTTATGGCGGATATGGTTCTTCGAGTTATGGCAGTTCGTATGGTTCTGGAAGTTATGGTTCAAGCTATGGATCATCATATAATTATTAGTTAAGTAGGAGTATTTATGAAAAAATCAGAAAAATTTTTAGTTGTTGTTGGAGTACTTTTTGTTGTTGCATTTACTTTTTCAGCAGTTCTTAATTACCTAGATTACAAATTAAAGAAAGAAGGGTATATAACAACTCTTTTTCAAACATATACCAGTAATGTAGAAGCATGTCGGGAAGCAGTTAATAAAGCTAACGAGAAGGCTTCTGATCAAGAAAAGAAAGACGCAGTTAAAAAGACATGTATTGATGAAATCAACAATAACAGCAGAGAAGCAAAGCTTTTGAAAAATTGGGGACAGAGTAGTCTTTTAAGTAAGGAATAGGAAATTTTAATATGGACTTAGTGAAGGCTAGTAAAGATGATTGTATTTTTAAATGTAGAGATTACAAAAAAGTATTAACTCATTTTACAAAAAAAAATTATTATCGTCATGCAAAAAAAAGACCAATTTTGCTAGATAAAACCTTCCTTCCCCCAAGAGTCAAAGAGGCACTCGTTAATCCATCAATAATAATGCCGAGTCACAACGATAAAGACGCTCATTGTTATTACCATCACGAGATAAGCGTTAATAGGAATATTAACTGGTATACAAAAGTCGTTGTTCATATTGGACATACGGACGTTGACACTAAAGAGAGAGTGAACTATATTAAAACTGCATGGAGAGTAAACTTAATCAAAGAATTAGCATATAATAAAAAACCAATATATTATGATGGCACCAGTCCCAAAAGTTAAATTAGATATTGATAAAATCAAAGACCAATTAGCTAGTCTGATGAAGATAGCAAAGACAAAAAGTTGGAAATTTGCTTATGATGAAGAATTGGATTGTCTTTATTATTCACCTGAAGAATTAAAGGGTAATTTGATAACATTTAGCTTTGACAAGGAATTTACATTTTATATTGACACAAAGTCCAATATACATGGTTTTTTTATTGAATACTTCTCTACGAACTTTCTTGAGCATGAGAAAAAATTCAAAGAACTACCTGGGATGATGACTAAAGAAGAGAATGGCCTTAAAGTTGTTCCCAAAAAAGACCAAGAAAAATCAGAACTAGTAGAAACGGCTTTAGTCTCAGAAGTTATGTCGGGTTTTTTTCAAAATACTAAAAATCTAAAAGATTTAGTAGTAGCTTAGTTTGAAACCTCGCCCTAAAGTCTAGTGAAGTTTTGTATACTTGTCTTGGTTTAATAAAAGGAATAAAATACTAATGAGGGTGAGGCCCTTATTTTTTATTAGTATTCTAAATAATGGATAAAGAGACAATAAAACTTTTAATAAGTCCAGAGGCTATACAAGCGATAACGGTTGGAATTTTTCTGATTATAATAATATTTACGTTAAAGAAAATAGTATCTTCAGAAGATCGCAATTTTGAAATAACCCTACAAAAAATTATTGGCGGTTTGAGCGTGTTTATCATCGCGGTTATATCTCAAAATACCTATGTCTTTTTATTGTCTCTTTTTATAGGAGGCTTAATTATTGCTAGTGAGGATTTCATGAAAGTTTTTGCAGCAATTCTTCGATCAGACCCAGAAAAAATACATGAAATTATCAATGCTGATATTGGTAGAAAAAAACCATCTGAAGTACAGCCTTCAAAGGAGGGAATTGAAGCGAGGGCTAGTGATGCCGGCAAGGTTATTGACGAGAAAGATAATGAAAAGACAAAACTGCAAATTGAGTTGGATTTCGAAAGAATTTATAATTTTATTTTTGGTAGTCAAATATTCTTATTAAGAGAGATAAAAAGTAGGAATGGGGTAGGGTGGGATTATGTAAGTGATTATTTTGATTCTCTTAGAAGAGAATATTCAGTCTTCAACAGTTGGAATTTGAATACTTATCTTGAATTCCTAAAAACTCATAGTTTAATTGAAATGAAAGATAATTTTATAACAGTTAGCCAGAAGGGAGAAACCTTTATAAGTTATATTGATTATATGAACTATCAAAAGTATGGTCTTTAGTTTAATTCTCAACCCCACCGCCTTTGGCGGGGCAGGCCCTGGATTTTCTCGGGCAGGCAAACCCTCAAATTAAAATAATTGTGCTATAATTTTGCTTATGGAAGAAGAAGAGCTAAAGAAACCTAATTTCTTTAAAAGACACTGGAAGCTTTTGATGATAGTTTTCGGGATACTTATTATTCTGGCTGTTGGTACTATTGTCGGCCTTAATAAACTAGATAGGTATTATAAAGAAAAGTCCGGAGAGGTCGCCCCAAAAGTCGAGACAGAGTGCAAAAAGCCCGAGTTCACTCATCCCATGACTGATCTATCAAAGATTGCTTCTATCGGGAAGCTGGGTGGTTTTGGCTGTGGTTCGCCGGCGAGAAGCTACCTTACGATTAAGGGAGGTGAAGTTCCTGTATATGCGCCGATGGATGCTACTCTCGAGACCATTATTTATACACCGAGAGGTGGACCGGAAACTCCGCCGGAATATGGACTGTATTTTAATGCCGGTTGTAATGTGACATTTCTGTTGGATCATATAGACAGAGTGACTGATGAGCTGAAGGCACTAGCGCCACAGCAGCCGGCTGAGTCTACCAGGACTGAGCTTGGAACGCGTCCGAACAAGAAGATTAAAGCAGGGACACTAGTCGGCTACTCTGATGGTACACCACAGGCGAAGACATTTGACTTTCTGGTGATGGATATGTCAAAAGTGGGGGAGCATATAAATCCTTCTCGTTGGGAGACTGACCAGGCTAAGTATGGGGTTTGTCCGTACGACTACTACATTGCCCCTTATAAGGAGCAGTTTATGGAGAAGATAGGGATTAGTAGTGATACTGGTTTCACACCGGAGGATAGCTGTGGAATACCTTCTCAGGATGTGGTGGGCACACTCTCGGGAGGTTGGTTTAAGGGTACGGGTACCAATATGAAAGGCGAATTTTTAGGTATCGGCCAGAACATACTAAGGGTTGAAGTGGCCTTGCGTAAGGATGGTAACTTTGACTTTAGTCTGCAGGACTGGGATATGGGGAAGAAAAAGCCGAAAGACGTGAAGGTAGGGGAACAAATCTGCTACAGCGACCAAGGTAGTAATCTCTGGGCATGGATAAGGTTAGTTTCCCAAGATAAAATCTCGTTTGCGAAGGGCAGCGGGAAGTGTCCGGCCGCTTTTCCGGAATCTCAGGCGGAAATTTGGGAAAGATAGTTTCAATGTAGAACAGTTTCTGTGCTATTTTTTATTTATATATTTCCACAATGCGGCGATACCGAGAATTAGGGCGACTATGACGAGTATGTAGCCAATCCACATAAAAATCATGGCTCCGCCATAGCTTCCACCCATCATGTTTTGATAGGAATCGTAGTTGTACATCATTGTAAATCTCCTTTGTTTAGCTTGAGTATAGGTAAACAATGATGGATTTACTATGGGCAGGAATACAAAAGAATCAGAACATTTTCGTGGCTATTTTTTAGCTAAATCCAGCAAGTTTTTGAAAAGAGTTAAGGCCGCCCTTGCGGGCGGCCTTGTTGGTACGTGTTTTCGCGTTGTTTTCTTGCAGTTTCTGGTTGTCAGCCTTGGGAGCTAATTATCAAGAGCATTAACGCGATGCAGAAGATAGCTATGGGGAGCCAGTTTCTTTTGATGTCTCTCCCGAGCTCAAACAAGGGCCAGAACATCTCGTCGCGATTCGCCACCTTCTTGATTCTTGTCATTCTTGTCGTCATTGCGATAACCTCCTTGAGATGTTACGTGGTTAGTAACATGCCGATTGACTGGGGTGCAGGTGTACATGGAAGTTGGCCTATACGGCCAGAGATTCCTTTTTTGAGCGGAGTCGTTCGAGTGTTTGCTGGAGCCTAGCGAGCTCAGGTCTGACTGCCTTGATTGCATAAAGGCGCTGAGAAGCAGTGAGCGGAGGATCGTTCGTGATTTCTTCAAGCCGCGGTGCTGAGCCGAGAGGGAAAAGGGGAGGGGTAGTAAATCCAGGTATATCCATTGCGCATAAACCCTCCTTATTGATAACCAGATTTCCCCGCTCATCCGACTCGAAAGTAATTGCCTTAAAGTAAGAATCAGCGAGTTCAGCTGTGATCTCTTTGATGAGCTTGTCTGCCTGAAGCGCGAGCTCATCCTCTGTTCCTTTTTCGGCCGCTTCATCCCAGGTCATCTCAGTTTTTTGTTCTGACGACATCAAAACCTCCTAGGGTAGTTACGCTTTTTGAAGCTCATCCTAACTTACAAAAGTCTGAAGATTATAATACTTTTAAGATAAATTCTCAACCCAAACCTCGAATTTTTCCAAAAGAAAAAGACGGGTGACTAGCACCCGTCTTTTGGATTGGAATCCTCCTTGCTATACCGAAGAAAGCCGCTCTGTTAATGCTTTTTCCTCGCGGATTTTCCGGAGTATTTTCCGCACGCGCCGGAGAGAAGGCTTGAATCTCCTGATTGCTGCTTCTCGCTGAAAATCGTACGGTAATGCATCTATGGCATGAGGGTACATGATCGATAGCCCTTGGCTCGCAACGACCAGTCTGTTTCCGTCTTTCTTCATCAGATCGACGATCTTGCCCTCTCCGGCAAGTTCCGAAATCATCTTCTGGATAATAAGGTCGACTTCATATGCAAGCTGTTGTTCGTACTGAGGGCTGTCGGCCTTGTCCCAAGTTAGTTCGAATTCGCGATCGAGAATAGCTTGATAACCTTTGTCTACCTCCTTAAGGTCAATAGTCCCGGCCAGAATTCGATTTCGAATTTCTGTTTCCTTTCTGTAAATGGCCAACATCAGATCGTCCTCGACAGCTTTTTTGTCTTTCGCCGTCATCGACAACCTCCTTTGGATACGTACCTCTAGCGGAGGTATTCGCCTTATCTCGATATGAGACGACCCCTAAGCGGATAGGGGAATTAGGCATTCATTCTAACATAATTATTATGTATTGTCAATAAAATCTCAAAAAGGATTTTTAGAAAAAGCAAAAAGGCCCCTTGCGGGGCCCTTTTAAAATCAGGTGTTGTTACTTAGGAGGAATAGAGATTGGTGATGCATCCGGTGTTCCGGTGTCACCGTCCCAGGGGGGTTCATCTGATCTTTGGATGGCGATATCGTACAACCCCGGTCCTGTCTTGAAGATGATTGTCTGAGTGTGTTCGATTTTCGGACTCGTTGCTGTCCCGTTTTGGTTGCCGCAACTTGCGATCAGAACGAGACTGACCAGAAGGGCAACTACCAGCAGGATCCTCTGTACGTTTATTGACATGACTCCTCCTTGAGTCTCTGTTTTCCAGAATATTTTTTACCGCTTCGTTAGAAGCGGAGTAACCTGATTTAATGTATGGTTCACTCTAAAGCCAAAATTTCTGCTTAAGAGAATAATGTATACTACCATAGAATATCTTTTTTGTCAATAGTTATTTAAACCCCAAATTCTCACCTTCGCAGTAGAAAATAGGGGAAACTACAGGCACGAGATTTTGCTATCGCACAATCTCGTGCCACCTCACTCCTAAAACTCAGGATTATAAAGTAAAACTCAGAAATATTGATGATATTTGCTTTTGTATACTTGTTTCTCATTTCTGAAAGGCATTAAAATATTTAGCACAAAGACAAAGTTAACGGCACGAGTTTTTGCTATCGCTCAAACTCGTGCCTTATAAAGGAAACAATTGAAAAAGAAAAGAAAGATATATTTAGGGAAGAATGAGAGAGAAATTCTAAGGATGGTGGGAACAGGAGCTTTGGTGGCTGCTTCTTTGGTCGCGCCGAACTTGCCAAGTGCCTTTGCGGGCAAGAAAAAGAAATCTTATCGGCAGAGTTTCCAGAGGGCGTACGATAAAAACCTAATTTATTTGAGCGGTGAGAAGGTTCAGCTCTCGGAAAAGGGACAGAAGCTGATGGAACAGATACTTAGCGAGGATATTGAAATTAAAAAGCATGAATGGGATGGGATTTGGCGGATTGTTTCGTATGACATTCCGGAAGATCCGCTGAAAAAAGAACGAAGTTATTTCAGGCGAAAACTTGAGAGTTTAGGATTTGTGGAACTGCAGAAAAGTATGATGGTGATACCTTATGAATGCAAAGAAGAGATAGCGGTAATTGCACAGAATTTGCGGATCTCGCCATATGTCATGCATCTCATCACCGATAACCTGCCTAGACAGAATGAGTTTGTTAAGAGATTTGGATTGGAAGAATAATTCTCAACATTTTGCTACCTGTCCGCCCGTAGCTTCAGCGAAGGAGGATCGCTCAAAGTTGAGAATTTATAAGACATGTTTTGATTATTTTTTAGCTAAATCGAGCAAGTGCTTGTGCTGCCACTCTCGTTCTTTGGCAACATCTCCGCCTGCTCTATGAATAGCTTGTAATGCGTAAATTGCACTGCCGATGGCGTGAGTGGGGACGTGCGCGGTTGCCGCTGCCTGGCCTGCGGCTCGGGCGGCAGAACGGGCTGAGCTATCCTTGTTTACATCACGGGCGGCAGCATGAGATGCAAGGGAAGCGCCGCGGATAACAGACATTTTAAATACACCTGTATCTAGCCATGTTTGCAATGTTTCCAGAGCTTGTTTGGGTCGTTTATCATTTGGAAAACTATCTTCAAAATAGGGCAGAACCCGCTCAGCACAGTCAACAGCCCAGACAGCCAAGGTTTTCTGGTCAGCTTTACTGACTATGTCTATAAAATATTCCTTCTGCTCCGCGAGTGAAAAACTAGATTTCATACCTCTCATTATACACCAGGGCAGAATGTGGCTATTTTTTGTTTAGATATTTCCACAACGCGGCGATACCGAGGATTAAAGTAACTATGACTAGTATGTATCCAAGCCACATGAAGAGCACGGCTCCACCTGTGCTCCCACCCATCATATTTTGATAGGAATCGTAGTTGTACATCATCATAAATCTCCTTTGTTTAGTTTGAGTATGGATTAAAAGCAATGATTTTCCTATGGGCAGGAATACAAAAGAATCAGAACATTTTTGTGGGCGGTCTCGTTATACTTGAGCTTGCTTTTCGGGTATAAACCTCGTAATGTACAGGCAAAAGACCATGGTAAAAAGGCCCAAGTAATAAAAGAAGTTGGTTATAGGGAATACGCCCACCTTGAGCCAGATGAAAAGAGGGGCATGAATAGACAAGAAGCCTAAGACAAACAGTATAAGAATCACTTTCTTTTCTAAGAGCTTTTTTGTAAAGAATCCGGGTATCATTATATCCAGTCCGAGAATTGCGGATATCTTATAAATCTCCATCGAGGGGTAATGGCCGCTTTTGAACAGTGCAATAGTTGGTATAAAAAAGGCAGCGCTTATTCCAAGGGCGATGAATATCTGCCGTTTGTAAAGCTGTATTTTCATCTTCATATTTTCCATATACAAGAGAATACCATAAAAAGAGAAAGTAGGACATTTCCGTGGTCGTTTTAAAAAAAGCAAAAAGCCGGCTTACGCCGGCTCTTCGCAAACAAACATTTTTACCCCCTGGGCTCAAGGTAGGCGCCCATTGCCGCGATGATCTCATCGAGTTCCTCAGAGAGAACATGCTGGTACTTGCCCGTAGGCAACTGGATTGCCATGATATAACCCGGTGATAAGGTCGCCTTGCAGAATGAGCCCCGTATTAAAGGAAATCGGGAATAAACGTGTCTGCATGGTACGACCGCGACTTTTGAGTCGGCGTTGTGTTCCACTAGCTCAGTCACTGCCTCCTTACTGAAGTATATCTTTCCCTGCAAGTCTGGCAGGGTGAGGCTGCAGATGGCGAAATGCTCGGTGTCTTCATCTGCCGGTCCAACTACAGGTTTTTCTATAATTTCTGTCGCCATGATCACCTCCAAATAGCTTGTTTGCGTTTGAGATCTAAACCTGCCATTTAGCAAAAACTTATTTCGGCCAAATGTCAGGTCTAGAGAGAGCTGGAAAGGTACGATAGTGATTTATAATAGCATGAAAGATATAAAATATCAATTCTGAAGTCGTCACAATATAACATTCTCGTGAGCGGTTTTTGTGCTATAATTCTGCCATGGAAATCATCAAGAAAATAGATATTCATAAGGAATCAGAAAATTTTCTAAAAGAGTGTTCGCCTCCATCGGTAGGATATCTAGAAAGAGCCTTTAATAAGTATAAGTTTTGGTATCAAATCTCTGTAGATGAAGATGATTTTAGTAAAATTATGATTGGCGGTTCTCCTTTAAAAGATGAACCTTGTTTTCTCAAGGAAGCGGTTGAAGAGCTAGTCCAAAATAAGCACTTACTAGAGGTTGAGCAAGAGGGGGTTAACACAAAACATGTTGGGAAATATCTAGAAGCGAACTATTTAGGTGATATATTTCTAATACAGAAAGACTTTATAACCAAGAACGATCTCTATGTTATAGACGGGATGCATAGACTTTTAGCGTATGGGCTGAGGCTAAAGGAAGGTGAGAAGTTTCAGGATTTCATCGCTTATCTTGGTTGGAATGAAAAACTCTTAGTGGAGTAAGGAGCAAGGCAGAACATTCTTGTGATATCATTGATATATGAAAAAAGTTTATAAACAAACCCAGGCGGTCTATGAAAAGCTTGCCAAAAAATATGTCGAAAATATTAAGGATCTAACACCAGATGATCTGTATAGGTTTATAGAACTTCTTCCGAGTGGTGCCTCGATCTTGGAAGTTGGTTGTGCTGGCGGGAGGGACGCGAGGATATTTCTAGATAAGGGATTTAAGGTTGCCGGCATAGATTTAGTTAAAGCATTCATCGATATTGCCAGAGAAGAATGTCCAGATGGCGACTTCTATCAAATGGATGTGCTGGATTTAGATTTCCCTGACAGCAAATTTGATGCTGTTTGGGCCTATGCGTCTCTTTTGCACTTGGATGATGAGGATATGCTAAAGGCACTAGTTAATATCAACAAGGTTTTGAAGTCGCAAGGAAAAATATTTCTTGGTCTTAAGCTAGGGGATAAAGAATCTATTGTTTCTGATAAGTTGTCAGATGGGGAAGAGAGGTACTTTAACTTTACAACCAAAGAGAGAGTGTTTGAGTATCTTCAGGAAAGCGGATTTAAAGTGTTAAAATATTTTCTTGTTGCAGATAAGGCGGGAAGAGATGATGTGAAATGGATATACGTATTTGCGGAAAAATCTTAAAGTAGAACATCTCCGTGGTCGATTTTGTGATATCTCTGCTATAATAGGGCAATGAAAAGGGCGATTATCATACATGCATGGGACAGTGCTCCGGAGCAGCACTGGTACCAGGAGGAGAAGAAACTTCTGGAAGAGAAGGGCTACTCTGTTGATTTACCAAAAATGCCCGGCGGTCTCTGGCCGAAGCAGGGTGAATGGCTGAAAGTTATTGAAGGCCTAAAACCTGATAAAGATACGATCATGATCGGTCATAGTTTGGGTGTCCCAGCTATACTTAGATATTTGGAAGATACTGGCAGTAAAGTCGATAAGCTATTTCTCATTGCTGCTTTTGCCGTAGATCTGGGGATAGAGGAGACTAGCAACTTTTTTGAAAAGCCCTTTGATTGGGAGAAAATTAAGGGTGACACTAGCGAGTCCTATGTGATAAATGAACAGAATGATCCGTATGTTCCGTTGGAAAAAGGTAAAGAAGTCGCTGATGGACTAGGAGCTGAATTTAGTGCTGTAGAAAGTAATATCCATTTTGATAAAATGGATTTGGATTTAATAAATTCGAGATTATGAAAAAAGATTTAGAGAGTGAGATAAATGACATCAAGGAAAGAAACAAACGGGTTGAGGCAGATAAGGCCTGGGAAACGAGCCTGTTTCGAAAGGTTTTGATCATGGCCTTTACTTATATAATAACTGCCATGGTTTTTTACCTATTAGGAGTAGATAATTATCTGGCAAGCGCGCTAATACCAACCATAGGTTACTTTTTATCAGTACAGTCGCTACCGTTTATCAAAAAGTGGTGGATTGATAAACATTATAAAGTTTGAATAAATAATTTATTCTGATTATGGATTTGAAAAAGACAGTTCAAAAACTTCCAACGACTCCCGGCGTCTATATCTACCGAAACGCGGGAGGGAAGATTATATACATCGGAAAAGCTATCAACCTGCGTGCCAGGGTGAGGTCGTACTTTCAGGATTCTCCGCAAGAGCCCAAAACTCAGAAATTAGTTAGAAATATCGCCACATTAGAGCATATGAAGACGGGTTCTGAGATAGAAGCACTAATCCTTGAAGCTGAGCTTATAAAGCGCTATAAACCGAGGTTTAATATCATTTGGCGTGATGACAAAAACTATATCTACATCAAGATTACGAACGAAGATTACCCACAAGTTTCGCTAGTACGCCAGATAGTAGACGATAAGGCGAAGTATATCGGGCCTTTTGTGAGTGCCGGTGCTGTACGAGGATTACTCCGCTATATAAGGAAAATATTCATGTTCCGGCATTGTGAAAACCTGCCTCAGAAAGTTTGTCTTCAATATTCCATCGGAAACTGTTCAGGACCTTGTGAGAAGTTTATTACGAAGGTAGAGTATAAAAAAAGTATTCGCCAGATGGAGAAGCTCTTTCAAGGAAAGACGAAGGAGATAGAAAAAGAGTTCAAGCGTGAGATGAAGCTTGCTGCTAAGGGTGAGGACTTTGAGAAGGCGGCTTTGTACAGAAATCGGCTGATGTGGCTAAAGAAGATTAAAACCATAGAACTGGGCGAGGAAGAGAGGGATTTGAAGCGGGATAAGGCACTAGTTGGGCTTCGCGATGCGCTAAATCTAGGTGCCGTGCCGAAAAGGATAGAGTGCTACGACATTTCCAATATTTTTGGTAAGGCGGCTGTGGGCTCAATGGTGGTTTTTGTGGACGGGATTCCGGAGAAAAACCATTACCGTAGATTTGAGATTAAAACAGTAGACAAGATTAGTGATACGGATATGATACGTGAAGTTTTGGGGCGCAGATTCAAGAAATTTGGCAACATAACCAAGCCGGACGATTCATTCTCGCAGATTCCTGACCTCCTTATTATAGACGGAGGGAAAGGACAATATTCGGCGGCCGAAAAAGCACTTGCGCAATATGGACTAAACTTGAATTTAATATCTTTAGCGAAACAGCGCGAGGAAATATTCAGAAGGAATCCGGAAACAGGCGAGTTCTATAAAACTATGCTGGAGGAAGGTTCGGAGAGCTTGTATCTGGTCCAAAGAATTCGTGATGAGGCACACAGATTTGCCATTACATACCATAGAAGCAAGAGGGGGAAGGAAATGGCAGTTTCAAATCTGGATGTTGTTGATGGTATCGGCCCAAAAACAAAGAAAGTGCTTCTCAAAACTTTCGGTTCGGTAGAAAATGTCAGAAACACATCAGTTGAAGATTTGTCAAAAATAGTCGGTGAAAAATTAGCAAAAAAGATTAAGGAAACTTTATGAAAAAACCGATTTGCATTCTAACTGCCGGTCCGCCAGGGGCATCGAAGACTCCGGTTGCTTATTATTTGTCTTGGAATTTGGGCTTAGGGATGTTTAGTACGGATGCAATCCGGTTGGAAGTACTTGAAGATATTCTAGAAAATGATCTGGAGAATGAGCAAATAAATCAGCGAATAGACGAAAGATTGGAAAAACTTATAAACTCGAAAAGAAGCTTTATCTATGATGCAAGTATTGATAGAAAGTGGCCAAAAATTAAAAAGCAGCTTGAAGACAATGGTTATAGATATTTCATAATCAGCTTTGACTTAAACCCTGAACTTTTAGAAAAAATGGCGAAAGCCAAAAGATATGGTTCGGGCCAAGAACTCGTAGACAGGTGGTACAACGACCATCAGAATTTCTTGGAGGAATATGGGCAAGAGGTAGCTCTTTCAATCAAGAATAATAATTTTTCAAACAGGCTAGACATTTCATTAAAAGCAGTAGAAAAATTTCTGAAGGAAAGTTTATGAAAAGGAAAAAAGTTGTTGTTATCGGAGGTGGGACAGGGAACTTTACCGTTCTCTCTGGTCTAAAAAAGTATGACATTGATCTTTCCGCAATAGTAAGTATGGCAGATGACGGAGGCTCAACCGGTATCTTGCGTGATGAGATGGGGGTACTTCCTCCCGGAGATGTCAGGCAGTGTTTGATAGCCTTATCCGAATCATCGGAAGAGTTGAGAGACCTTTTTAACTACCGGTTTGAAAATGGCAGTTTAGGAGGGCATAACTTCGGCAATCTTTTTCTATCCGCTTTGGAAAAAGTGGCAGGAAGTTTTGAAAAAGCTGTTGAGGAGGCGGGGAGAATTCTTTGCTGTAAGGGGAGAGTGCTGCCGGTAACGTATGATGAAGTGGTGCTTCAGGCAGATCTCGGTAATGGCAAGACCATAAAGGGTCAGGTCAATATAGATAAAGCGGGTATGTATAAGTACCCCTTAAAGAGGCTCTTCATCGAGCCCAAGGCGAAGGTTAATCCAAAGGCAGAAAAAGCCATAAAAGAAGCTGATCTAATAGTTGTCGCTCCCGGATCTTTGTATTCCAGTTTGCTCCCAAATCTACTAGTTGAGGGAGTGCCGAAAGCGTTGCAAGAGACAAAGGCAAAGATTCTCTATATCTGCAATCTGGTAAACAAGCCGCATGAAACAGCCGGATACACAGTTTGTGACTATGTGATGGAGCTAGAGAAGGCAGGAGGCAGAAAGATTGACTACGTTCTCTATAATACGAAAAAGCCGAGGAATAAAGTTCTTGAAAAATATATTAAACAAAATGAGCTATTGGTCGGTGAATGCCGCGCATCATCTAACTATAAGATTATCGAAGGTGATATTTTGAAAGATGCGGTCTCGTCTCAAAAAAAAGGAGATCTGATGAACAGATCTTTTATCAGGCATGACAGTGAAAAACTGACATCTGCCATAATAAAAATTCTGGAGAAATGAAATGAAACAGAAATGGGAGGAGGAAGAAGAGAGGCTCCGCAAAAATAGAAAGAGCAAGAAAAAGCCCGTGCAAAAGATGAAAGTTTCGGGAAAGAGTGTTTTTGGTATTGCCAAAGAACTTAAGAAAAAATAATCTTTCTACTTTTTGACAGCAAAAATTCACTTATCTACTTTTTTAGAATCTATTTTCAACTTTTGGCAGCAAAAATTTATTTATTACTTTTTTAAAAAAAGTAATGCAAAAATCGCGGCTTAGGCGGTCTCTCAAAGTATCATCTGGTTCGCTCTCTCATCTTTAAAAAAATTAACTCGCTTCTCTCAAACAAAATTCTTTTTAAAGGTTCGTTCACTTCCAGACTTTCTTTTCGAGCCGATAGTCGCAAGAGAGCTCCCTTTGAAAAAATCATGCTAGGAATTAGATTGGATTTACTTATCTGCTAAATTCTGATAGAATTGCACTCATGCAAAAAGAAATACTTACAAGCATTATCATAGCTTCTGCGGTCGTTCTCATCATTTCAGTGCTACTTCAGAAAAAAGACGGTGGACTTGGCGCGACATTCGGTAGCAGTGGAGGCGCATATATGAAAAAAAGGGGTGCGGAAAAGGTTATTTTCTTTGTGACTATTATCTCGGCTATAGTTTTTGGCGGGACTATCTTGGTCAGTCTCATTCTTAAATAAAAAAATGAAATTCAAAAGATTTTTCTTAAGACACTCTCTCAATTTCCAAAAGATTAAAATAAAGGCGAGAAATCTGGATGCGGAGGATTTCCAGAAGGCCTATATTGTCGTTTCAAAGAGACTGTATAGGGTTATTCATCTTCGTAATCTAGTGGCGTTTTGCCTTGTGTTTATAATAGTTGTTTTTTCGATGTTTATATCGTCTTTTAATACCATTGAGGCGTTCTACAATAAAGACAATCCGTTATCCGGCGGTACATATGCGGAAGGGAATCTGGGGAAGTTCTCGAGGATAAACCCTCTGTATTCACAGACAAACCCTAACGATGAAGATGCGGTAAATCTAATCTTCAGCGGGCTGATGAAACGGGGTGATAACAGAAGTTTAAAGACAGACATGGCGAGTAAGTGGACTCTTTCTGAGGATAAGAAAACTTATACATTTGAACTGAAAAAGGGCGTGAAGTGGCATGACGGAGTAGAGTTTAGCGCTGATGACGTGCTTTTTACTATAGAACTTATCCAAAACCCTGATGCCAGAAGCTCACTTTATGAGGCGTGGAAAGGGGTTAAAGCGGAAAAAACAGAAAAAGGGGAAGTGAAGTTTACCTTGGGAGAGCCATCTGACTCATTTCTAGAAAACACAACATTAAAAATCCTACCGAAACATATTTTGGCAAAAATCCCTCCGGCAAGCATTCAGACTGTGGACTTTAATACCAAACCTGTAGGTACCGGACCATATGAGTTTGACAGCCTGACGAAGGAGTCCGGCAGGGAAACTCTGATAATGAGCCTAAACGATAAATATTATGATAAGAAACCTTATCTGACAAAAGTAATGCTCGAAAGTTTTCTGGACGAAAAAGAAATGATGGACGAGTATAACAAAAGAAATATCAAGGGGATAGGAAATCCGACTCAAGGATTAGTAGATAAAATCGGTAAAGAAGGGAGCACCAGTCTCCACGAATATGCCCTGCCGAGATATGTGGCAATGTTTTTCAATGTTGAGAGCGAGAAACTGAAAGAAAAAAATTTGCGTGTCGCAATAAACCAGGCTGTTGATAGAAAAGACATTTTGGAAAAAGCGGCAGAGGGAAGAGCTCTCCCGGCTTATTATCCGATAGCTCCGGGGCTTGCGAGTCAAACAGGAATAAAAGTTGAAAGCAAAGGAGACATCGGTAAAGCGAGTGAAACTCTAAAAGGCGCGAGCTATACGCTAGAATCCGGTCAACTGAAATATCAAGGCAAGGATGTTACATTAAAAATTGCTACGGGGGACACAGTTGAGCTGAAGAAAACTGCTGAGATAGTTGCAGATGAACTAAAAAAACTAGGCATAAAGACAGAAATAAAGTCTGAAAATATGAATGTTTTGCAGAAAGATTATATAAGGCCCAGAAATTATGACATTCTGATAATCGGTGAAGATTTAGGCCTTACACCGGATCTTTTCAGCTTTTGGCATTCATCTCAAGTAAACGACCCGGGACTGAACTTTTCGAAGTATAAGGATAGAAAACTGGACAAGTTCATCGAGGTTGCCAGAAAGACAACAGATGCAACAGAAAAAAAATCAAAGCTGGAAGAGATTCAAAAAATAATCCTCGAGGATGTGCCGGCTGTCTATCTGTATAATCCTTTTTATGTTTTCATAACTTCCGATAAAGTGAAGGGAGTGCGTGACGGCAAGATGATATCTCCGTCTGATAGATTCGAAGATATAGAAAACTGGTACCTAAAAGCCGATCGTGTGATGATTGACGGCTAGGTGACTTTACAATTAGAAATTAAAAAAATCACTAGGTAATGGTGATTTTTTCATTGGTGCTTGCTGCGAGGGCTTGAAGCAGTATCACTGCTTTTGATTTTTCTATTTTCTGTTCGAAATTTCTAGATTGTTTCTTCAATACACCGATATCTTAAATTTCTTGGCAGTTACAGGAGGTTCTGCGTTCCTCTCGCATTAAACAATTTTATTGGTGCTGCGGAGAGGACTTGAACCTCCACGACCTAAGCGGTCACTAGCCCCTCAAGCTAGCGCGTCTACCAATTCCGCCACCGCAGCATAATATTTATTTTTCTTGGTGCCTAGGGGGGGACTCGAACCCCCAAGGTCGTAAGACCAACGGATTTTAAGTCCGTCGCGTATACCAATTCCGCCACCCAGGCATATTTGGAGGCCTCGCCCGGAATTGAACCGGGGTAAACGGTTTTGCAGACCGCTGCGTAACCACTCCGCCACGAGGCCATATAACAAGGTATATTTTACAGTATTTTAGCCCCAAAGTCACCCCATAAACGAAAATAAAGCCGATTCTCTCGACTTCATTTTGGAGCGGGAAACGAGATTCGAACTCGCGACCTCATCCTTGGCAAGGATGCGCTCTAGCCAACTGAGCTATTCCCGCATGGTGGCGAGACCCGGAATCGAACCGGGGACGCAAGGATTTTCAGTCCTTCGCTCTACCAACTGAGCTACCTCGCCGTATGTTAAAAAATCTCAGTAATTTATTTGGTGGGCGCTGAGGGATTCGAACCCCCGACCCTCTCGGTGTAAACGAGATGCTCTAGCCAACTGAGCTAAGCGCCCTAAATATTTACCAAAACATTATACTATAAAACGGTGATTTGTAAAAGGAAAATTGGCAGAATAGACTATTTTCAATGTTGACACAAGTAGTATAATAAATGTGTAAGGAAAACATCCTTGCTAGTACCACCCTAGTAAACTCCTCCTACCGGGCAATTTGGCACCCCGGCCAATGCAAGCTGCTACCTTGGTTTGACGACTCAACTAAGGGCTTTGTTAGCAAACGGCGCGCCGTTAACAAAGTATCATGATCTAGTAGCCCATTGGGCATCCGTCTTACCAGCGGAGGGAGAAGAAAAAATAAAAGGAATCTCACGACACTTGAAATCCCAAACCCATTTAATAAAAAAACCCGAGATTCCTAAAACCCTCTACGGGCCGTCGCATTTGACGGCCCACTTCTTTTTATTCCAAAATGTTGCAAAGTTTCATATAATAAAACCCATGAAACGTTTATTTAAATATATTGTCCCGGTTATTCTAGTTGCCATTATAGTTGGCATCGCATACAAAGCCGGTTTTATAGACTTAAGAAGATATCCAGTGGCTACTGGACCGAAACAGGTAGTTTTAAATTGTACCTACCATGGCCAGAAGCTCACAATCAACGAAAATCTTTATCAAAGCGTTGATGAATATTACGCTTCTGATCCGAGAAAAATGAGGCTAGACTATAAGTCTTTTGTATCCTCGAATTCAAAAGATCTGACTATTAAAGACCTAACCCAAAAAATAAAGGTAAAGGGGACAGAGCTTGGCTTGTCCAGTGACCAGACGATGGATCTGGCGACTTGCTTTGTCCAAAATATTCCTTATGATACTGAAAAAGCAAAAATAGTTCTTTCCCAGAATCCCGGCGATAAACTCACAAGGGTTACCCAGCGGGAGTATTATGACCGTTTTCCATACGAAACTTTGTATGAGAACAAGGGTATCTGCACAGATAAATCATATCTGGAGGCCGCAATAT
Source organism: bacterium (assembly GCA_030647205.1). Classification (GTDB taxonomy): domain Bacteria; phylum Patescibacteriota; class CPR2; order UBA1875; family JAJYID01; genus JAKANV01. Next base: position 127,448 of record JAUSJO010000005.1, read on the forward strand.
TAAAAGAAATGGGGTATGGGGCATCGATACTTACATTTAATACCGAAAAGCACATGGCAGTTGGAGTACAAACCCCGAAAGGGTATACATCTTTTAATACCGACTATAGTTATGTCGAAACGACCAGCCCGGGATATAAGGTCGGGCAGTTGCCGTCAATAGATAAAAATACCGGTGGGGCGAAAAAGGCAGAGCTTGATAAAGTATCAGGCAGCCAGGGCAATGAGCTAATCCCGCAGTTTCCGGAGTCTGACTTTTCTCCGCCAAGCGAAATTATCAAAATATCAGACGGAAAAGAATATCAAAGAATTATAGAAATTACAAACGACATAAACCGGCTGAAAAGTCTGGTGGCAGAGATCAATAGTGCAAATACGGGTATAGCAGCATATAAAACGGAGCTAAAAAATGCCGAGGGTCAGGCCCAGTCAGCAAGAGACGAGCTCTCCCAAGCCGAGTCAAAAGTTAACAATGCAAAAAATATCTACAAATCAGATTCGACCGAGGGAAACTATGCTTCATATACTGCCGCGTATGATGAATATCAGAGCGTTTATAAAAATACGAGGTCAGTTATAAATGGCTATAACTCCAAAGTTAATCAGTATAACTCTGCCATTGGCCAGCTAAACGGGCTTATTGATGAATACAATAAACTGATAAAGAGTGACTAATTGCAAGCTTGTTGCGTTTGCATTTTGTGATATAATGAAGCCATGAAAAAGCCACAACTATCAACCTCTCTAAGTGAGGATTTGAAAAAGCATTCAAAAAATGACAAGAAAAGGCGTATTGTCGCTAATGTCTCTGTGGTCTTAGTTATAGCACTTTTCGTGATTTTAGCTAAAGTATATGTTTTCAAAGGTGATATAAAAATAAATAGCGAACAAACAAAAAGCCCAAGTGAAAAAATAGAAAACCAGCCGGCAGCGGAGGATAGCAAGGCTCCTGCGCCGGCAGCTGCAACACCGGCTGCTCCGGCTCCGGCCACTCCGGCACCGGCACCAGCAGCGGATAGCGGGTTTACGACATACGTTATTAAAGAAGGTGATACTTTGAGCACCATTGCGAACTCAAACGGGATGACCTCAAAACAACTCATGGATTATAACGGGATAGTCGATCCTGCCAGCATAATGCCTGGTCAGAACATAAAAATACCAAAAAGTTAAAATTAAAAAGTAGCCCCATTAGCGGGATATAAGGAGACGCCATGATAATGTTTATAGTATTAGGTTTAGTAGTAGTTTTGGTTGCCGGTGTGATTTTCATTTATAACGGCCTCATAAGAGCAAAAGTCAGAGTTGACGAGGCTTGGAGTGATATCGATGTCCAGCTAAAAAGAAGATATGATCTTATTCCAAACTTGATAGAGACGGTAAAAGGTTATGCGAAGCACGAGAAGGAAGTTTTTGAGAAAGTCACTGCGCAGAGAACTCAAGCCATGAATGCGACAGGTCCGGTAGAGAAGGAGAAGGCTGAAAATATGCTTTCCGGGACACTAAAGAGTCTTTTTGCGGTAGCTGAGAATTACCCCGACCTTAAGGCAAACCAGAACTTTCTGGAGCTTCAAAAAGAACTGACTGACACAGAAGATAAAATCCAGGCAGCCAGAAGATTTTACAACGGTAATGTCCGCGACTTCAACACAAAAATTCAGGTATTTCCAAATAATATTTTGGCTGGGATACTTGGGTATAAAGACAGGGAATTTTTCCAGGCTGACGAAGGCGACAAAGAGCCGGTAAAGGTTGACTTTAGCGAAGAGAAATAAATGGCACTGGTCTATAACGAAATAGGTTCCAACAAAAGAAAAACGGTCTTTTTTATGGCCGGTTTTCTTATTTTCATCATTGGTCTCGGCTGGATCTTTTCTCGGGTCTTGGGGATGTTCTGGATATTGCCGGTTGCAGTTGCCTTTGCCTCGATCCAAGCAGTTGTAAGCTACTGGTATAGCGACAGGATAACGCTTGGAATATCAAAGGCTCATGAGATTACACATGAAAACAACAAAGACCTTTTTCATATTGTTGAGAATCTTTGTATTACAGCGGGCTTGCCTATGCCGCGGATTTACATCATAGAAGATTCGGCCCCAAATGCCTTTGCGACAGGACGTGATCCGGAGCATGCGGTTATCTGCTATACAACGGGAATCATAGAGAAGTTGGATAAGCCGGAGCTGGAAGGTGTGACGGCGCATGAACTTTCGCATATTGGTAACTATGATATTCGCTTGATGACGGTAATAGTGGTTTTGGTTGGTATTGTTGTGCTTTTATCCGATTGGTTTTTGAGAATCAGTTTCTGGGGCGGAGGAGATGATGATAGTGATAATGGTCAGTTGGGTCTAATTCTGATGATAGCAGGAATAGTCCTTGCGATACTGGCGCCGGTTATTGCCATGATTATACAGCTTGCTCTATCTAGAAACAGGGAATATCTGGCCGACTCAAGCGGGGCTCTTTTGACCCGTTATCCGGAAGGCTTAGCAAGGGCGCTTGAGAAAATATCTGCAGACACCGAGCCTCTCGAAGCGGCAAACAAAGCAACGGCCCATCTCTATATTGCAAATCCACTGAAAGAGCACAAAGGAAAACCGCGAGGATGGTTTAGCGGGCTTTTTGACACGCATCCGCCTATAGAGGAGAGAGTAAAAAAACTTAGGGAAATGTGAGGTAAATCTCTGTCATCCTGAGGTACGAAGGATCTCTTTTCTTCTGTCATTCCGACCGATACCACGCTAGTGGAAAGCGGAGGGATCCCTTTTCCCGTATGTCATTCCCGCCCGCCAAAGGTCGGATAAACTCCGGCGGGAATCCAGTCTTTTTAAAATATTATCCACTTTTTTAGAAAAAGTGGAGTAAAAATCGCGACTTATGGCGGCGACAAAGTGTCGGATTTCAGTTCACTCAGGTTTGAAAAAATGAACTCGCTAGAGAGCTCAGACAACATTCTTTTCAAAGTCTTCATTCACTTTATCCTCGCTTTGTCTTCGATAGTCGCAAGAGATCCTTTGCTTTCAAGCTTTCTTTATTAAAACCATGCCAGGAGGGGGAAAGACCTATTTCTTCGTGATGTCGGGAATACAAAATCCTCGCTTTTCGAGCCGATAGCCGCAAGAGAGCTCCCTTTGAAAAAATCATGCCGGGGAGAGAAAGACCTATTCTTCTTGGTTGCGGGAGGAAATTTTATTTTATTAAAACTTGTTGTTTTATTTTTTTCCTTTGGTATTATATAAGTATTATAAAGTATTTTTTGATCTAGGAGGGTAAATGGGTATTTTAATCGGAATTATAATAGGAACGCTAGTTATTGCTGGTGCTGGTGGCGGTGTTTACGTTCTTGTATTTAGAGCGAAGCACAAGAAAGAGCTTCTCGCAAATTCACAGATGGGGAATAATCTTCCAACCTTAGGGGCGGAACCTGCTCAGCAAAATCAAACACAAGGACTACCTAACTTAGGTGGAGTCCCAAATCAAGGCCAAGGGAGTCCCATGGCTAGTCCAGTCATGAATGATATTACTGGTGGAGGATTGCCGCAAGTCCCTCAGGCGCCGGCTGCACCGATGCAGGAGGAACCTTCTTTTATGAGTCCCCAAGAACCGCCGACAATAAATCGCAGTTTTCCGGATACGCCTCAGGTGCCAGAAGCCCCGGTTGCTGACAGTCTAGGTATGATACCTGAAGCACCTGCTGCACCAGCCAATACATTTGATTTAAGTCAAATGGATCAGAGTACAATCGGCTCAGGGAGTTTGCTTGATGATACAGAAACCGTAGGGCCTGTTGCCGGAATGGCAGAAGACTCGTTAAGCAATGCAACTGATGTTGATATAAGCGATTCTACAGTACCGGTTACAAGAGAGAATGAATCTTTGGAACAAGTAGAGTCTGAACTTGGTGATGTCTCAGTATCTGCTCAGACAGAGGAAAGAGAAGAGCAAAATGCAGCTCCGGAAGTTCCTGTCATGTCTTCAGTACCGCAGCCTGATCCGGTTAGTGCCCCAGAACCTGTTGTACAGCCTGAACCACCGGTTACTCCAGAACCATCTATAAGTATCCCTGTACAGGATTTTCCGAATATTGGTCAGTCGTCAGAACCTCAAAATACACCGAGCGAACAAATTCCTGACGTGCCAATCGCTTCTCAAGGAAATATGTCGCCAATGCCAGGGATTTCTACTGTATCAGACTTTCCGTCAATCCCGTCAGCACCACAGGCGGCAGGATCACCTGAAAACAATACTGATTCTGGTACACAGGAAATGCATATTTAACTAAACTATTTTCTCTAAAAAAGAGAGGTCAAGACCTCTCTTTTTTGTTATAATTTACCTATGACAAAGATTTCTTTAAATGAGGCAAGTCAGAGAGCAGAGAAGTTACGGGCAGAAATAGACCGTATTCGCTATGCTTATCACGTTTTAGATAAGGAAATAGTCTCCGAGAGCGTGAAGACATCTCTGATGCACGAGCTTACACAACTTGAAACCATATATCCGGAGCTTATCACTCCTGACTCTCCAACTCAGCGGGTGGCCGGGAAACCGCTTTCAAAGTTTCAGAAGGTTCGCCATTCTCATCCCGGTATGTCTCTGAATGATGTATTTGACGCACAAGAGCTTGAGGACTGGAAAAACAGAGTTCAGAAACTAGTACCAAATGAGAAGTTGGATTATTACGTCGAGCTCAAGCTAGACGGTCTTTCTGTCTATTTAATCTACGAAAAAGGGCTTTTAAAGACAGCGGCTACCCGCGGGGATGGCACAACGGGTGAGGATGTTACACAGAATATCCGAACTATTGAAAGCATTCCTTTGAAATTAACTGAGCCCGTCGACATCGAAGTGCGCGGCGAAGTCTACATGGATCACGGGCAATTTGAGAAAGTAAATAAAGAGCAAGAGAAGATAGGCAAGCCGACTTATGCCAATCCGAGAAACTTGGCGGCGGGGACTTTAAGACAACTCGATCCAAAAATTGTTTCGGCCAGGAAACTAAAGTTTATGGCTTGGGCGATATTTGAGGAAGGAATTAAAAATCACGAACAAGAACACGAGATGGCAAAAAAGCTTGGATTTAAAGTCGAACCAAACTCCCGCCATTGCAGAAACCTCAAAGAAATTGAGAAATTCCTTGAAGAGTGGGAAGACAAAAGAAAGAAGTTGCCATACCAGACAGATGGAGTGGTTATAAACATAAACTCTGAAGATTTAGTTAATAAATTAGGCATAGTTGGCAAGGCGCCTCGCGGAGTTGCGGCCTACAAATTCTCAGCCGAACAAGTTACAACAGTTCTGGAAGATATACGAGTAAATGTCGGACGAACCGGAGCCATCACGCCTTTTGCCGTTCTGACCCCCGTGAAAGTAGCGGGATCTACTGTTTCCAGGGCTACATTGCACAACGAAGATGAGATAAAACGCAAAGACATCCGCATCGGTGATACAGTTATTATCCAAAAAGCAGGCGATATTATCCCTGAGGTAGTCCAGTCATTGCCCAATTTACGAACAGGCAAAGAAAAGATATTTAAAATGCCGACCACTTGTCCGATATGCGGAGGGCCGGTAGTGAAACCTGAGGGTGAGGCGGTAGCTCGTTGTACGGCAGAGAACTGCTTTGCTATAGAAATGCAAAAGGTAGGTCACTTTGTATCAAAAGGCGCATTCAATATGGAAGGTTTGGGCGAAAAAATCATTACACAATTGATTGAAGAAGGATTGATTGAAGATGCAGCAGACCTCTTTGCTTTGACAGAAGGTGACCTGACACCGCTTGAAAGATTTGCAGAGACCTCAGCCAAAAATACTGTTGCATCGATACAAGAACACAAAAAAGTATCATTTAGGAGATTTCTCTATGGCCTTGGCATCCGCCACGTTGGGGCGATAACGGCATCAGATATCACGAGAAAATTCAGAAAATTGGAAGACATTCAGGGTGCCTCGCTTGAAGATTTGCAAGCGATTGACGGGATTGGCGATGTAGCGTCAGAAAGTATTTATAAATGGTTTAGAAATAAAAAGAATCTAGAATTCCTGAAGAAGCTAAAGGATAACGGGGTAGAAATAGTTTATGAAGTGGTAAAGAGTAAATTGGAAGGCAAGACCTTCGTTCTGACAGGATCGCTCAATACTATTACTCGTGATGAAGCAGAAGAGTTAATCCGTACAAACGGCGGAAATGCTTCTGGTTCTGTCTCAAAAAGTACTGATTTTGTAGTAGTCGGCGACAACCCCGGCTCAAAAGCCGACAAGGCCGAGCAACTGGGCGTCAAAATAGTAAGCGAAGAAGATTTCTTAAAGATGGTGAAATAGTTTGTAATTTAGCCCAGTAATGAGATAATATTCAGTAGTTAAATAAGGAGAAACTATGGTAAGTAAAAATTTAGAGAGGTATATCCATACTGAGGATGATGAAGCTGCAGGCGCAAAGAAAGGCTATGTAAAGGACAAAGAAATTGCAGAAGATACAGCAGAGTTTCTGGAACAGATCAATGATTTAGCGTCGCCAGAGGAGTTAAATCGAAAGGCTGAAGGAAATATTGGAAGGATGATTGCTGAAAAAGAAGCCCTAAGAAATATAAAAAGTTCTATTGCAGGCAGTAACCTGGACTACTTCCATGAAAATCCTGATCGTGCTGGACTTGCAATGAAAGAGGATATTTCCGAAGGTAAAAAGGTTGGAGAGGAATACAAAGAATTTGTGAAAAGGAGTGATAGTGAGGAATTAGACAGATTGAGAAAAAAAATGCGAGAAGAAGGCCAGAACTAAGTTATGGCAGAAAAAATATCAAAAGAAGAGGTTGAATATTTGGCGAAGCTGGCGAGAGTCGGTTTGACGGATGCTGAGATTACAAAATACCGGAAAGATCTGGCGGATATTTTGGGCTATGTAGAAAAGCTGAATGAAGTAAATACTGACAATGTGGAGCCGATGGCACAAGGGATTAAAGCGAAGAACGTCACACGAGAGGACCGAATCGAGATACTGGAAGGTACGCCGGCAGAGCTTCTCTCTGAAGCGCCATCAAAAGAAGATGGATTTATTAAAGTAAAGTCGATATTTGAATAGCTGTCATCCTGAGGAGGCACGACGAAGGATCTCGAGATTCTTCCTGCGTCAGAATGACGGAATACAAACAAAATAAGAAATGGAATTTATAAACAAAACAATTAAAGAGTTAAGTAAAAAAGACAAAAGGGAAGTTCTTTCTGATTGTTTTAGCAGAATCAAGGAAGTTGAGCCGAAACTTCATGCTTTTGTGACTGTTTTAAGCGGTCTGGAAGAGGTAGATAGAAAAGACAATCCGAAAAGTATATTGAATGGGATTCCTGTGGGGATAAAAGATGTTCTTTGCACGAGGAATTTACGGACAACTGCTAGTGCAAAAATGCTCGATGGATTTACCCCGCCATATAACGCAACTGTTGTTAAAAAGCTAAAAGATGCAGGAGCGATAATAGTCGGCAAAAACAACTGTGATGCTTGGGCGCATGGAGCTTCAACAGAGAACTCTGACTATGGGGTTACGCCAAATCCTTGGGATTTGGAGCGTGTTTCCGGCGGATCTTCCGGAGGTTCGGCAGCAGCTGTGGCAGCGGGTGAAGTACCTTACTCTATAGGTACAGATACAGGCGGGTCTATCCGCCAGCCGGCAAGTTTCTGTGGCGTGGTAGGATTAAAACCGACTTATGGACGAGTTTCTCGTTATGGACTTATAGCCATGGCGTCATCACTGGATTGCCCGGGACCGATAACGCATACAGTAGAAGACGCGGCCATTGTTCTAAATGTCATTGCAGGGAAAGATGAAAAAGATGCTACGACATCTGATTCACAGGTTCTTGATTACACTAAAGATTTAAATAAAGATATCAAAGGTTTAAAGATTGGCGTTCCAAAAGAGTATTTTGGCTTAGGGTTGTTTGATGAGGTTGGTGAAGTATTTAAAAAATCCTTGGAAACTTTTGAGAAAATGGGTGCAGAGGTCGTCAATATAACGTTACCTCATACGGAATATGGCGTGGCGACTTATTATATTATTCAAACGGCAGAAGTATCATCAAACTTAGGAAGATATGATGGGGTGAAATATGGATTTTCGGCTAAAGATTCAAAGGATTTAATCGATTCATATTTCAAGACGCGTGACGAAGGTTTTGGTGATGAAGCGAAGAGAAGAATCATGCTTGGAACATACGTACTTTCAAGCGGATATTATGATGCGTACTACTTGAAAGCAGCGAAAGTTCGCAGATTGATTCATGATGACTTTGTGAAGGCATTTGAAAAAGTAGACATTATTCTTACTCCAACCGCGCCGACTCCGGCTTTTAAAATCGGCGAGAAGGCAGATCCGGTTTCTATGTATATGGCAGATGTCTTTACGGCTCCGGTGAGCTTGGCGGGACTTCCGGCGATATCAGTTCCGGCCGGATTTTCTGCTGATAAGCTGCCTGTTGGAATCCAGATAGTCGGTCCGCATTTTGAAGAAAACAAAATATTGAACGTAGCACACATGTTTGAAAAAGAAGCGGCAAATGCAGATTGGCGTAAAAATAAGGTGGCAGTGTAATGAAAATGTTGGATAGTAAATCCATGGTAAATGGACTCTTGAATTTTTTTCTGATTACCCTTTTAACTCCATTATCCGGACTTTTAATTTTGTTCTTTGGCATTATCCTGAAGCCATTTTTCCCGATGACAGATGCCATAAACTGGTATGCTGTCATGATCCCTTACAGCCTGAGCCTAACAGTAATCATTTTCATTATTAGATTTATCATCCAGAAAAGAGTAAAGGATAAACTGGTCGCGACTTGGACATTATTGCCCGTAGCTACTGTAGCATTGTGTTCATACTTAGCTTGGTTTGTTCTGTCGTCACGAGATGACATGTCGGCGGTATTGCCGGCATCTTCTGCTTTCTTGATGACTGTTTATATGGTTACGATTTTTGTCTTTACCGGGAAGTTTTTTATTAAAACTAAAAATACGAAGAAGGCCTAAATGGGAAAAAATCAAAAAATAAAGTTAGAGAGAAAGCTTGGACAGATTAAAAGGGAAAAGCAGAAGAAAGAAAGGCGAAAAAACTTTTTGAAAACTTTTTTCGTGGGATTTGCAGTGATTATGTTGGGATTAGTAGGGGCTTATGGGTACAAGGAGTTTGTACTAAAGAAAGGTGATCGAAATCAGGCGAATAAATCTAATGAAATAAAAAAGGAGAACAGCGTGAAAAAATATGACAAATATCCGGATATGGTGATAGATGCAAACAAAAAGTATACTGCACTTCTCAAAACAAGTAAGGGTGACATTACGGTAGAGCTTGACGCAAAGAATTCTCCCAAAACCGTAAACAACTTTGTTTTTCTCTCTAAAAAAGGTTTCTATGACGGGTTAACGTTCCATAGAGTTATCAAAGATTTCATGATACAGAGCGGCGATCCGAATGGAAATGGCACAGGTGATCCGGGGTATAAGTTTGACGATGAACCAATTGTGAAAGACTATCTGCCTGGGACTTTGGCGATGGCGAACTCCGGGAAAAACACAAATGGGTCGCAATTCTTCATAATGACCGCTGACTACTCAGGAGGCAAGCTGCCAAAAAACTATGTAATCTTTGGCAATGTGATTACGGGTATGGATACGGTAAAGAAGATTGCAGAGACACCGGTAGAGCAAAGTAGCGGAGGGGAATCGTCCAAACCAAAAGAGAAAGTCACCATAGAAACAATTACAATCGAGGAGAAATAATGGATACAACATTTCTGTACTTAACATTCTGGGCGGCTATTTTCGGAGTTGTTTTCGCAATCCTTATAAGAAAAGGATGGATACTCGGTGGTGTGAAAAAGAAAACCGGTGCAAGGGGATCTTTGGATTTAAACTTTGTTAGTAGCAAATGGCAGGAGATAGAGCAGCTTATAGGTCAGGGCAAGCCCAGCACATATAAAGTAGCGATTATGGAAGCTGATAAACTAGTGGATTACGTTTTAAAGGCGAAGGTTGGCAGTGACGGGACTATGGCGGATCGTATGAAGAAGGCGCAGAAATTTTTCTCAAGTTATAGTGATTATCAAAATCTATGGAGTGCCCATAAAACCCGAAATATGATTGCTCATGAGGCAACCCATGATCTTCTTTTCCCTGAAGTTAAAAGAACAATGACCTATTTTGAGAAATCTCTGAGAGATTTAAAAGCGTTATAACTTATTTATCTAAAAAATAATTGTCATTATTCATAATGTTTTTACGCCTTTATTCCTATATCCTTTTGGTATGGAAAAGTTGCCAAAAGATATCGCCGCAAAGTTAGATCACGCTCTTGAATTCGATGAGCACATTCTTGATTTTCGTAAAGAGCCCTGGAGCTTATATAAAAGAAATAGGTGGGTTGTTTTAACAAGTAAGAGAATTTATCTTATCAAAAAAGTCTTTTTTGGCATGAGTTTTGATATTATCCAGATTTTGCTGGGTCAGGGTCACTTTGAACTGGTTGAGGGGATTGTCTTTGACACGATATTTATAAGAGTTTCCAGTGAGCCTGAACATATAATCCAGTTTTTCCCATCAGAAAGAAAAAAAACGGTGGATTTTTTTGAGAAAATTGAAAAAGCAAGAGAGGGTGACCCGGAAGCAACGGTGGTTACTCAGGCAGAGTTAGAGGCATTAGCTCAGATTTTTTATGAAAAATTGATTACAAAAAAAGAATATGAGAAAAAGAAGAAAGAGCTCCTCGATAAGTTATAACTTCTAAATAATAATGCTTCATTTTGTCAAATATTCTAATGTTTTTGTACCATCCTGAGTCCATAATCTTATTAAGAAAAGGGGGTGGATTATGAACATTAAATTACCAAAAGTAGTGCAGGCGCACTTGGACGATGTTTTAGAAGAGGGTGAAAAAGTGGTCGATATTGTCAAGGAGCCATGGAGCTACGCAAAGTGGCATCGTTGGACGGTGCTGACAGATAGAAGGATCGTAGTGCTTGTTAGGTGGCCTCTCGGGATATCTCATGATGTTTGGCCGATGTATTTAGGTGCGCTGAGTGTGGATATGAATGAGGGAGTTATTTTCGATACAATATTTGTCGATTATTTTGCCCAGAAGTTCCGGTTGCAGTTTTTTACAAAAAACAGAAAAAAGACAGTACATTTTTTTCGTGAGATCAACAGACAGCTTATACTTCACAACCCGGCGAGCAGAAGAAGGGCGGCGAGTGAGGTTGTGGAAGAGCTGGAGAGTTTGGCGCAAGTTTTTCACGAGAAGATTATCACGAAAGAAGAGTATGATCTTAAGAAAAAAGATTTGATGGATAAGCTTTAAGGCCGCTCTTGTCATCCTGAGGTACGAAGGATCTCAATTCCGTCATTCTGGCCTGACCAGAATAGATCATTGTTATAAATTATCCACTTTTTTAGAAAAAGTGGAGTAAAAATCGCGACTTATGGCGGCGACAAAGTGTCGGATTTCAGTTCTCTCAGGTTTGAAAAAATGAACTCGCTAGAACGCTCAGACAACATTATTTTCAAATCTTCGTTCGCTTTATCCTCCCTTTGAAAAAATCACGCCGGGCTAAAACAGAAGGGAGTTTTCTGTTTGACTGTGTTTGTGGTAAAATTATGGCTATGCAAGAATATGAAACAACTATAGGCCTTGAGATACATGTTCAACTGAAAACTAAGTCAAAAATGTTTTGCGGGTCGGATAATATGTCGGTCGACGCTAAGCCGAACACAAATGTCTGTCCTGTCTGTATGGGATTCCCAGGAACTTTGCCGGTACCAAATGCTCAGGCAATTGAGTGGACAATACTGCTAGGTTTGGCGCTTGGCGCTGAAATTCCTGAAGAGTTTAATTTTGAACGCAAAAACTACTTCTATCCCGATCTTCCAAAGGCATACCAGATAAGTTCAGCAACAAATCCGCCGGTTATCGGTGGGAGTTTGAAGGTATTTGCCGGAGGAAAAGAAAAAGAGGTTCATCTGCATCATATACATCTAGAGGAAGATGCGGGGAAACTCGTTCATGATAAGAGCGATAATGCGCTTGTTGACTTGAACCGTGCCGGAACTCCCTTGGTCGAAATAGTTACTGAGCCGGATATGGCATCAGCCGAAGAAGCGAAGGTGTTTGCCCAGAGCTTGCGATCGTTAATCCGTCATCTTGGAATTTCTGATGCTAACATGGAGCAGGGGAATATGCGTTTTGATATCAATGTTTCCATCAGAAAAAATGGAGCAAAGGATTTGGGTACGAAGGTTGAAGTAAAAAATCTGAATTCATTTAAGATGCTTGAACGGGCGATTATTTTCGAAGAGCAAAGGCAAAAAGATTTGCTAGAAGATGGAAAGAAAATATCCCAGGAAACACGTGGTTGGGACGACTCAAAAGGGAAAACCCTACCGCAGAGGAGCAAAGAAGAGGCAAATGATTACAGATATTTTCCTGAACCTGACATCTCGTCTATCAGCACGCGAGAAATTGTAGAAAAGGTGAAAGATCAGCTTCCCGAACTCCCACAGGAAAAGGCAAAAAGATTTGAAGAAGAATACGGATTTGACAAAAGATTAGCCGAGAGTTTGTCTGATGATGTGGAAATGGCGGAATATTTTGAGAAAACCTTGGAACATATTGAAGCCTCGGCAAAGGATGATTACGACAAAAAGAAATATGCCAAAAGGGTCGCAAACTGGATGACAACTGAGCTAATCGGAAAAGTCAATGAAACGGGGACAGAATTTTCTGAAATTAAAGTCGAGCCTGAGAATATGGCCGAGCTTACGGTCGCGATTGAAAACGGAGTCATCAGCGGCAAACAGGCAAAAGATGTTTTTGCCGAAATGTTTGAAACAGGTAAAAGCGCACTCGGGATTATTGAAGAAAAAGGCATGAAACAAATTACAGATACCGGCGCAATTGAACAGATTATTCAAGAAGTCTTAGACGCAAATCTGAAAGTAGTAGAGGATTATAAAGCAGGAAAAGAAAAAGCATTTGGATTTCTCATTGGACAAGTAATGGCAAAAACAAAGGGCCAAGCCAATCCAAAAGCAGTGAATGAAGTTTTGAGAGAAAAACTAAAATAACGTAGCTGTCATTCTGAGTTGTCTAGAATATACCTTAATGTCATCCTCGAGTGGAACGAAGGATCTATTTCTTTGTCATTCTGGACTTACTGCCCGACCTGAACGGTCGTTCGGGCGGGGATCCGGAATCCAGACTAATTAAATTTTCTAAAGCAGTCATATTTTTTATTTATCCACTTTTTTAGAAAAAGTGGAGTAAAAATCGCGACTTAGACGGCTTCTCAAAAGTATCGTTCAAACATAATCTCAAATTTGAAAAATGACAACAAGCCGATTCCGGAAGCCATATTTTCAAAAGTTCACTTATGTTCTCACTCTCTTTTCGAACCGATAGTCGCAAGAGATCGTTTGCTTCCAAGCTTTCTTTATTAAAACCATGCCAGGAAGAAAGCTAAAAGTGAAGTTCTCCGTGATGTCGGGAATATTCATTTTGATTTAAAATTAGCTTTCATCAAAAATAACAACAATTCATAAAAAAACTCCAAGCTTTTTGGAAGTCTGCCAGAGGTAATACTCTGGTCTTTGTTTTATTGTGGGTTCAAGCAGCAGGAACTTTGGGTGAGACATTTGAAAGGATTGAGGGGAAAAATTCCATCTTGAGAAAGGAGGTGAGTTGTTATGACAGATGATAAAGAAAAAAAAGTAGATAGTATCTCCGGGAAGGACGGCAAAACTTTCTATAGGTCCGTGGCAACGGGAACGATGAGTATGGATCTATCGGAGAGAGAAGCTATCGACAGAGGTTGGGGCTGGGCAGTCACTATGGGTATTGTAATGATAGTCCTTGGCGCGTTGGCTGTAGTCTATCCGATTGTAACATCAGTAGGTGTGACATTTCTTCTGGGTGTAGTCCTTGTGGTGGCAGGTGTGGCGCAGTTAGTACAGGCCTTTAGCGTTCGTGGATGGAGCGGCTTTTTCTGGCACACCTTGGTAGCTATAACTTATGCCGTCATCGGAGTGCTACTACTCACATATCCTCTGGGCGGACTTGTGACGCTTACATTTCTACTGGCTCTTTACCTCCTGATTTCCGGTGTTTTCAAGGTAGTAATTTCGCTCTCGTCAAGAGAAGTATCGGGTTGGGGATGGATGCTGACAAGCGGAATATTGTCGGTGATACTTGGAGTGCTAGTCTGGGCAAGCTGGCCGGTTGGGTCGCTATGGTTTATCGGCCTTTTGGTCGGTATCGATCTGGTGCTTGTAGGATTTTCGCTTTCTGCGATGGCGCTATCGGCGCATTCTCGTGAACAGGAGGAGATGTAAAAAAAGTTAATTCGTAGTTAGCCTCGATAAAGCTCGGGGCTACCGCGGAGGGTAGAGGTGGAGACATGGAAGATAAAATTAAACGGGGAAATAACAAAAAGAAAAAGGGCGATACCTTCTATGAGGCAATACCTGCGACTGCAGTTGCGCCTCAGGAAATCCATTTGCCAAAGATTGGTGTAAAGACTGCAGATTTTCTAGAGAGTGTTGTAATATTTTTTGCCGGGACAGTAGAAGTGCTTCTTACGATAAGGGTTTTACTGATGCTTTTTGGTATAAACGGCGGGAACCTTCTGACATATCTCTTGTATGCAGCAAGCTATCCGTTTGTTCTACTCCTGAATTCTGGTCAGAGCCAAATACCGGAAATGACCAATAAGGTTTTGTATGAAAACATAGCACTTTTGTTCATTTACTTCGTAGTTTTCTACGGTCTGATAAAAGTAATCAACGCTTTTAGGGAAAGAAATAATAATTAATTAAAGAAACTGCGTAAAAACGTGGTTCGCCCATGAGGGCGAGAGGTAGGGAAAAATGGAAAAGGAAACAAAAAAGAAAAAGAAGAAAGAAGAAGAGGTAGATGGCGATATTTTCTATAGGGCTCATCCTATAGCTCAGCCGATAGCAAGGGTAGAACATCGTGAATCCACGCTTTCTCTTACTGTTGAGAGGGTTTTGTGGTGGGTACTTGGGATTTCTGAAGTTATCTTGCTTTTTAGAATGGTGTTTGCAGCGGTTGGTGCAAACGGTGGAAATATCATTACGTCATTCTTTTATGCAGTAAGCTATCCGCTGGTCTGGTTTTTCTTCTATCTTTTCAATACTTTGGGAAGAATACAGGTTTCGTCGCCGACATTTGAGATAGAAACGCTTGCAGCAATGGCATTCTACTACATTGTAGTCTACATAGTTGTCGAGCTGATCAAAGGTTTTCGTAGTACAGACTAACTGTTTTTGTTATAATAATCCCGAAAGGGAGATTGTTTATGGCGGACAAAAACAGTGATATTTGGGCTGAAATAAACTCAGATTTAAAAGAGAAGACAGAGAGCGGCTATAAAATGGCTCTACTTGATAGCGACAAGCTTTTGCGCAATGTTTTGAAGGAAAAAGGCTATCCGGGGAAGGACCTCAAAAAACAGCTTTTTTGGGCAGGGATTAACTTAAGCGGTAGAGCTGATCTTAAAGATGCCATAAAGAAAAAAGACGAAGTTTTAAATACTCAAGATTACAGGCTTTCTACATTTGAAATAGAAGATTTTTTAGCTGCTTACAAAAAAGCGATTGAATGGGTTTTGAGCGCCCAGAAACTTGGTTTTAAGCGCAAAATTGGACTATATTTTGAAAACTGTTTCTTTCTTAAAAATACATCTCTCACTAAGCTGATAGCTGCCATTTTGGTAGTATTTTTCGGTATTAAACTACTTTCCTCAACCGATACTGGGAAGAGTATAGTCACAAAGGTTGTAGACGTGGATAATTTGCTTTTTGACTGGCTAAAAGTTCTGATTTTAATCGGACTAAGTGTGGCCGTAGTTGTGTTTATAAGTTTTCTTTATTTGGATAAGAAGAAAAAAATTAAGATTAAAGAATAATAATCGGCTTTCAAAGTCGATTTTACAATGCTAGAATAGTGACAAATAGTAGGAGGGGTTTGGCAACCCATTGTTTTGATTACTTAAAAAACGGAGTCTTAGACATTGAGTAAAAAGTTTGTTCACTTACATGTTCATACGCAATATTCTCTTCTTGATGGGATGTGCAAGGTTCCTCAGCTTTTGGATAGGGCAAAAGAGTATGGGATGCCGGCTTGCGCGATTACCGATCATGGAGTGATGTATGGCATTGTTGACTTTTATAAGGAAGCGAAGGCAAGGGATATAAAGCCTTTGATCGGGTGCGAGGTATACGTAGCGCCGAGGAAGCTGACGGATAAAAGCGAAAAGGCAGACGGCAGGCCAAACCATCTCATCCTGATTGCCAAAAACAAAACCGGCTATCAAAACTTGATGAAGCTATCTACGATTGCTCATCTTGACGGATACTACTATAAACCGAGAATTGATAAGGAAATTTTGGCGAAATATGCGGAAGGTTTAATCGCATCATCAGCTTGCTTTAAGGGTGAAATTGCCTCAAAACTCAGAGATGGCAATGAAAAGGGGGCGGAAGAAGCTTTGAAATTTTATAAAGGTCTCTTTGGCGATGATTTCTACTTGGAGCTCCAATATTTGCCAGGATTCAAAGAACAAGAAGAGATGAACGAGCTCATAAAGGCATTTGCAAAAAAGCACAAGATGCCGATGGTGGTGACTAATGATGTCCACTATGTAGATAAAGAGGATCGTGAGGCGCATGATGCTCTTTTGTGCTTGCAAACAGGAAAGCTTGTGTCTGATGAGGATAGGATGAAGATGAACTGCGACATATCGTTTACTTCCCCAGAGGAAATAATGGAAGCTTTTAAAGATGTACCTGAGGCGATAGAAAACACAGTAAAAATTGCCGAGAAATGTAACGTGGAGCTAGAGCTTGGCAAAATATTGATCCCGAACTTCGATGTGCCAGATGGAGAGACGGTGCAAAGTTATATGAGCAAGCTGGTTGAAGAAGGATTGAAGAAAAAATACGGGAAAATAACACCCGAGATACGCGAAAGAGTGGAATATGAAATGGGTGTTATAGAGAAAATGGGCTATGAATCATACTTCCTGATTGTCTGGGATTTTGTGAACTGGGCGAAAGATCAGGGAATCATTGTCGGACCCGGTAGAGGTTCGGCGGCGGGATCAGTAGTATCGTATGCCCTAAATATTACAGAGCTTGAACCGATGCAGTTTGATCTTCTTTTTGAGCGTTTCCTAAATCCGGATCGTATCTCCATGCCTGATATAGATATGGACTTTGCTGATGACAGGCGTCATGAAGTGATTGAGTATGTAGCAGAGAAATATGGCAAAGATCATGTGGCGCAGATCATTACTTTTGGTACAATGGCAGCACGTAATGCCATTCGTGATACCGGTAGGGTCTTGGGGATGACATATGGCGAAGTTGATAAAATAGCCAAAATGATACCCCAGTTTTCCGGTCTATCTGATGCTGTCCGGGACGTCCCGGAGTTAAGGGCGCTTTATAGCTCAGATGAAAAAGTAAAAAAACTGATCGATATCGCAAAGAGGCTTGAGGGAGTGTCGAGACATTCTTCTACTCATGCTGCAGGTGTGGTGATTTCAAAAGAGCCCCTCGTAAACTATACACCGCTCCAAAAAGCGACAAAGGGTGATATCGCAACGAACACGCAGTATTCTATGTTTCCGCTTGAAGATCTCGGCATCCTGAAAATGGATTTCTTGGGACTTTCAAACCTTACTGTTTTAAAGAATGCTTTGAGGATTATTAAAAAAGTTTATGAAAAAGACATTAAGATAGAAGACATTAAACTGGATGACAAAAAAACTTTTGCGCTTTTAAAAAGGGCCGAAACAACAGGAGTGTTCCAGCTTGAGTCTGCCGGCATGAAAAGATATATCCGGGCGCTGAAACCGACTGTTTTTGAAGATATTGTGGCTATGGTGGCGCTATATAGACCCGGTCCTATGCAGTTTATCGACGACTTTATTGCCCGAAAAGCCGGTAAGAAAAAGGTGACTTATACGCATCCTCTTATGGAAAATGCTCTCAAGAATACTTACGGCGTTATAGTTTACCAGGAGCAAGTCATGCAGATTTCAAAGGAAATGGCAGGTTTTACGGGCGGTGAAGCTGATACTCTTCGTAAGGCAATGGGTAAAAAGATTGCCAAAATGATGAAGAAAATGCGTGCGAAATTCATCGATGGCGCTGTTGAAAATGGGGTAAAGAAGGAAACGGCAGAAAAAGTCTTTGACGATTTTGAAAAGTTTGCGCAGTACGGTTTCGTGAAGGCTCATGCTGCCTGTTATGCGCTAATTGCATACTGGACGGCATATCTGAAAGCACACTATCCGGATGCCTTTATGGCGGCTCTCATGACAAGCGACTACTCAAATATGGACCGGATTGCGATAGAAATAGACGAGTGTAGAAAAATGGGTATCGAGGTTTTGCCACCGAGTGTAAATGAGTCCTATCAGGAGTTCGCAATAGTTAAGCAAACAGGCAATATCAGATTTGGACTACTTGCCGTGAAAAATGTTGGAACGGGTATCATCGAAGCGCTTGTAAAAGCGAGAAAAGAAGGCGGAGAGTTTAAGTCGGTAGAGGATTTTTGTAAAAGGGTAGATGCCCGTGAAATTAACAAAAAAGTGATGGAAGCTTTCATTAAATCAGGTGCAATGGATGACTTTGGCGACCGCTCAACGTTGCTATTTAATCTAGAAAAAATTCTCGAGTTTGCCCAAAAAACGCAAAGAGATACGCTCAGCGGACAAATAGATCTTTTTGGCGGACAGGGGATAGAAATGCCGGGGCTGAAGCTGGCAAAACCTGTTTTTGATGCTACATCAAAGGAAAAACTTGCATGGGAGAGAGAACTGCTCGGCATTTATATTTCTGAGCATCCGCTTGACGGCTATCAAGAGTATGTAGAAAAAGAAGGGCTTACTCAGCTTGCTCTTCTAGGCGAGAGCCAATCCTCACAAGAAGTTAGAGTAGCTTGTGTCGTTTCTACTATTCACAAAATCCTGACGAGGAAAAAGGAAAATATGATTTTTGTAAAAGTTGAGGACAAAAGCGGAAGCGGCGAACTGGTAGTGTTCCCGAAAATCCTTGCTTCCTACAGCAGATTTTTTGAGGAAGGCAAACTCATACTAGTTAATGGTAAAGTTAATATGAAAGACGCTGACCCAAAGATACTTGTAGATAGTGTGAAGGATTTAGGGGAAATCGAAGATTTAAATATGGAAGAAGGCGGGGAAATAATCCGATTTAGAGATAACTGTCTTGAAATATACGTGCCGAAATATACTGAAACGCAGAAGCTAGCAAAGTTAAAAAAGTCTCTGGCTGATGCGCCGGGGGAGAATGATGTCATCATTCATCTTGAACTTAACGAGGTGAGCAAGAAAGTAAAAATGCCTCTAGGGGTAGATTTCTCTGAGGATTTGAAAAATGACATTGTATCCATTCTCGGCTAGCTTCTGATAAAGTTGCGATTATTTGATTTTTATGTTATGATTTAAACTTCAATTAAAGAACCTTGATAGATAAATTTTTTGACTAAAACCCAATTTGGAGGCTGAAATGCCATGCAAATCGAGGTCTTGTATTACATAGATGAAAACGGTGATAAGAGGCTCAAAAGTGAGACTCTGAATGAATATGGTGATATAGACGGGGCTGTAAAGTCTGTGGAAGATCGGATTTCTATGGGGCGTAAAATAGAGATTTTGGCAACGATAGTACATAATTCCAAGAAACATGAAAGTATCTCTGACATTATAAAGAGGCTTTATGGCAACAACAAGCGTGCGCAAAAAAAAGCGCCGAGAATAGTGGAAGGGAGAAGCAAGGCTTACCGACACTAAAAACCTCGACAAAAGCAAGGAGGAGATTGGCAAAAGCTAGGTGTTTTGGGGAATGGGGGTTCCCGAGCTGGATGGATTCATGAGACATTATGCCGGTTTCGAACAACAAGATTGGGGAAAACATGAGCAGGAAGATTAGCTTAGGGGATGGGAGATATAAAGTTTCCCATCGAGGCCTCGATTGTTCTGAAGCTCCCTCTCTGGATTCGATCAATGAGGACCTTCTGACGGCCGATGATGTAGTTCTTGGCTGTAATCTTTGTCATGAGCTTGGGCTGGCATTAAGAGCCCGACTTGCCAAAGAAAAAGGTATTCTCAAAAAGGTCTCTAGACTTGTTAGGGAACAAAGAAACATCTCTGACGACGAACTTTGTTGGTTCGTCGAGTGTACTGACGCTCAGATTGAGTGCCAGGGATGTGGGCACAGCGCAGAGGCAATCACAGAAAGGATAGATGATATAGCAGATAATCGTGTAGTATATCCATCCTTTCGTCCGCCGGTTGTGGTGGGTGATGTTGGTTCCAGTTTCTGGAGCCCGGGGTCATAAAGAGGAGTTAACTTCCTTGGGGGACGTTGAAGGTCAAAAGATTAAGTGGCTCGGGCAAGTCTGCCCGAGCCACCTCAAAGCGGGATAAATATCTAAGATTACAGTTATAACATTTGAGAATTTTTATCTCGCTTTATTTATTTGTAATTAGAATTCAATTGACATTTATGAGATAATTTACTACAATCATAGAGTCGCTTTCGCGATTTTTTAAAATAATTAAACACATTATGGATAGAATAAAAGATTTTGACGTTAAAAATATGAAAAAAGTTCCCGATATAAAATCAGGGGATACTGTTCGTGTTCACACAAAAATTAAAGAAGGCAGCAAAGAGAGAATTCAAATTTTTGAAGGCGTTGTAATAAAGAAACAGGGTGGAAACAATGTCGGTGCTTCTATCACGGTTCGCAAAATGTCTTATGGCATTGGCGTAGAAAGAACATTTCTCATGCACTCGCCATTACTTGAGAAAATTCAAGTTGTGAAAAGGGCAAGAGTACGAAGAGCAAACATCGGATACCTGCGGAATTTGACAGGTAAGTCAGCAAAACTAAGAGAAAAGCAGTTTGATGCATTAGCCGTGAACGTGAAGGAAGAGGAACTTGCTCCTGCTGATCAGGCAGAGATAGATGAGCCGGTTGAAATCTCTGAAGATGTTTTAGCTCAGGCTGATACAGTGAGCGCGGAAGATGTTGCAAAAAGAGAAGAAAAAGAAGCCAAAGTTGAAGATACGGGTCCGGTTGCGGAGGACGAGCAGGAAGCGCCCGAAGAAGAGATAGAAGAAGGCGTAGAGAAGGCAGAGAAAGACCTTGAGCATGGTAAAAGTACTGAAGGTGAACAGGCAGAGAAATCTGAAGAAGATGCGGAGCCTGCAGAAAAAGAAGAAGAAACACCGGAAGCATAAATCTTAAAAATATAATTTATAAAAACCGACTCGTGATGAGTTGGTTTTTTGTTGCTCTATCTGTCATTCCGACCGATACCACGTTAGTGGAAAGTGGAGGAATCCCTTTCCCTTGTCATTCCCGCGGAGGCGGGAATCCAGCCTTTCTTTAAATAATTTCCACTTTTTTAGAAAAAGTAGAGCAAAAATCGCGGCTTAGACGGCCTCTCAAAGTATAACTCAAAACTTCTCTCAAATTTGAAAAATGACAACAAGCCGATTCCGGAAGTCATCTTTTCAAAAGTTCGTTCAGCTTTTCGTTCTCTTTTCGAGCCGATAGCCGCAAAGAGAGGCTTCTTTTCAAAAACCATGCCAGAGGAGAGAGTGGAAAAGTCCCGTGTTTTAGTTTACACTTGGTGCATGAAACCGACACTCAAATATGAAAGAAAATACTGGGACGAGGGCAAAAATATTATTTGTGGTATTGATGAAGTTGGCAGAGGTTCGTGGGCAGGTCCGCTATATGTCGGAGCGGTTGTTTTTGATAAAAACCACAGGATGATAGATGGTGTAAATGACTCGAAAAAGTTGACACCTCTAAAAAGGGAAACTCTCCATAAAGAAATTATAGAAAATGCGCTTGCTTACAGCATCGGAGCGGTTAAATCATATGAAGTAGATAGCTACGGCCTAACTCTCGCAACAGAAATTGCCATCGAAAGGGCAATAGAAGGATTAGGGCTTACGGTTGATCTTCTTTTGATAGATGCCATCAGCTATAAGAAACTTGATTGCCTGCCGATAATTAAAGGAGACCAAGTTTGCTATAGTATTTCTTGTGCTTCAATAATCGCCAAAGTAGAAAGAGACAAGTATATTTCAAGTATTCCGGAAGCTGAAGTCTATAGATTTGACAGAAATAAAGGCTATGGAACGATGGAACATGTGGAACTCATAAAAAAGCATGGGATCTCCGATGTGCATCGTAAAAGTTTCAAACCCATAAGGATCCTTTGTGGTTAACACTCACATAATCGGTCAAACGGCCGAGGATATGGCGGCAGAATATCTGATTGAAAACAAGCTCCGGATTATCGACCGGAACTATCGCACCAGATTTGGTGAGATTGACATTATCTCGAAAGAGAAAAAGAAATTTGTCTTTGTTGAGGTGAAGGCAAAAAATACTTCCAGATTCGGAAAACCTTATGAGATGGTAACGGCAAAGAAACAGAAAAAGCTTATTTCAACAGCAAAGGGATATCTAACTGAGATAGGTTTAGACATAGAAAAGATTGATTGGCGGATAGACGTTATCTCAATTGATTATGAAACAGGTACTATTGAATGGCTCAAAAACGCAGTCGAAGATATTTAAACTTTTATGCTATAATAAAGCCAATTAATAAAAAATAGCAGGGGTAAATAAATGACAAAGATTGTTGTGTCGGAAGGATTAAGGTTGTCGCCAGAACAGGAGAAAAGGCTAAAGGCTCTTGGCAATTGTGCTATTTATAATGAAGCTGCAAAGTCAGACGAGGAAGCATTAAAAAGATTTAAAGAAGCTGATGTTATTTGTACCGAAAGTGCTCCGATAGAAAATGTCATTTATAGTTTGAAAGACAAACTTGTTTGCTTTCCGTTCGTCGGAATGGGTTGGCTAGACCTAAAAAAACTCGATGCAAAAGGAGTAAAAGTTGCAAATGCTCCTGGGTGCAACAAATCGGCCGTGACAGAGTGGGTTATTTCTATGATGATAATGGCTGCAAGAGAACTGTATTCAGTTATAAATAAGCCCTCGGATTCATATGCTGGTTTTCCCATGGAAACCACAGGATTAGCATCTAAAAATGTGACTATTTTAGGTAAAGGGAATATTGGCAAGCAGGTTCACGGAGTATGTAACGCTTTGGGTATGAATGTTATGGTTTTTTCTCGAGGAGACGATATAAAAAAGAGCGTAGAAAATGCGGATTTTGTGATAAATTGTCTGGCTAGAAATAAAGAAACAGAAGGAATATTAGATGAGAATTTTTTTGGTGCCATGAAAGAAAGAGCGTATTTTATAAGTGCTACAAGTTTGCAAATCTATGACATTGATGCGCTCAAAAAATCTTTAGATATAGGAAAGTTATCAGGTGCAGCTATTGATTTGGAAGGAGTGAAGGTTGGAGATAGCTCAGACCCTCTCTATAAAGGCTTGGCAAAACATCCGAAAATACTAGTTACCCCACATATAGCTTTTAACACCGATGTATCAATGAAGGTGGGTAATGACATTATGATAGATAATGCCGAAGCGTGGATAAATGGTAGGCCGATAAATATAGTTATCTAGCAATTCCAGCTTGACATCCGTAAGGTACATAGCTATAATGAGAACGTAGTCGGAATTTGTTCCGGCTTTTATAGTCTTTTACGGCTGTTTTCAAGCAAAAGTATTATATTTATCTAAAATTAAGCATTATTTTTGTTTGAATGCCAGATGTAAAAGAGAGCTATATGAGTTAAAAATTAAATAAGCCCAAAAGGGGGAGATGGAGAATAAAATGCAAGCAAAGTTTACACAGGCGATCAACCAGATTTGCGACGAGAAAAACCTTTCTCGTGATGTTGTAATGGAAACAGTTAAGGCGGCACTGGCAAGCGCCTATAAAAAAGACTACGGATCAAAAGATCAGGAAGTCAGAGTTGAAATAGATGAAGAAAGCGGAGCAATCCAAGTTTATGTTATAAAAGAAGTCGTCGATGAAGTTGAAGACAAAATGCTTCAGATGAGCGTAGTTGACGCAAACAAAATCAAAAAAGGCGCAAAAGTTGGTGATACGGTTGAAATCCTGGATATTCCGGCAGATTTCGGCAGAATTGCAGCTCAAACTGCAAAACAGGTGATAATCCAGAGAATTCGAGAAGCTGAACGTGATATGGTCTTTGAAGAGTTTAAAGATAAAGAAGGCGACATTATAAATGCGGTTGTTCAAAGAGTTGAGGGCGACACTGTAATCGTAGATCTTGGAAAAGCCACCGGAGTTTTATATAGAACCGAGCAAATGGCCGGAGAACATTATTATACTGGTCAGAGACTGAAGGTTTTTGTTGTAAGAGTTGAAAGTGCCACAAGAGGTCCGCAGATAGTTCTTTCAAGGTCTCATCCGGATATGATTAGAAAACTTTTTGAAATGGAAGTACCGGAGATACTGGCAGGAACAATCGAGATCAAGTCAGTCGCTCGTGAAGGCGGCGAGAGAACAAAAATAGCCGTTTATACTGAAACAGCAGGCATCGATCCGGTTGGCGCGCTCGTTGGGCAAAGAGGCTCAAGGGTCCAGTCGGTTATGAGCGAAATTGGTGAAGAGAAAATTGATATAATCCTTTGGGATCCTGATATTAAAACCTACATTATCAATGCTCTTTCACCGGCGAAAGTGATAGAAGTTGAGATAGACGAAAAAGAGAAGAAAGCAACCGTGAAGGTTCCTGAGGATCAGCTATCTCTTGCAATCGGTAAAAAGGGTCAAAATGTCCGTCTTGCAGCTAAGCTTACTGGTTGGAACGTAGATATTGCAGGTACGGATGATGCAGGTATTGAGGGCATCCAAGCTGCGGCTGCTCCTGTAGAAACCAAGAAGGCGGCGGATCTAGAAGATGCGATTATCAAGAATATAGAGTCGCAAGAGTCGGCTGAGGTTGAGACGGAAGAAAAACCCGCTGATGATCAGCCAGCAGTCGAAGAGGAGCCTGTGAAAGAAGACAAGCCAGTCACAGAAGAAGCTAGTGCAGATTTAGACAGTAAACAAGAAACGGAAGATGATCTAGTTGCTGAGATTGGCGGAGAAGAAAAAGAAGTTGAGGCGCCAAAAATTATAAAAGATGAGAGAAAACAGATTGATGATGCACCAGAGACTCCTTATGCGGGAGAGTCGGTTGCCGGAAATGCACTAAAAGCTACAGAAGAAGAGAATAAAGAAGTTAAAGTTGAAAAAGCAGAAGAACCGGATGGTCCAAGCATTGAAGAGGTCTTAGAAGAAGAGGAAGAGGAAAACACAAAGGCGCAGCAAGCAAAGTAAGTATGTCCCGTAGAGACGGGATAAGCAAGGAAGGGGGAAACATGCAGGAATTTAATTTATTCGGCAGGTTTACAGGCAACGCCAAGCAATGTCTTTTGAACGCGCAAAAGATTGCAAAGAAAAAGAACTCAGATATAGATACCGATGATATCTTGGTTGGGATATACCTGGTCACTGATTCTGTCGGTTCAAGACTTTTAAAAAGTGTTGGTTTTGAGAGTGATATTTCTGCTTATCCGTCAGTTCAGGAAAGTCTGGCAAATGCAAGGGAAGGCGGGAGTAATGTAGTTACGCTTACAGAATCTGCCAAAACATCTCTCGAAGTTGCCATGGGTCTCGGCAAAAGCTATCAGTCAAACTATATTGGCACTGAGCATATTTTAAGAGCGCTGCTTATGGGCAAGAAAACAAAGGCCTATGAAGTTTTGAAAAACGACAATATTCAGATCGTTTCGCTCACAAGCGAGCTTGATAAGTTTTTGCAGAGAGGCTCGGGCGACAATATGGATATGTACAGCGATGATTTCGCTCAGGACAGTCCTATGGGTATACATAGGGATTTTGCACAAACGAGAGCAGGAAATGATAGTTCTAAAATATTTGAAAGCTACAGCGTAGACTTTACCGAAAAAGCAAAGAAAAAAGAGTTCGATCCGATAATCGGCCGTGATAAGGAAATCGCGCGCGTTATATCTATTTTAAATCGAAGGACAAAAAATAATCCGGTCTTAATCGGCGAACCCGGCGTAGGGAAAACTGCTCTGGTTGAGGGTTTGGCTCAACGCATAGTTTCCGGAAACGTGCCGGAGCAACTCTCTGGTAAAAAGATTTTGATGCTTGATATGGCAAATGTCATAGCCGGCACAAAATATCGAGGTGAGTTCGAGGAGCGTTTAAAGAAAATTGTTGAGGCGCTGAGAGAGAACAATAATATTATTCTGTTTATCGATGAGCTTCATACCATAGTTGGCGCCGGTGCTGCAGAAGGCGCGATAGATGCGGCAAATATCCTAAAGCCCACTCTTTCAAGGGGCGAAATCCAGGTTATAGGTGCAACGACATTTGATGATTACAGAAAATATATAGAAAAGGATGCTGCGCTTGAGAGGCGTTTCCAGCCGGTGACTTTAGCCGAGCCGACACCTGCAGAAACCATCGCGATACTCAAAGGCGTAAGGCCGAACTTTGAAGAGTATCACAAGGTTAAAATTACTGATGAGTCGATAGAGGCAGCAGTAAAAATGTCGAAAAGATATATTTCAGATAGATTTTTACCTGATAAGGCTATTGACCTGATTGACGAGGCAGCAAGTCTTTTGAAAATCAAAAAAGGTAAGAGTCCTTCAAAAACTTTGAAAGATTATGCAAAGGATCTCAAGAAAGTTATTCAAAAGAAAGAAGAGTCTGTGATAGCTGCGAAATATATCATGGCGGCTGAGTACAAACAGAAAGAAGAACTCCTTGAGGCAAAGATAAGAAATCTCAAGAAAATCACAAAAGACTACCACGAGCCGGAAATCACAGCGGAAAGCATTGCGGAAGTTATTTCTATTTCTACCGGTGTACCTGTAACTCGCTTGATCAAAAAAGAAAGCGAGAGCCTTCTAAATATGGAGAAAAACCTCAAAAAAAGAATTATAGGTCAAGATGAAGCGATCAATGAAATCTCCCGTGCGATAAGACGCTCAAGGACCGGTATTTCAAACGAAAAAAGGCCCATTGGTACATTCATATTTCTTGGTCCGACCGGTGTCGGTAAAACAGAACTTGCCAAAGCTTTGGCTGCTGAAATGTTCAACTCAGAAGATATGCTTGTGAAGCTTGATATGAGTGAGTTTATGGAAAAGCATAATGTGGCTCGGCTTGTTGGCGCGCCGGCAGGATATGTTGGATTTGAGGAAGGCGGACAACTAACCGAGATTGTCCGCAGAAAACCTTACTCTGTAATTCTTCTTGATGAGATAGAGAAGGCGCACTCTGATGTCTTCAATATGTTTTTGCAAATTTTGGAAGATGGTCATCTGACAGACGCAAAAGGCATAAAGGTAGACTTTAGAAATACGATTATCATTATGACTTCAAATATTGGTGCTGACAAAATGTTTAAAACAGCGAAGCTCGGATTTAGCGCCGAAAATTCAACAGAAGAAAAAGAGTTTGAGTCTCTTCACAAGAAAATTTCAGAGGAAGTAATGGAAAACGTGAAGACGCAGTTCAGACCCGAGTTTATAAACCGTGTTGATAAAATAATCGTCTTTAAGGCTCTGTCAAAGATTGACGTCAAAAAGATTGTAGGTCTTCAACTGAGAGAGTTACAGGATAGGTTAGATGAAAAGCATATCACCATCAAAGTGTCAGAAAGTGCCAAGAAGTTTCTCATGGAAAAGGGCTATGATATCGAAAACGGCGCAAGGCCGATGCGAAGAGCTATTGAAAACTATATCGAGTCGCCTTTGGCCGAAGGTATGCTCTCCGGTGAGTTTAACGAAGGTGATCTAATATCTGTGATGAAAATGGAAGAAAATCTCCAGTTCTATGTTCTGCAAATAAAAGCGGATAAGAGGAAAATAAACAGTAAATAACTCTTTGTCATTCCGACCGATTTCCTGAAAGGACGAGCGGAGGAATCCCTTTCCCCGTATGTCATTCCCGCGGAGGCGGGAATCCAGACTTTAAAATACTCTATCTACTTTTTTAGAAAAAGTAGAATCAAAAATCCCCGACTAGCACTATGAAATAGATAAAACTAATAAAAATTTATCATTCAAAACAGCAACCACTCCGTTTAATACTGCTTTTGTCCTTCGGAACATTCTAAATTTTTAAGTTTTATCCACTATTTCTCCGTGATGTCGGGAGAGAACAAAAATCACGCCGAGAAGAACCTCATTCCGTCATCCTGAGGCACGAAGGATCTCTCCTTTTTCTTGCCCAAAAAAATAATTCAGTTTAAAATTGCTTAACTTTAGATATTCAACTAAACTTAATAGATGGATAAGTTTCAAATTGTTGCGATGATTGCGGGGATAATGGTAGTTTTTAGTACCTTGCCGCAGGTTTCTAAGACCCTAAAAACAAAAAAAGTTGAGGAGCTGTCTCTAGCAATGTTTCTCCTGCTTCTAGGTGCTCAAACTATCTGGTTCTTCTACGGCTTTCATATCCACGATATAGCCATCATTCTGACGAATGGTATCTCGGCTCTGGTTGTGGCTACAAATGTCGGACTTATTTTAAAATATCGGAAAGTGCCGGTAAAAAAGTAATTTTGTCTACTTGTTTTTCCTTTGGTGGTTATGATAACATCTCTCTATCAATAAGCTATTCTATTCCAGTGTATTGACGCTCTTAAGGAGGTGATACTAAAATGGCCAGAAAGTTAGCCGCTATTCTTGTTGCAGATGTTTCGCCATGGCTTCAGACGAACAGTGCTGGAGGGGTTGAGGATAAGAAGGATTTTGCCGGTGAATTTGGCGTGGGAGAATACGTCGAGAAGTTCGGCCACTATGGTTTCTTTTGGCAGAACAAGGAATATGGGAAACATGTGCACCTAGTTATGTATTCCAAGACTGGCTTTACATCAAGGTTCTCAACGGATGTTACTAGCGCTTTGATTGGTGATCTTCCTCATGCAACAGACAAGGTAATGGCACGGCTGGAACCTTGCTTCAAGAACGACGATGACGCAGTTCTTTTGGTGGAAGAAGGGGTACTTGAGCCTCTTCAGAAGCTATGCGAAAGAACCGGCGTTGACCTTGATTTGCTGGACGTTTCAGTCCACGCTTAATCAGAACAAAAGGGGGCTGGGCAAAGATGCCGCCCGGCCCTTTAGTGGACCTGAATTATCAGGTCCATATTTTTGTCTACTTGTTTTAGGTTTTTGAATTATATATTCTTTAGATATGGCGAAAGTTAAAACACAATTCATATGCGGGAACTGCGGGGCATTTTATGACCGGTGGCAGGGGAAGTGTGTGCAATGCGGGGAATGGAATACTCTCACAGAAACGCAGCTTAGCGTTGGCAAAAAATCCGGCACAAGAACTTCAAGCTCCTTGAGTAAGCCTGAGCCTCTTGGGAAAGCGGAGGATAATATCACAAGGCTAGCCACAGGTATTGGCGAGTTTGACAGGGTAGTCGGATCAGGGATAGTACCGGGTTCACTTATTCTTCTCGGCGGAGATCCGGGGATAGGAAAGTCGACTTTAATACTCCAAGTTGCGGCAAAAGTTGCAAGCGGCAAAAAAGTTTTATATGTTAGCGGAGAGGAGTCGGCTCGGCAAGTATCTCTTAGAGCAAGCAGGCTAGAGCTACAGTCTGATAAATTGTTTGTTTTATCTGAAACAAATGTTGAGACGATTATCGACCAAATAAAGTCAGAAAAGCCATCATTCGTGGTTATTGACTCTATCCAAACTGTCTACTCTGATGATGTGATGAGCACTTCAGGAAGTGTTGGGCAGGTGTCGCTGTGCGCGCAGAAACTGATGAATCTGGCAAAAAGCGAACACATCGCAATTGTACTTATTGGCCATGTTACAAAAGAAGGGAACTTGGCCGGTCCAAGACTTCTTGAGCATTTGGTGGATGTTGTCTTATATTTGGAAGGTGAGAGATACGGAGGATTTAGGGTTCTTCGCGGGATTAAAAACAGATTTGGTTCGACAAATGAAACGGGTATTTTTGATATGACGAAAGAGGGGATGACGGAGGTAGAGAATCCTTCGGAAATATTACTGTCAGAGAGGCTAAAGTCGGCCTCGGGAACGGCGATATTTGCGACCATGGAAGGAACAAGACCGCTGCTTGTCGAAATACAGGCGCTGACATCTATAACAAGCTTTGGTTATCCAAAAAGAACTGCCAGTGGGATGGACCTAAATAGATTGAATCTACTTATTGCGGTCCTTACAAAAAGAGCGGGTATCAATCTTACAAATCAGGATGTGTTTGTAAATATTGTTGGCGGGATGGCCATCCGTGAGCCGGCGGTTGATCTGGCTGTGGCGCTTGCGATTACATCCGCCTATAAAAATAAAGTTATACAAAACGACATGGCCGTTTTTGGAGAAATTGGTCTTGCAGGAGAGATAAGAAATGTGGATAATGTAGAGGAACGGATAAAGGAAATAGAGAAACTTGGTTTCAAGTCCGTTTTGATACCAAATGCCAGCAAGATTGGTGAAGTGAAGGGCGGAAAGATAAAGTTAATCCGCGTTTCAAATATAAAAGAAGCCATAGACGCGGCGTTAATATAAAAGCACCTTTAAAAGAGGAAACAAAAGATGACGACTAACACACTTTTGCTTTTGGTTTTAGTGGCCATATTTTTTGGAGGCATTTTTGCAACAAAACTTTTCCTAAAGTTACCTGCAAAAAGATTCTATATTGGTATACCAGCAATTATTATTGGACTTATTATAGGGGCACTTATATCCCTACCTCTCCAAAAACTTCCGGGCGACTTTGCCATCTGGGTTCCGGTGACCGTTAGCGCTGTATGCGTTGTTGCTTCTCTGTATCTTTTCTTCGCGAAAACTCAAGGAATAGAGAAGTTTTTCACCGATATCTTCAAACTTATCAGGCTACCGAAGCTGGAAGACGCAGGCAAAAGCAAAGAAAAAAATAAAATAATCCTAGATACCTCGGCCATAATTGACGGGAGATTTTTGGATGTGGTCAAGACGGGTTTCATGACGGGTAATTTCCTGCTCTTCAGATTTGTTTTGCATGAACTTCAAAACATTGCAGACTCCAGCGAAAACCTAAGAAGAGAAAAGGGGAAAAAGGGTCTTGAGGTTTTGGATAAGCTGAAGAAAGAAAAAGGAGTGAAACTTGAAGTTTCAACTGAGGATGTTCCTGATATTCAGGAAGTTGATGCCAAGCTTGTGAAGCTTGCGAAACAGAAGGGGGCAATCATCTTAACAACAGACTATAACCTGAACAAGGTAGCAAAGATTCAAGGCGTCAGGGTTTTAAATATCAACGAACTTTCCGAGGCAATAAAGCCCATTATTATCCCGGGTGAAAAGATGACTCTTAAAATTATTCAAACCGGAAAAGACAAGACTCAAGGGGTGGCTTATCTGACTGACGGCACGATGATAGTGGTGGAGCGAGGCGGAAAGTCCATCGGGAAGGAACTGGATGTAGTGATCACCAGAATACTCCAGACGCCGGCGGGGAAAATGTATTTTGCAAAAATAAACGGTTCTGATAATGGTGAAAATAGAAGAAAACATTGATCTAAAAAAATATAATACCTATGGTGTCGGCGGAAGCGCTAAGTATTTTGTATTGGCAAAAAGTGGGCAGGATTTGGTTGATGCTTTTAACTTTGCGAAAGAGAAACATATAAATTATTTGGTTCTTGGTGGTGGCAGCAATGTTTTGATTTCTGATGACGGATATGACGGTATTGTGATAGTGAATAAGGCAAATGAAATTGAAAGAAGCGGAAACAAAGTCAAAGTATCATCCGGAGCAAGTTTGGCGAGAATTATAAAATTATTGAGTGAAGAGGGATTAGCTGGAGGAGAGTTTTTGGCTGGGATCCCAGGGACTCTAGGCGGGGCAATTCTTGGAAATGCCGGAGCATGGGGAAAGTCAATTGAAAGTATTATCGAGTCGGTAGAGTTCCTGAATGAAACAGGCGTGCAAGAAATTCAGAGAAGTGAAATGGTCTTTAGCTACCGTGATAGCAGCTTCAAGAAAATGGAAGGGATTATTTTGAGTGCGACCATGGTTTTTTCTGAAGGTTCTAGTGAAAAAGTTGCCTCAGCCGTAAAAGAAATTTTATCAAAGAGAAGCGGGAAGCATCCGGCGGGGAAGTCTTGCGGGAGCTTTTTTAAAAATATTGAAACGGCAGATTTGTCTCCTGAAATTTATAATAAAATGCGCGATTGGGAAGTTGGTGGTAAAGTTGCGGCAGGAAAGTTAATCGAAGAAGCAGGAGCCAAGGGCATGAAAGTTGGTGGGGCAGAAGTTTCGCAGATGCATGCGAATTTTCTGGTAAATATCAGCGATGCTACAGCGGGTGATATCAAGGAATTGGCCAAGCAAGTAAAGCAAAAAGTTTATGAAAAGTTTAGTGTAGAGCTGGAGCCGGAAGTAAGGTATCTTTAGCTTCCTGTCATCCTTGCAAAGGCAATAATTTCGTTTCCAAATAGTTGTTTACTTGTGGACTAATTTATTCTAATATTGTCTGGCGTTAGCACCTTGTTATTTTCCCATGCTTTAGAAAACCTAAGGAGGTTTGAGCAATGTCCGAAGATAAGCCTTTGATATTGGCGAGGAATTCCAAAGGAACAATAGACGTTCGATTACCTGCCGCTTTTTATAAAAAGCTCTGGTCGGACGTAGCAACTGTAGAGGCAGAAGAACTAGTCCATAAAGGACTGAAAAGGAGGCGTCTCTCAGTCGGGCCGGACGGAAGGTTGATCCCAATTAACGAGGTGGTATAGAAAATGCCAAAACCTATCAAACTCGCAAAGCATTCAAGAGGGACAGTAGATGTTCGATTACCAGATGCTTTTTACAAAAAAATCTGGCATGATGTGGCGATGATTCAAGGTGAGGAAAGGACGTTCAGAGGACAGCGAAAGAAACGCCTATTTGCTGGACCGAACGGAGAATTCGTGGAGGTGATCTAAATGTGTGTACCAAAACCAAAAGAGCAGGTTGCTCTCAGGTATACAGTCACATTTAACCCGGATATTCCGACTGAACTTATCCAGAAAATCTGGGCTATGGTTGATGCGGTCGAAGGTAGGGAACGCGAACTGTTAGGGCGTAGAATGAGGAGATTCGAAATACTCCCCGACGGGAATTTCCACTACCTCAACTAGTACAGATCGGGGCGGGTTTCTAAAAGAAACCCGCCCCATTTCATTTATACAATTATTATTTTATTCTTTAGCAGACCCAGGTTCGTTAGTTGGTTCGGACTCTGGAGGAGTAGTCTCGGCTGGTTCGGACGCTTGAGGCTCGGGTATAGTTGTTGGCTCAGACGTTGGATAAGCGGTGGCAGCCGGATCGGTCTGAGGAGCCGGTGGTGTTGGTTGAGCCGGCTGTACAGGTGGCTGTGTATTTTGGATTGGTTGTTCGGGTTGTTGTGTCTGTGGGGTCTGTTGAGCAGGTGGGGCTGGTTGTGTTGGTGGTTGAGCTGTCGGATTTGTCATGGATGAGACCATACTTTCTAAACCTCCTATGCCTCCCACGGCAGCGCCCATACCACCTCCAAAGTTAAAAACTTTCCCAATAAAGCCTTGTTTAATCTCATTGATCATTGTTTCGAGATTCGTGCCTTGCGGTAAAGTTTCTGCTAACTTCCGGCCGTCCTTTAAGATTTTCCAGCCATAAATAATACTAAGTAAACGAATAATAAAGGTTATAAGGCTAGAGATAATCATAAGTATGCCTATCCAAAAAAACGCTTGCAGAGCAATCCCAGTTGTTTTTGCATCCTTTGTCCAGGAAGCGGGGTTAGCCGGATCGTAATTGATGGTAACGGTCTGTCCTTCTGACAATCCACAGTTACCCGACGAAGAGGTAGAGGCTTGTTTTGTGTATTCCTTACCATCAACTGTATAACGTGCTGTCAACGAACAAGAAGGGCTGTTGTTTGATGATCTTGTACGACTTGTAGTATTTGTATTCGTATTTGTGTTCATGCCAACTGAAACAACCGTTGCTTGAGTTGTTGCCGTCATTTTGTTTATGCCGGACATATTTCCAAAAATTGTTGGGATAAAAAGAAAAAGGACTCCGAAAAGGACGCCCGCTACCGTACCAAATATCCCAGGGCGCTTTTTGCCGCCAAATGGGTTATCTATACCAATAAAACCATCTGTGATGAGAACGGCGCCGATTGCTTGTTCTGCGGCTGCATATGTTGCCGGTTCTTGTTGTTTATATGGTTCAAGAAAACTTTCCGCATGCTTTTTTAGGGTAGAAAAAATCTTCATTATCACTCCTTTTTCATTTGTTATCACTTATGTTTGATTATATCAAAATAAAAAATAAAAGACCATCGAGCTCTAAACTAAAAAACAAGAAGCCGAGCGATCGGCCCTTCTAGAAGAACCTCACACCCGACCTCAGCTTCTCATCTAGGATTCGGATGCCTAAATTTTGGGCGGCTTCCGAAATAGAGAAACTTCTCCTTTGCATCGAACAGTAAGAATCGGATAGGGCTCGAACAACCATTGAGTTTGTTCGGGTAGCGGTGCTTAAGTTTGATCAACTGATGCTCAAGTTCGTCTGACTTCTTTTTGTTCGCCAGAGCTCCCTCTCGCACTTTGCTGAAACTCCCTCTCACACTTCACCAAAACTCACTCTAGGTGAAGTCCTAACCATGGCATCTTCATCTCGCTGCCTAGCCGGGAGAATAAATATTACGAATATTCATAAGATCAATCCCTCCGACTAAAATCTATTATTTCAAAAATAATGGGTTTTGACAAACAAAACTAAGGCTTTACGGTAACATGAATTGTCTGTGACTGTGTGCTTTTCGAAGCCTTGTCTTTCACTGTTGCATATAATGTGTGCTCGCCAACACTTCCAAGTGGCACATTTGCAGTATAACCATTGCCATTTGGCATAGCGGAAGCTTCATAACTTGTACCATTATCAACTGTTACTGTAACTTTATCGATACCGGCAGCAGCCTCGGCATTTATATTCACAACAACAGGAGTCTCAACATTATCACCTTCTGCCGGAGATGTGATACTGACTGTTGGCGCAGGTTTATTGATATCAGCGCAGTTGTCTTGTTCGGTTGGAATAGTTGTATCGCCAGCCACAAATCCATTGGCACTTGCCCATGCGGCTATTGGAGCGAACCATCTTGAGTAAGCTGGGTCTCCTTGAGGTATTTCAGCGGTGAGAGCATTTTTAGTAATGGTGGTAATTTGTGCCGGCGGGCAACTATCATTAACCAGTTTGCCTGTGGCCGGATTTACCTTGTATTCACTCCCGTCGGTGCCTAAAGGAATCTTGTACCAGCTTGGGAAAATATCAGTACGGGTTTGTTTGGAAGTAGCGGTAGGTTTTTTGCCTGTTACGGCGTCCAGTGTCACACTTTTGATACCGGAAGGCCGTGAAAACTGCTCAACTTTTGAGCCTGCAAGGGCACTCGTCATAAAGTCATGCCATATTGGAGCAGCAGCGATAGATCCGCCGGCGCTAGACATTGGTGTGCCGTCATTATTTCCGGCCCATACTCCGGCAACGAGCGATGGGGTATAGCCCATAGTCCATGCGTCTTTGTAGCTGTCGGTAGTACCGGTTTTTGCGGCAACGGGTCTGCCTTTTAGTGTCAGAGGTCCACCTGTACCAAATACCCTTGCTCTTGAAGCATCGTCCGAGAGTATGTTACTCATAATGTATGCCACCTGAGCATCCAAAACTCTTTTGCCAGGTTTTTCTTTGTATTCATCCAGAGTTTTACCGTTTGAGTCTTCAATTTTTGTAAACCAAGTTTGATCTTTTTTTACTCCGCCATTTGCGAATACTCCGTAAGCTCCTGTCATATCCAGAAGTTTTACCTCGCCGGCACCCAGAACGAGTGATAGTCCATACTGGCTCGGGTCATTTAGTGTGGTTATACCCATATCATGGGCTGTTTTGATGGAGTTGCTCACGCCGCCTATATATAGAGCCTTAACCGCAGGTATGTTCTCTGATTGCTGAAGAGCCGATCTCATCGACATCGGTCCCTGGAATCCTCCGTTGTAGTTTCTGGGTACATAGCCGCCACCGAAGTCAGTTCGTACATCAAAGAAAGTGCTTCCAGCGCCCCAGTTTTCGCCTTTCAATATAGTAGAATATGCAAACGGTTTAAATGATGACCCCGGTTGTCGGTTGGCGATTGCCACATTCACATTTCCGTCAATATTTTCATCAAAGAAGTCCCGGCTTCCGACCATGGCCAAGATTTGCCCTGTTTTCGGATCCATCGCAACCAGCGAGGCATTTGACGCTTTATATCTTCCTTTGTTTTTATCAACATTAGTTGCTACAGCTGCTTCTGCCATTTTCTGTTTTTCTATATCTAGTGTTGTGTAAACTTTAAGCCCGCCGGTATTCACGGTATTTTCGCCGTATTTTTCTATCAGCTGCTCTTTGACATACATGACAAAGTGGGGGGCAGTGATATTCCCATAAACATTTCCAGAGAAAGCAAGCTGCTCTTTCTTTGCGGCCTCAGCCTGGTCTTTTGTAATGTATTTCTGTTCGGCCATGAGATCTAGTATCATATCTTTTCGTTTCATCAACTCATCTTTGTGTTGACCGTATGGAGAGTAGTATGTTGGTGCATTTGGGAGCGCAGCGAGTGTTGCCGCCTCCGCTAGGGTTAGATTTTTTGCGTCTTTGTTGAAATAAGTTTTTGAGGCTACTTGTATGCCGTAAGCGTTTGAGCCATAAGGTATTTCGTTCAAATACATCTTTAAAATGTCGTCTTTGGAGTACATTTGTTCAATCATCACGGAAAGCATGAACTCTTTAATCTTTCTGGAAAATGATTTTTCATTAGTAAGAATTGCGTTCTTTACAAATTGCTGTGTGATGGTGCTGCCACCCTGACCTTTTTCACGATGAACAACGTCATAAACTATACTTCCAACAATTCTCTTAAAGTCGAAACCATGATGTTTATAAAAACCCTTATCTTCGACTGCAACCGTGGCATCTTTGGCACTTTGTGGGATGTCTTTCATGTCGACAAGTATGCGGTTTTCATTTCCATGAACTTCATAGAGGATTTTACCGTTTCTATCAAATATCTGAGTTGATTGAGCTGCAACTTTACTGTTTATTTTCGATGGAGAAGGTAGGTCTTTCGCATACCATGCGGCAAGAAGGATCATTAAACCCATGAAAACCCCAAAGGCAATGCCGATCTTTTTCCAGCCGGATTTTGTAAAGAAAAGATTATGAAGAAACTCCTTTGAGCCGGCAACTAGGCCGTATTTCTTAAAGGGGTTTATCTTCTTTGATTTTCCGGATTTTCCTGAGTAGTTGCTTGCTGGCCGTCTTCTTTTTGTGTATCTTCGTTTAGCCATATATTTTGAAGTTGAAATTATTTTCCTATAGCGTTTGAATTATAGCAAAAAAGAAAGTATAATTGAACAGGTTTTTATTATCAACGATAACTGTTATCAAAAGGAAAAAATGTCAAAAGCGATCGAAAAACTTTTAAATAAAAATGTTGAAGAAGTTATTGTAAAGAAAGATTTAGAAAAGCTTCTTTTATCGGGCAAGAAACTTAGAATTTATATAGGGGTTGATCCGTCAAGTCCGGTTATCCATATTGGCCATGCGGTAGGCTTAAGGAAACTGAGGGAATTTCAGGATTTGGGGCATAAAGTCATTTTCTTAATAGGAGATTTCACTGGCAGAATCGGTGATCCATCGGGCAAGACCAATCAAAGGGTTCCTTTGACGGAAGAAGAAGTTCTGGAGAACGCTAAAACATATCTTGATCAAGCGTCTAAAATTATCGACATAAAAAAGGCGGAGATTCGTTACAACGCTGAGTGGCTGGACAAACTTACTTTCAAAGATGTCGTAATGCTTGCTTCAAACTTTACAGTTCAGCAAATGATTGAGCGTGACATGTTTAAGGAAAGATTAAAAACGAATAAACCAATCGGATTACACGAGTTTCTGTATCCTTTAATGGTGGGTTACGACTCAGTTGCTTTAGATGTAGACATAGAAATGGGTGGCACCGACCAGACATTTAACATGCTGGCCGGCAGAACTCTGATGAAAACGATGAAAGGAAAAGAAAAACATGTCTTGAGCGTTCCGCTGCTTCTTGGTACTGATGGCCGGAAGATGAGCAAAAGTTACGGTAATGTCATAGGCGTAGATGATCCGGCCGATGATATGTTTGGTAA
This sequence comes from bacterium, assembly GCA_030647205.1. Lineage (GTDB taxonomy): Bacteria > Patescibacteriota > CPR2 > UBA1875 > JAJYID01 > JAKANV01. Next base: position 165,732 of record JAUSJO010000005.1, read on the forward strand.
GGTTATGAGTATAAAAGATGAGCTCATCATTCAATATTTTGAGCTTTGTACGGATAGAGATGATGAAGAGATAAAGGAAATTACCAAGAAGCTTAAAGGTGGAGAAAATCCTCGCAATCTAAAGTTTGAGTTAGCGAAAGATATTGTGACCACCTATCATAGTTCAAAAGCAGCAGAGACGGCAGGTCAAGAATTCGAGAAAATATTCAAAGACAAAGGCAAACCTACAGATATGCCGAAAGTCAGTTATTCAAAAGGCGACAAACTGGTTGATGTTTTGGTTGAGTCAAAGATAGTGGATTCAAAGTCAGAGGTTCGAAGATTGATCCAGCAAAATGGCGTGAAAGATAATGATGAAACAGTCACCGATATTGACTACACACTCGCAAATGGAAAACATACGGTTCAAGTTGGGAAGAGACGGTTTGTAGAACTATCAGAAAAATAATTTAATTTAAAATATGAATAGCCCTATAACGCTTAAAACTACAGTTTCGCAGCTTCAGGGGGTGGGCTCGGTATATCAAAAGAAACTGGAAAAACTTCACGTAGACACAGTTGAAGACTTGCTTTTGTATTTGCCGAGAACTTGGGAAGACTTTTCTAAGATTACGGAAATTGCCAAAGTCAGACCGCCGGGAACTTACTGTATACAGGGAAATATCTGGAGTATCGGTAACAAACGCTCGGTAAGAAGGCGGATGTCGATAACCGAGGCTATCATTGCCGATAAAACCGGAACCATGAAAGCAGTCTGGTTCAACCAGCCATTTCTCATAAAAAATATGAAGCAGGGTGATGAGATTTTACTTGCCGGAAGAGTAGAAAATGAATATGGCAAAATTCTCATGAAGTCGCCGGCGTATGAGAAAAAGTCCGATGAACAGACGCATTTGGGAAAGATAGTCCCGACTTATAAAGAAACTGATGGCCTATCCTCTCGCTGGCTCAGATATCAGATAACTAAGCTGGTGAAGATCATTTACTCTTTCAAAGAGTACTTACCGGCTGATGTGATAAAAAACCAAAGTTTGATTAGCTACTCTGCCATGATTCGCCAGCTTCACTTCCCCGATAACTCATATCAGCTGGAAAAAGCGATAGATCGTCTAAACTTCGACGAGATGTTCCTCTTACAAGTTGCAGTCCAAAATCAGAGGAAGACACTCGATAAAAACCGAGCAATCTCAGTCCAGTTTAATGAGGAGTTGTCAAAAGAATTCGTCAAAAGCCTAGGATTTACGCTTACCACAGCTCAGAAAAAATCCATTTGGGAGATAATCAAAGATCTTGAAAAGCCCACTCCGATGAATAGACTTCTTGAGGGTGATGTTGGGTCAGGGAAAACCGTAGTGTCGGCAATGGCAACTTTGATGGTAGCTCGTAATGGATTTCAAACGGTATTTTTGGCGCCCACAGAGATTCTCGCCAAACAGCACTATGAATCTTTGAAGAAAATGCTGGAACCATTTGGTGTAAGAGTTGCCTTACTTACTGGCAAAAAAGCCCTCCTTCCTTCCGTCATTCCCGCCCCACCTTCTGTCATTCCCGCGGAGGCGGGAATCCAGTCATCACTGAAAGAGGAAAACGTGAAATCAAAAAAATCAGTGGAAGCCGAGGTTTTAAAACAGGCCAAAGAAGGGGAGATACAGGTTCTTGTCGGTACTCACGCAGTACTTAAAGAAGACATAGACTTTTGGAGCTTGGCATTCGTGATAGTTGATGAACAGCATAGATTTGGAGTAGGACAGCGCGCTAAATTACGCCAAAAATCAGGGTCAGATGGAACGATGCCGCACTTCCTTTCAATGTCAGCAACACCAATCCCGCGGACTCTGACACTTTCGGTTTACGGTGATCTGGATATCTCGGTGATTGACGAGATGCCGCCGGGGAGGAAGAAAGTAGCGACATTCGTAATTCCACCAGAAAAGAAAGAAGATTCATATGAATTCATTCGCCAGACTGTGAAAAAGGGGAGACAGGTTTTTGTCATCTGTCCGCTGATAGATGACTCAGAAAATATGGAGCTTCGAAGCGTCACCGCAGAGTATGAGAGATTATCCAGAATGGTATTTACCGATCTCAAAATCGCCATGATTCACGGGAAGATGAGACCGGAGGAAAAAGAAAGAATCATGAGCGACTTTGCGACCGGCAAGACAAACATCCTTGTTTCGACATCTTTGGTTGAGGTTGGTGTCGATGTGCCAAATGCGACTATCATGATTATCGAGGGCGCTGATAGATTTGGTTTGGCACAACTGCATCAGTTCCGCGGAAGAGTTGGTAGGGGAAAGTACCAGTCATATTGTTTCCTTTTCACCGACAACCAGTCTGAAACTGTTCAGAAAAGACTCGATGCGATAACTAAAACAAATGATGGGTTTAAAATTGCTGAGAAAGATCTGGAAATAAGAGGACCGGGTGAAGTTCTCGGCGAACGCCAGCACGGTCTGCCGGATATCAAGACTCAGAATCTAATGAATGTAGAGCTGATAAAAAGAACAAAAACCGAAGCCAAAAACTTCCTGAAGAAAAATGAAGTAAATGATTTCCCGTTACTCGCAGAGAAAATCTCTAAATATGATGGGGTAGCAAATCTGGAGTAGTTGCAAAAAACTCTTGTAACACGAACGAGACATATGTTATAATCATTACATAAGTCAAAGGAATGTTATAAAATGGAAAAATCAAAGTTCATTAGTGTCAAAGAGGCAATGGATATAACTGGATATTCTCGTGTTCATGTTATCCGGCTTATTAATGATGGGAAAATACAAGCAGAGAAAGTGGGCCATACCTATATGGTTGATAGGAATTCACTCGGCGGGATTTACAAGGAAATGACAGAAGCGGATAAGAAAAAAGTTACAGAGGCAGTAGATAGGACTTTCAAGGAATATGGAGACGTTCTAAAAAGGTTGGGTAAAGAATAATGAAGCCGGTAACTATCCAGGAAGTAGAGCTGATAGCTCATAAGCTGGCCAAGAAAATGATGACTTGGAATGAACCGATTCCTGACTTTGGCACTCGCTATCCGGGTATCCTAGAAAGCTGTCTGGCAAATGCCTTTCAAACATATGCCAAAAAGGATCTATACCCGACGCTAGAAGATAAAGCGGCGATTATTTTCTATCAAATGATTAAAAACCATCCCTTTGTGAATGGCAACAAGCGCATTGCCGTAACGACACTTTTTACCTTTTTGGTAATTAACGATAAGTGGCTAGACGTGCAAAGAGAGGATCTTTATCGTGTGGCGGTGTGGGTCGCAGAAAGCCCGGCGCCACTTAAGGATGGGACACTCTTGGCGATAAAAGATTTAGTTAAGCTTACCATGGAGGATGCTTGAAAAATCAGGAAAATATAGAAGAAGAAAGCAACTCTAAGGGCATTACAATTGGTGTTGGAGGAATACCATTCCCTTATGTTGACTACCTTAAATCCTATCAGAGAAATATAGACCAAATATATGTCTCATCGGGAATAAAGGCTATTAGCGATTTAAATAGGAGTATTTTACCCAATATCTCTAGTCCGCTGTATAAAGGTCTAAGGGATTCTTTGAGCATACAAGAGTCCTTAATTCAGGGGCTTCAAAGGGTGGGAAAGGACCTCACTCTGTCTTCGAATTTAATGCAGGAAACGTCAAAGAATCTAATTGTGCCTTTAGATAGGGCAATCAGTAATTTGGGTGGGTTGGCAGATGCACTGGAGGGTACGCCGTATTTACGAGGCGTAAAATTGACCAGCTCTCTTGTTGGTTCTTTGGAAGTTCAGCAAAGTCAAATATTACATGGATTAAAAACTATTTCTACTAAGAATGACTTGACCAAGTTTACAAATGTAATAAATCCGGGTATTTCTTTATTTTCTTCAGGCATTTCTAAGATAGTGGACTCGACTTCCGTTTTTGAAAATACACTTGTAAAGGAAGAAAAATCAGAGAGAGCAGAAAGACCAGACAGCAAGGAACAACAGAAGCTTGATGAAATATTGAACGGGATAAACACTAAATTTGTCGAACGAAGAAAGGCCTGTTGGGAGACATTTTCTAAAAAGGGCAACGATTATATAGGTCAGTCCGCAAGTTCAATGAGGAGACTAATAGATGGGTTACTTAGAGAACTGGCCCCAAGGGAAGCAGTCCAACAAACGGAATTTTACAAAAAAAGAATTCAAAATTATAATGAAAAAACACTAGAAGAAAAATCGAAGGTTACGAGGAAAGATCGTATTTATTACATATTGGATTATGATAAGAATGAGAGAGACGATATTTTTAAGAGGGTTATCAAAGTTATTGAATCGATAGTGGAAACACTAGATCACCTAAATGCATGGGATCACGAACCCATTGATGAAGATGGGTTTGTGTGCGGAGTATTCATAACAATAGAAGGTCAGCTGCTTGCCTTATTATCGATGCGGGATAGTATTGCTATAGAAAAAGGGCAGAATAAGATATAATAATTAATATAAGAATAAGAGGAGATAAAAAATGAATCAACAACCACAACAACAAGTACAAATCAAGGCTGATGACCAGACGGCCAAAGGTGTATACACCAACAACTTAATCATTGGTCACACAAAAGAGGAGTTTGTGCTGGATTTTCTAAATGTGTTCCCACCACAGGGAGCACTGGTTTCTCGTGTATTCACAAGTCCGGGTCATGCAAAAAGAATTGTAAAAGCGCTTGAAGAGAATGTAAAAAAATACGAAAAGCAGTTTGGTAAAATAGAAGAGTCGGAAGCTCCTGACGGCGATATCGGTTTTAAGGCCTAATAAAAAGGCGCCCCTTGCGGGGGCGCCGAGTAGAACTCTGGAAATGGTTAGCAGGGGATAAAAGTGTAGATTCCTTCGCAGACCATTTCCGTTTGGTCATACTTGTAAATCGTCACGTTTGCCCTGATACCGGTTGGGATATCCTTTGATTCTGAGAGAGACAGCGTTGTCCGAAGCTTATCTCCGGCAGAAATGAACTTGTAGAAATGGACGGATTCGATAGTTCCGAGCAGTAGTTTTTCTGCTTCCGTGGATGGGTCACTTTCGATAATGTGAGCTGCAATTCTTGCCATTAGTTCTACGAGAGGGAAAGCTCGCATTACCCCTTTTTCGGCATCAAGATAATGTGGATCTTCTCCTACAACCGTAAAAGCTTCTATACCACCATCATCAGTATGCATGACAGTAGTAGTATCCATGAGATCCTGAATTCCTGTTACGTTCATTAGGGGTCTCCTTATATAAGGTTACGTTGGCAGGGCCAAAATTTGAGATATTATCTTACCATAAAAACGAGGTTTTATCAACATAATCCTTATAAAAAAAGGAATTTTAAGATATATTAAAATCATGAGGCAAAAATACGGATATTATCATGGCAGATTCCAGCCGTTTCACAACGGTCACTTGGCGAATGTCAAAAAGATGCTAGAAAATCATGAAGAAATTATTATTGGTATTTCTAACCCATTTCGCTTGCCTGCAGTTTTTGAAGAAGGCGACTCGGCAGAACTGAGAGCAAGTGTGGAAAAAGGGAGAAAAAACGAGAATAATCCATACACATTTTGGCAGAGAATGACCATGATCAGAAAGTCACTAGATAAAGAAGGAATAGACTTAGGCAGAGTCATGATCGTTCCAAATGCAACAAGGAATGGACTGCCTGCAGATGAGATGATACCTGCCAGAGATGACATGGTAATATACTCTGTCCCCAAGCAAGTTCACAACAAAGAAATTATAGAGAACCGCAAAAAGATGGGCTATGAAGTGGTAACTCTGGAAAAAGTTGATACGCCAACGGGAGGGAAGATAAGGGAAATGATAAAAGAGGGAGATGTAACCTGGAAAGAGTTTGTCCCTGAAGGAACAGTAGAAGTTGTAGAGTTGGCAGAGAAAAAGAGCTTAAGTAAAAATGGATAATACTGATCTGTCATTCCGCTCGCCACTGCGCATAAGCCGGTCGAAATGACAAACTGTTGTATAATCTCAATTATGGAAAAGAAATGTAGTACTAGTTGCCCAGAGTAATGACTTGCAATATATAACCATTATGATATAATATAGTTATTCTAAAGCAGTGATGAGGGACTGCAAAGAGCGTTCTTTTTCAGTTTATCGACAGGAGGAGACTATGATGGCTGACACAAAGGAACTTAAAGCAGAGGGAGACTACTGGTATGCCCTTCAGGGTTTAGGCGAAGAAGTGTACTCAATTCGTCATAGCGCTTATCATGCAGAGGTTGAAATTGGTACTGAGACGGAAGAGCACATTGATGACATACGGGAGCTGAAACTCAAGCTTGTTAACGAGATAGTAGAAAAATTCAACGTTATATTCCCCGATCCAGGCGTGAAACGAGGAGAGGAAAAGCCTGCTCCTGAAGGAAAGGAACATTATTGGCACTGGTACGAAAGGGTGAAGGCACAGCTGAGCCGTGATGTTTTCAATGCGCTTGTTTGTTCTGGTTGCCCCTTTACTAGCGGATATGAAGGCCATTATTTCCAAAGAGTTCCTTGCGGTATTTGCAGCGGCTATATCAACATTGATGTGGCCGAAGATGAGCCAAGGAGTAAATGCCCAGCAGATAAGATGGGCGATGATGATAGTACATGGAGAGAGGTCGCTATATGCGAGAGGTCGGAAGAAACGCTGGATGACCAGATTCTAAGAGAGTTTGGTTTTGAGGAATATCTTGCTTTCAAGGACAAACAGGCCGAGATAGAAGCTAAGGCGGGGTAACGTTAACATATGTCAGAAAGTGAGGAGGCGACATTGTATTCAAGGCAATTGTCCACATGCTTGGAGGCTTAATACTTGCCGTCGTAGCAACGATAGTACAAGGCCCAGTATTGATTTTCCTCGTTCCCGCTGCAATATTCTTCATCAAGGGAATACTCATGTTGTATTTCTCCAGAAGTGAAAGAAGAAAGGAAGTAGCAAAAAGCTATAGCTAAATTACAAACCCCTTTAGGGCGCTTTAAAAGAGAAGCCTCGAGAGGGGTTTTTCTTTTCTGCTATAATAAAGCCATGGAAGATAAAGAAAACAAAAAACAGAAAATCTATAATCACATTGGCATCCTCCTTGTCATTGGGATACTTGGCGGAGCGGGATTACTTTTAGTTAAGTATTCCGATGGGAAAAAAGAACCGATTAAGATTACTGAGCCGCCGAAAACGCAGCAGGCGCAACCTGCAGAAGTGAAGGGCGAACAGGTCTCGGCGAAAGTGAATATCAACACTGCTAGCTTAGAAGACTTAGATAAATTAACAGGCATCGGCCCGGCAACAGCTCAAAAAATTATCGACTACCGAACCCAAAACGGTCTATTTAAAACAATTGAAGACATTAAAAATGTTTCAGGTATTGGTGACTCTAAATTTGAAGCGATTAAAGATAGCATAAGTTTATAAGGAGTGAAATGTCATTTTATAAAAGCCACAGACAAGAGCCACACTTTTCTAATGTGAAGGAGGGAAAGAAAGTTATTGAAGTAAGGCTGAGAAAAGGAAAGTACGCGGAGGTTAAGGCTGGCGATATTTTTGAGGTTCAAAGGCCTGATGAGAGTGAAAGCTTTAGAGTGAAAGTTGTTGGAACGACCTACTATAATAGTTTCAAGAAAATGGCTGAGAATGAGAATTTCAAGGAAATTATTCCGGAGGCAAAAGATGTTAGCGATGTAGTAAAGGCATGCAGGGAGTTTTACTCAGAAGAACAGGAAAAAGAGTTCGGAGTGGTCGCGTTAAGGGTGAAAGTTTTATGAAATACTTTGCATACGGTTCGAATATGAATTTCAAACAAATGGATGACCGATGTCCAGACGCTAAATTCTTGAAAAAAGTATATCTAGAGGATTATCGATTCATTTATGACAAGGGATGCGACTGGTGGAGAACTTGCGGGAATATCACTGAGTCAAAGGGCGATATTGTTTGGGGAGGGCTTTTTGAAATTAGCGATAATGATTTAAAAAATCTTGATGAGTATGAACAATATGACAAAGGCCTTTATGATAGGAAGATATTTGAGTTAAAAGACGAAGAAGGGGAGCTGACTAAGGCAATTTCTTATTTTCGAGAAACTGAGGTTGAAGCTGTTCCATGCGAAGAATATCAAAATATCGTAGTGCAGGGCGCAAAAGACTGTGGTTTACCGGAAGAGTACATCTCATTTTTAGCTAGCGAAAAGGTAAAAGTATAGTTTTAAAATTCGTGATAATCTCCGATGTTTTTTAAACTTGTGGAGACTACTATTGTGCATAGCTGTACCTAATACGTTCGCCAAGTCTTCTTTCAAGGGGGAGATCGAAATGACGCAAACAAAAACACCCAGGGAGTATGTCGAAAACTTTGTGAAGGTATCTCTGGGTATATGTGCAAAAGACATGGGTTTCCATGTCCATACAGAGAGAGAAGTAGAAGAAATAATGGATACGCTGGACGCACATCCATTCTTGAAGCTTTTCGGGGACAGGGAAATCGTCTTTCGGGAATATCCGGACTCATCTAGATACGCCAAGAGGTTTGCTAATGACATATTGGCAGTTCGTTTGGGTAGAGGGGACGAAAAGACCATTGTTATTTTAGAAGCCTCTGCGCTTTTAGGACGTTGGTCGAAAGAGCTGGTTTCCCAGTTGAAAAATAGTGTTAGAGCCAAAGAGAATGCTTAGGTGCGGTGGAAGCGGGAAACGGCCCATTAGGGCCGTTTCCCGCGAGGCTTTTTAACTCTTATAACTTAATATATAATGAAAATATGCGCAAAATTATATTCACATTTTTTATAACCCTGTTCTTCATTCCATTTATTTCATTTGCCCAAAGTGAGAGAATTACTGATTTTACAGCCAGTATAGACATCCAAAAGGATGCCAGTTTTGATGTGACTGAGGTGATAATGTATGATTTTGGAAGCCAAGAAAGGCATGGGATTTACAGAAATATACCGGTTAAATACAAAACAGAAGACGGGCGAACCCGTCTTATAAAAATCTCAGATATAAGGGTTCATGACGGCGGCTCATCCAATCCGAGCCTTAACAATTATCGATTTGAAAAAAGTAATGTAGGTAATGATCTTCAGATAAAAATAGGAGATCCGGACAAATATGTTACCGGTTTAAAAAAATACGTACTAAACTACACGGTTAAGGGGGCAATAAACAACTTTGATGATCATACTGAGTTTTACTGGAACGTAACCGGTAATAACTGGAATGTACCTATAGAAAAGGCAAGAGCTTATATCGTTCTTCCCGGGGAAGTCGGAAAAGAAAGTTTACAGGCAAGCTGTTATAAAGGTCCGGTTGGGGCAAACACCACTTGCGGTTCTTTAAAGATTGAAACGGAAATGGAAAAAACGTTTAACTATACTATTGCTGATTCTCCAATAAATTCGCTAGGACCAAACGAGGGGCTAACCGTGGCACTGGGTTTCCCGAAAGGAGTAGTTGCTGAGAAAGAGTACTTATATGAAGTGCCGTTTTTAAGCACTTTTTGGGGCAAAGTTTGGTTGGTCGCAAATATTGTCTTGCCGATAGCCGCATTTATTATAATATTTGCTTTCTGGAGAAAAAAAGGCAGAGACCCTCGGGGGAGAGGGACCATCATTGCCGAGTATGACGCTCCGGATGGCGTAGATCCGGTGGCAGTCGGAACGCTGGTTGATGAAAAGGTTGATAAAAAAGATATATCTGCCGGCATCATAGATATGGCAGTGAAGGGATATCTGAAAATTAACAGGCTTGATGGCAAGGGAATATTCAAAACAAAAGATTATGAATTAACAAAACTGAAGGGTTCTCAGGGGCTAGCTGACTATGAACGGAAAATATTTGACGCTCTTTTTGCAAGCGGGAATACAGTTAAACTAAAAGATCTGGATGCGAGCTTCGCTACAGATGTAAAAGAAGCGCAGAAGCTTGTGTTTGAGTCTCTGGTGGCCCAGGGGTACTTTGCAAAAAGTCCACAAAAGGTAAGAAATATATACTTGGTAGTGGGATTTATTGTTCTGTTCGCAGGATTTGCAGCCATGATGCTCGCGCCATCTTTGATAGCTGTTGGAGTGATAATCCTGATTTTTAGCTTCTTTATGCCGGCAAGAACGCTAAAAGGCGTCTACGCGAAAGAGCATATTTTGGGGCTTAAAGAATACCTAAGTGTTGCTGAAAAAGACAGGATAAAGTTTCATAATGCGCCCGAGAAAAATCCGCAAACTTTTGAAAAATATCTGCCGTATGCTATGGCTCTTGGAGTAGAGAAAGAGTGGGCGAAACAGTTTGAAGGAATATTCAAAGAAAATCCAAGTTGGTATAACGATCCATCGATGAGTACGTTCTCGGCGGTGGCTTTTGCATCAAGTATGGATAACTTTTCTACCTCTGCCGGTGCTGTTTCTGTACCTGCTTCGAGCGGTGGAAGCGGTCTCGGGGGCGGCGGTTTCTCTGGAGGGGGTATGGGCGGTGGAGGCGGCGGAAGCTGGTAAAAAAGACTATTTCATGATATAGTTTATCCCACTACGAGGGAGAACTTTAAATATAACTATCAATCATGCATTCATGGAAGGATGTGATCTTTTTGTCATCTTCAGATGCTCAAGGCAGTTCGAGGAAAGTGTTTGATGCGAAGACAGAAGCACGTTTAGTGGAATTTCAGCAAAAGCTCGATGAACATGGCTTTGCTGCCAAGGTCCCGAGGGTCGAATATTCGAACTTCACCCAAACTCTCTTTTTCTACGGCAAAGAGGATAGGTCTAAGTTCCTATGCGGCTCGATTCAACTCGAAGAGTTTCTTGAGGGGAACGTTCACTTCTCGGATGAAGAGGAAACCGAGATCAGGAGTTGGTACGAAGTCAGTCTGTACAAGCTATTTCGTGAAGGTGCCAAAATAGAGAGTAGGTTGAGGGATCCCGACATAAGTAAAGACGAAAGAGCGGCCTTGACGTCAAAACACGACGAGATGAAAGCCGTGATATCCGAAGAGGGATTAAAAGCAAAAAGGATGGATACTCTCGGCTACTATTTCGGAGAAACCGATCCTGTCCGGAAAGAGCTGCTGTACGAAATCCATCACAGTATTCTCCAAGAATCCTAGAGCGAAGGAGGGATGACATGAATGATCTGACCGAAGATGACTTTATCTGTCCAAAGTGCAAAACGCCTCTGCTCCAGAAAAATCTGGAAAAAAGCGGCATCCTAAGCCAAGGATACAACAAGTGCGGGAAATGCGGCAAAGGGCAGGAAGAAAAGTATGTAACTCGGTCCATTGACCTTGAAGTCATGATTAGACACTGGCTGTCTAGGCTTCTACACGGAGATGATGAAAAAGAGATCTGTCATTTCTGGGGACATGTTAATGGGGAAATGGTCTCGAGCAACAACTTCAAAACCGAGTGTATCAAGAATGATGTCGAGATAATGGGTGAGGCCTTTGTGGTCGAAAAGATCTTTCTCAACATTATTCGGGATCTTCATGGAGGTGACTGAAGTAAATAAATGTGGGCGCGCCAAAAGGCGCGCCCATTTACTTTTTGTATACTTGTTTTGGTTTTTTAGATCCATTAGAATTGATATGTAACAAATATCAGGCAGTGGAAAACATTTATCTTGAGCTTATCTTTTTATAAGCGGGCCAGCCACTGCCAAAGTGGAAAGACACGGCGACCCCGTGTCTTTTAAATTATTTTAATTTAGGTTAATATATTTTCATGAAAAGAAATCGCTATTTTCTCTTTATTACACTGTTCTTCTTACCATCCGTGTCATTTGCAGGGGAGGGAAACATAGTTATTCTTGGACTTTTTAGCTTAATTTATTTTTTTGGCTCATTTTTGGCTCTTGTCGCTCTTTTTGCGGCAGCTATATTTTGGCATGTAAAAAATAAAGACAAACTAAGGTTTTCTTCCTTTTTCAAGTCGAGGATGTTTCTGATTCTTAGCGGTCTTTTTGTTGGCGGCATATTTCTGGAATTTGTAGGGCTTGGTATTTTGTATAAAATACTAGTCTCCATTTATGGGAAGGACGAGCCAAGTATGTTGGTGATTCTGGGTATTTGGGCAGTTATGAATCTGTTAGTCTATGGGATTTTAATTGTTCCGACTTTATATTTCAAAAGAAAAGAACCGGGTACCAAGGGAGCGGTGATGAAGGTTATAGCTATACCTTTTGTTATTATTGCAGCCTGGATTTTGCTGGTTAGTGCATTTAACTTATATTATCTTTTCCTAGGTAAAGCGGTTAAAGAAAAAAATGTTACAGAGTCATGTGAAAATTTGCTAGCAGACGCTCAAGAAAAAATTTCCGGGATGATGAGTGATAATTTGGACTCGCCACAGAGAGTTGTGATCTACGGAGACTCAAGAACTGGGATAGATACTCATAAGAAAATTATTTCTTTGATCATGAAAGCCCGTCCGGAAGCTGTCTTTAATGTTGGCGATATCGTCGAGGACGGAAGAAAGCCGGAGGAGTGGCCCGTTTTCAATGAAATCACCAAAGATTTACGGGCAAATACAAACTTCTACCCGGTTTTGGGCAATCATGAGGAAGATTCACCTCTTTTCTATAATAACTTCGAGTTACCCGGAAATGAGCAGTGGTACTCGATCAACTTTAACAAAATACATTTTACCGTATTAAACAGCAACAAGGATCTAAGCGTGGGATCCGAGCAGTATAAGTGGCTGGAAAATGATCTTGCAAATGTCGGGAAAGATATAAGGTTCAAAGTTGTGACCTTTCATCACCCGCCGTTTTCATCAGGAAAACATGGCGGGGATGAGATTAGCTCGGATCTACAGAAGAGTGTAGTTCCGCTTTTCGAAAAATATAAGGTGAGCGCAGTTTTTAACGGACATGACCATGACTATGAAAGATCCGAAGTGAACGGAATTTCTTATTTTGTTACTGGTGGCGGTGGCGCACCCCTATATCCGCCGGTCAGGAAAAATGAGGTTAGTAAGAAATTTGAAATGGCTTATCATTATAGCGTTCTTGAGCGGACAAAAAATGCGCTTAAGGTCAGCGTATATGATGTTGATGATAAGCTGATAGACGAAGCCTCTATTAAGTAGAAGGAAACCGTTTATTGTTGAAAGACGGACCAAAAAATGATATAGTTTCCTGGTATTTGGTGGTGCGCCGCGGTGGCTGAATTGGTATACGCGCGAGTCTTATTAACTAGTTCCCTAACAGGATGTGGAGTTCGACTATCCCCCGCGGCCCCAGATATAATTAAAAACTCGAATTAGTGTAAGAGGGTATAATATGAAAATTTTAGAAGGGAACGAGCTAAAAGAAGCGGCAAAGTATGTAAAGAAGGCTGCTGATGCTTCGAAGAAATCAATTTGTTCGGTTTCAAAAGTCGGAGTTGTTCTGGTCAAGGACGGCAAGGTTATAGGAGAGGCAAATAATGGTCCTTCCAGGAAAGCATGCAACCCATGTCTCATGGAGCTACTTGACCGAGGAGTGAAAACGGAACTTTGCTTCGCTATGCATGCTGAAGAAAGAGCGGTTCTGGATGCTTTGGAAAAAGGCAATGATATAGAAGGTGCGACAATTTATTCTGCGAAGGTAGTTGGCGGGGAAATGATACCGTATAAAAATGGTTTTTGCGCCGCTTGCGCCAGAGTTTTCTTGGAGGCCGGACTAGACAAGGTAGTTATTCCAAAAGAAGATGGACTTACGCAGTACGATCCGGAAGAATACTATGACGTAAGCTTTGACAGATTTGTACAAAAAAAGTTCATAATGTAGGTATTCAAATTTTGATTGCTTGATGTTTCGTTTTGATATAAAATCGTGACTAGTAAGATAAAGGCCAACTGGAGAGGGTTGGTCTTTACTTTTGCACTTAAAATTCAACTGAAGAGAGGATGGGTGAGGTGATGCAGATTTATCCGGGTGATCCGCTCAAAACGCTAGCATCAGTGAATGGGTATTATGAATGTCCGAAGGATGAGAGCGGGAGGCGTCTCGGTCCGCTTGTCGGATACGCAGGCACTTATAAGGATGAAAGTGGCATAAAGAGGCAAAAGGTCGGCGAGATATACTGTAACTTTGCAAAGGCAGATAACTATCCGCGGATGCTTGATCAGTTCGCGCGCGACTTGCAACTTAACGGCTATATAGGAGGAACCATCCAAGCGTTTTGCGGTGCTCCCCTTGGCGGCTACTCCTTCTCGACTGTTCTCGGGCTTGTTTACGATATTCCCGTGATAAAGGCCGAGAAAAAGGTGGTCGCACTGGCGACCCAAGGGTCTCGCGAGATGACGGATCTGGTTTTTGCTCGCGATCAAGTGGAGCCGGGAGTCAACTATGCGATCGTCGAGGATGTCTGTAACAACTTCTCTACAGTCGAGAAACTAGTTCCGTTGATATTTGACGCGGGTGCATCTGTGAGCCAGATCATCTGTTTGCTTAATCGTTCAGCATTGGTGGATGACTACTACCAGATGAAAAATATGAACTTAAGTATTGCAGTGAATAATCTTGTTCGTATAAAGATGCGGGACTTCCGTCAGGACGATCCTTATGTGCGGGAAGACATCGAGGTTGGTAATGTGGTCTGGAAACCGAAGGACGATTGGGGCCGCCTCGAGAAAGCTATGGCGGAAGTGGCGTAAAACCCTCAAAATGAACAGTTAAAAATCAGGGCTCGGGATCCGAAAGGAACCCGAGCCCTTAAACATTGAAAGTAGAATTGACAGTAAGAGCGTTTTGAGGTAAAATCCATTCACCGAAAGTTCACTACTGAAAGCTACTCGGAGTACTCTAAGGAGGTGAAGTCTTTAAAATGTGCGGTGAAACCCAGAAAATCAGTATGCCCGGTGCAGCCAGAAAGGTGACTCTTAGTAACATCAAGGAGTCACAACTTAAGGACCCCCGTTTTGGGATCTATAAAGTTGAGGCCGGTAGGCACGAAGGTGACTATGTCGTAGCCGACTCTGATGGTAATATGGTCGTCCTGGATCGCAAGAAGTATAACAAGGAAAGACCGTTTGCCGTTGTGAAGGAAAACGGGTTCTATGTTCTCGAGGACCAGGAAAGCGGCAAAGTTTGGCTCACTCAAAGCGAGTGGGAGATGCTAAACATGACGTCAAGAGGCAGTAAACGCAAGCGGCAGGCAGCCGTGCACAACTAAAAGTCTCATATTTTCGTTCTTTTGAAGCGCCCCGAGCACTTATCTACCGGGGCGCTTTTTCATTGTTTAAGGTATATTTAAGTATAAAGATATTGACAAATGCATCATGATATGGTATTATGTCAGAGTTATTTTTTTGATAAAATAAAGCAACTTGAGAGGATGATGATTTATGATTATTGCAATTATTTTGGCGGCAGTTGCTCTCTTTGTTATTCCCCAGGTTTTTCGGGAAAAAGAAAAAGATGATGGACTGAATGTCGCCGCCGGCATTTTTGCTGCCGCTGTGATTGTAGTCATCGGTGCGTTGGTAGGTGACGTGGTTAAAGATCACTTGTCAAGTGAAGTGGTTGTCAGCGAAATAAACATTGCTTCTGACCCAGGTAACCCAAACAACTTTATTCTCGACAAGTATTATGTTCCGGGCAAGCGCGGTAGTGGTAGAACTTATTACACATTGCTGACTGCTGAGGGTGATGGCTCCTACAAGCCAACATCTTTTGACTCTTCCCATTTCGCTGTCATTCCGGAAGATAGGCAGGACGCAGTACTTCTTGTAAAAACACGGAGTTGTACGGCTGGTCCTTGGGCGAGTTTCATTTCCACCTGTTTCCATGATGAAAAACCAGATTTCGAGTTGCATCAGCCAGCCAGTTCTTCAGGAGAGGCATGAAATAATTCATCTTTTGTTATTGGCACCTAAAAGCCCGGATATACTCCGGGCTTTTTCATTGATAAAAATCGAAATTTGCGGTATAGTTTTATGACTGTTTATATATTTAAGAAAGGGAATAAATGCAAGTAAAAAGGGAAGATTTATCTAAGGTAAAAGTAAAACTAACTATTGATTTGGCTGAGGCAGAACTAAAACCTCACATCGAGAAAGTCTATAAGGAACTGGCGAAGAATTTAAAGATTGCGGGTTTTCGTCCCGGGAAAGCTCCTCAGTTCGTTGTGGAAAAAGAAGTCGGTCAGGAAAAGTTCTATGCTGAAGTTCTGGATGCCGTTTTGCCGGACGCATACTATAACGCAATCACCCAAGAGAAGTTAGTTACTGTTAGCCGACCTGACATAAAAGTTGTAAAATATGCACCGACTGGAGGATTAACTTTCGAAGCGGAAATAGAAATCCTGCCGGAGTTCACATTGCCTGACTTCAAAAAGATAAAAGTTTCTAAAAAAGAAGCGAAAGTTACAGACAAAGATATCCAGGATGAAATCAAGGGTTTGCAGGAGAGCTACGTCGAGTTTAAGCCGGTTGAGAGAAAAGCTAAGAAAGAGGATAGGGTAGAAATAAACTTTGAGGGAACGCGAAAAGGCTTGCCGGTTGAAGGTGCGAAAGGTGAGAAACACCAGATTGTGATCGGTGGTGGCATGTTTATCCCCGGTTTTGAAGAAAACCTGATCGGCATGAGCAAAGGAGAAGAGAAAACATTTGATGTTACGTTCCCAAAGGATTATCACGAACAGAGGTTACAAAGCGAGAAAGTGACATTTAAAGTAAATATAATCTCTATTTCTGAAAAAGTTTTGCCCGAGATTAACGATGAGTTTGCAAAGAAATTTGGGATATTTAAAAATGTCGAGGAACTCAAAAAGGGTGTAGAAAAAAATCTAGGCGAAGTTAAGGAAGCGGAAGAGAAACGAAGATTGGAAGAAGAGATAATGACAAAAATAGCAGATCATACTAAAGTTGAACTGCCTGAAGCGCTTGTGCATCAGGAAATCCACCGCATGTGGCATGACGCTGAGGCAAACCTTGCCCAGTCCGGCGTAACCATGGAAAAATACCTGGAAATGACGAAAAAGACGCGCGAAGAGCTTGAGAAAGAAATGGAACCTGACGCAGAAAAAAGAGTTAAGTATGGTTTGATCCTGTCAAAAATCGCTGAAACTGAAAAAGTAAAAGCGACAGAAAAAGAGATTGAGACAGAAAAAGCGGTGATTTTGATACGAGCCGGAGAACATGCCGAGGAAATGAAGAAAAGGCTTAATGATCATGAAGCCTTACACCAGATTGAAAATGGAATTATTTCCAAAAAGACAATCGAGAAACTTTTCGAATATTGCGTAAAATAAAGGAGGCAATATGAATCCAAAAAACCAAATTTTAATCCCGACGGTTATAGAAAAAACTCACATGGGTGAGCGGGCTTATGATATTTACTCAAGGCTTTTAAAAGACAGGATCGTATTCCTGGGAACGGCCATTGATGATACGGTGGCAAACATTATTATTGCTCAGCTCTTGTTTCTGGAAAGTGAAGATCCAAAAAAAGACATCCATCTCTACATAAACTCACCGGGTGGGTCTGTCTACTCGGGTCTAGCTATTTATGACACGATGCAGTATATCAAACCAAATGTTGTTACAACTTGCGTGGGTATAGCGATGAGTATGGGAGCTTTGATCTTGGCAGGAGGCGCGAAAGGCAAAAGACACTCCTTACCAAACTCAAGGATTATGATCCATCAGCTTTCAGGCGGATTTCAGGGGCCGGCTGCGGATATCGAAATCCAAGCTAAAGAAGCCCTATCACTCCGAAGCAGACTGGATGAAATTCTCGCAAAACATACCGGACAAAGCCTAAAAAAAGTATCAGCCGATACGGACCGCGACTACTTTATGACGGCAAAAGAAGCTAAGGCTTATGGCATAATTGATAAGATAATAGAAGAAAGAAAGCAGGAAAAATGAAACTAGGCGAAATATATGATCTTTTTGTAAAGAAGGGGATAGATGCTGATCCGCGCGGCAGAAAAGAAATTGAAAAAAATCTAAAGAAAGCAAAAGAAAAGTACGACAAACTGGATAAGAAAAAGAAAGACGAGTTTGATGCAGAGAAGCTATCAAATCCTTTTGCTGATACCCGGGTTTTGTTTGGCGGCTTAAAGACAGAGGTGAAAACGGTGCTGGTTGGCATCGATATGGAGGTGCCGGAAATTTTACTTGCGGATAGATTGAATGAAAAAGGGCAGAAAATTGATCTTGTTATAGCGCATCATCCAGAAGGAAAGGCTTTGGCAGGTTTGGGAGGTGTAATGAATGTTCAGGCTGATATTTTTTATCATTACGGTGTGCCAATAAATGTTGCCGAAGGGGTTATGGCAGGAAGAATCGGAGAAATCTCAAGAGCAGTAGCACCGGCAAATCATGATAGGGCTGTTGATGCAGCAAGGATTCTCGACATTCCGTTTATGTGTACTCATACAGTCGCAGATAATCATGTTCATACTTTCGTTGAAAAATTTTTAGAGAAAAAGAAGCCGGAAACAGTTGGGGATGTTATAGAAGCTCTAAAAGAGATTCCAGAGTACAAAGCCGCGGCGAAGATTGGTGCTGGTCCTAAAATATTCGCAGGAAGTTCGAGCAAGAGAGCGGGAAGAGTTGCTGTCACGGGTATGACAGGCGGCACGGAGGGTGGCAAAGGGATTTATGCAAAGATGGCACAGGCCGGTGTCGGAACTATCATCGTTATGCATATATCTGAAGACCATAAAAAAGAGGCAGAGAAGTGTCACGTGAATGTTGTAGTTGCGGGGCATATGGCCTCTGACTCTTTGGGTATGAATTTGCTTCTTGATGAGATAGAGAAAAAAGGCGTGAAAGTTATCCCGACATCAGGACTTATTCGGGTAAAAAGGTAATATTTCGTCATTCTGGTTTGGTCAGAATCGTATTTGTCATCCTGATGTACGAAGGATCTCATCCTCTCATTCCCACTTTCATCTGTCATTCCCGCGGAGACGGGAACCCAGTTTTGAATTATTTCCACTTTTTTAGAAAAAGTGGAGCAAAAATCGCGGCTTAGACGGTCTCTCAAAGTATCGTCTGGTTCGCTCTCTCATCTTTAAAAAAATTAACTCGCTTCTCTCAAACAAAATTCTTTTTAAAGGTTCGTTCACTCCCAGACTTTCTTTTCGAGCCGATAGCCGCAAGAGATGCCCTAGACCCAATGAATATTTGAAATGAGGATTATTAGTTGTATTATTGGTGTAATATGATTTTAGTTTACATAACAAACCCCACAAAAGAAGAGGCGAAAAAGATAGCGGAGCATTTAATCGAAAAGAAGCTAATCGCCTGTGCTAATATTTTTCCGATGGAGAGCCTTTGTATGTGGGAAGGCAAACTAGCCGATGAAGAAGAATTTGTTCTTTTGGGAAAAACTAAAGAAGAAAATTATAAGAAGATTGCAGATGAGGTAGAAAAGATACACTCTTATGATGTTCCGTGTATTCTGAAAATCTCAATGGAAGCAAACGGGAAATATCAGAACTGGCTGGAATCCGAGCTGAGTTAGCGCCGAGTTCTCAAAAAAGTATTGTCAGAAATAGTCTTTTGTGATATAGTATTTATCGACATTATTCAATCGACCCATGGGAGGGACACATGCGTTTTCCGGGTTTTAACCTGTACAAGGAAATGGGTGTCCCACAGGGGGCATCGAATGATGAGATTAAGAGGACATACAGACAGCTCGTAAAGAAGTACCATCCCGATGTAAACAATACGGTTGACGGCGAGGAACGTTTCAAGAGGATATCGACTGCCTATGAGATACTTGGCAACTCAGAGAAAAGATCTGCGTATGATTCTTTTTTGATAATGAGTGGGGGAGTTTCTCCAAATTACTCACCGCGGACAACACAATCACGACCGATGCCATTTAGTTTTAATCTCGAGGAGCTAGAGGAGCTCCTTGAGAAAATGTGTCGTGATAAGTTTGGGGATAACTGGCGGGAGGAGCTTAAAAAACAAGGAGTAGACCCGGAAGATATACCTCGGGAGCCTCGCACTTCTAGTAGCAGGACATCCACTGATGAACCTACTGCTAACAGAACTGCTTATCGTAGCGGATTTCCTCGTAGTAAAGCTACCCCCAGCAAGGTCAAGTACTATAGGTATCCGAGGGTTAGTATGCCTCCAGGTTTGTACCTTATAGCTGTGGCCCTAATCCTCCTGTACCTCTATCAGTCGTAAGACAAAAAAGCTGGCTCAAAAAGCCAGCCGGACGAAAGTCCCAGAGCCCCGCTTTAGTTAAGCGGGGCTTTATTTTTTAAAAAACTGTTGACAGTTTTTGCCAAAAAGAGTATATTGTTTTTTACAGTCTTTATTTATACGAAAAGGGAATAAATTGACCAAGACTAATTCCCAACAATAATGGAAAAAAAGAAAACTCCTACTCGAAGAGAGAAGTTGATTTAATTTATTTAAGGAGCAAGTGTTTTTATGTCAAAAAACGATTCTTCGCCCGCGCTGAAACAAAGGAAGTATTTTAACAAAACTCAGGAGGTATTGCCTTTACCGGACCTTTTAGAGATTCAAGCAAGAAGCTATAAATGGTTTGTCAAAGAGGGTATAGCCGAAATCTTTGAAGAACTTTCCCCGATAGAGGATTTTACAAAACAAAATTTGGAACTATCTTTTAAAGACTACTATTTAGAAGAAGAGAAACATTCAGAAAAGACCGCCAAAGAAAAGAAGATGACCTATGAAGCTCCTATTAGGGTCAATGTAGAGCTTAAAAATAAAATTACAGGGAAAACCAAGTCTCAAGAGATATTCTTGGGTGACCTTCCCCTTATGACAGATAGAGGCACTTTTATTATCAATGGTGTCGAAAGAGTAATAATCAGTCAGCTTATGCGCTCCCCGGGTGCGTTTTTTACTAATGAAATAAATGCCGGCCGGAAGCTTTTCGGGGCAAAAATGATACCGGTATATGGCGCTTGGCTTGAGATGGAGACATCTTTGCAAGATGTCATTTACGTAAAAATAGATCGAAAGAGAAAATTCCCGGTAACAACATTGCTTAGGGCATTTGGGTATGACAGTGATGAAGATATAAAGAAAGCATTTTCTTCTATCAACACAGATAAAGAACATGACTATATAGGCGCAACACTTGAGAAAGACCCGTCTTCAAACAGACAAGAAGCATACATTGAAACATATAAAAGAATTCGTCCTGGTGACTTAGCAACTGCAGACAACTCGAAATCTTTAATTGATGGGATGTTTTTTGATCATAGAAAATATGATCTTTCCAAGGTCGGCCGATATAAAATCAACCAGAGATTAGGATTAAATCTTCCGGAAACAAGAGAAAATAGAATTTTCAGACTAGAAGATTTAGTAGAAGTTATAAAAGAAATTATCAAGCTCAACAACGAACAGGGTGAGGCAGATGATATAGACCATCTTGGAAACAGGCGCTTAAGAACTATGGGTGAGCTTTTGCAACAGAGATTTAGAGTCGGGATGCTTCGAACTGAGAGAATTATCAAAGACAGAATGAGTACAAATGAACCTGAAACTGTTACGCCGAGTCAACTTGTAAATGTTCGACCGGTTGTTGCGGCTATCAAAGAGTTTTTTGCCTCATCCCAGCTTTCTCAGTTTATGGATCAGACAAATCCGCTAGCTGAACTTGCAAACAAAAGAAGATTATCAGCTCTTGGGCCCGGAGGTTTAACCCGTGAAAGAGCCGGCTTTGAAGTTCGTGACGTTCACAGAACTCATTATGGAAGAATTTGTCCTATTGAAACCCCTGAAGGTCCAAATATCGGACTTGTAAACGCACTTGCATCATATGCGTCAGTAAATGAATATGGATTTTTAGAAGCACCATATAGAAAAGTGCTTAAAGAAGTTAAAAATGACGGTAAGTCTGCGATTGGCGAAATAGCAAATGACACATACAAAGATGGCAGCAAAAAAATAGTCGCAATTGGAGAAGAAATTAAAGCACCGGCCGCAAAAGCACTAATGAAGGTTGACGCGAAAACTATCAAGGTAAAGCCAAAAGTAACAAAAGAAATAGTTTATCTTGATGCTCTGGAAGAAGATAAGTCAGTTATTGCTCAGGCAAAGGTAAAGATGGACGAAAAAGGATATTTTACCGATAGAATAATGTCTGTCAGACGAAATATGGAAGCTGATGAAGCAACGGCAGATGAGATCGATTATGTAGACGTTTCGAGTAAACAGGCGGTCAGTGTTTCGACAGCCCTTATACCATTTTTAGAGCATGACGCGGCAAACCGTGCACTTATGGGTGCAAACATGCAGCGTCAGGCAGTCTCGCTTGTAAAACCGGAGTCACCTGTTGTAGGAACCGGTGTAGAAGCTAACGCAGCTGAAGCTTCCGGCCAGACAATTAGGGCTAAGGCAAGCGGTGAAGTGACTTCAGCGACCTCAGATTCCGTCACAATAAAGTATGCCGGCGGAAAAGAAGAAATTTATGTATTAGAGAAATTTAGAATGTCCAACCAGGGAACTTGTATCAACCAGAAGACGGTTGTTGAAAAAGGCCAGAAAGTTAACAAGGGTGACCTTATTATCGATGGTACGGCTACTCAAGATGGAGAAATCGCTTTAGGCCAAAATGTTCTTGTCGCTTATATGAACTGGCAGGGTGGTAACTATGAAGATGCCATCATTATTTCAGAAAGGCTTGTTCAGGATGATAGATACACCTCAATCCATTTGGAAGAGTTCCCCATAGATATCCGTGATACAAAACTTGGCCCAGAAGTGATAACCCGTGATATTCCAAACGTTGGAGAAGAAGCTCTAAGAGATTTGGATGAAGACGGTATTATTAGAGTCGGTGCTGAAGTAACATCAGGCGATATCTTGGTTGGTAAGATTACAGCAAAGGGCGAAACAGAGCTTACTGCAGAAGAAAGACTGCTTCGGGCAATCTTTGGTGAGAAAGCCAGAGATGTAAAAGATTCCTCGCTAAAACTTCCGCCAAGAGGTCACGGAAAAGTTACAGATATTCGGATTAAATCCAGAGATAAAGGTGACGAGCTACCGGTTGGAGTTATAAAACAAGTATTTGTGACTGTCGCGCAGATGAGAAAAGTTTCCGTTGGAGACAAAATGGCAGGACGCCATGGTAACAAGGGTGTTATTGCCAAAATTCTTCCTGTAGAGGACTTACCTCATTTGGAAGATGGCACGCCGGTTGATATTGTTTTAAATCCGCTCGGTGTTATCTCTCGTTTGAATATCGGTCAGGTTTTGGAAACCCATCTTGGATGGGCGGCAAAAGCGCTTGGTTATAAGGTTGCATCGCCGGTTTTTGAAGGAGTTAAGATTGAGAAAATAGAAGAAGAACTCGGGAAAGCCGGACTTCCAAAGAGTGGAACCGTAAGACTTTATGATGGACGAACCGGTGAACAGTTTGACCACGAAACTACAGTTGGTATTAACTACATGTTAAAACTTTTACACTTAGTTGACGATAAGGTTCATGCACGTTCTATCGGACCATACGCTATGGTTACACAGCAGCCGCTTGGAGGAAAAGCTCAAAATGGTGGACAGAGATTTGGTGAGATGGAAGTTTGGGCGCTTGAAGCTTATGGCGCAGCGCATACATTGCAAGAAATGCTTACTGTTAAGTCAGATGATGTTATCGGCAGAAGCAAGGTTTATGAGTCAACCATTAAAGGTGAAGAGATAAAAGAACCGGGCATACCTGAGTCATTCAATGTTTTGACTAAAGAGCTTCAAGGATTGGGGCTTAATGTAGAACTTCTGCAGAAAGACTCTCATGATAGGATCAAAAAAGAAGTAGATGCTGAAGAAGTTATTGAAAGCGAATATGAAGAAGATATAGAAGAACTGAAGGACGCAAAGATAATAGAAGGAAAAGGCGTTGATCTTCCTGAAGTAGACGTAACTTCAGACGCAGAGACAGAAGAAGAATAAATTTATAGATTATTTAAGTAGATAACTTGAATGTAAGGAAAACCAAATGATAAAGACTGACGATAAAAATCAAATATTCAACGCCGTAAAGATTTCCGTGGCTTCACCGGAGCAGATTTTAAAATGGTCTCATGGAGAAGTGACAAAACCGGAAACTATAAACTACAGAACTCAGAAACCGGAAAAAGACGGTCTTTTCTGCGAGAAGATTTTCGGTCCGACAAAAGACTGGGAATGCTACTGCGGAAAATATAAAAAGATCAGATACAAGGGCATCATCTGTGACAAGTGTGGTGTTGAAGTCACAAGAAGCTTGGTCCGAAGAGAAAGAATGGGTCATATCAAACTTGCTGTTCCCGTTGCTCACATTTGGTTTTTGAAAGGTATCCCAAGTTCAGTTGGTCTCCTTCTTGAAATAGGGGTTAAGGATCTTGAAAGAATAGTCTACTTCGCAAACTACGTAGTCACTGAAGTGGATGAGAGCGCAAAGAAGGGAATGATAGCTTCACTCGATGATGAGCTAAAATCAAAAAAGAAAGTTATTCTCTCAGATGAAAAAGATGCAAAAGTGGCACAAAAAGAAATAGAAGATCTTGAGAACTCCAGAAACTCAGCTAAAAAAGAGATTGAAGAACTGAAAGAGAAAACTATCCTTACGGAGATGAAATACCGTGAATATTCTATGAAATACGGTCATCTTTTCAAGGCCGGTATCGGAGCTGAAGCAGTTTTGGAATTACTCAAAAAAATTGACATTGATAAACTTGTAAAAGAGTTGAGAGCTGAAGTTGACTCTGCTCATGGTCAGAAAAGAAAGAAATCTCTAAAGAGGTTGAAATGGGCTGAAGGATTTAAAATGGCCGGCCTCAAACCTGAGTGGATGATCTTTAGTGCGCTTCCTGTCATACCGCCGGATCTTCGTCCGATGGTTCAACTTGATGGTGGAAGGTTTGCCGCAAGTGACTTAAATGACCTTTATCGAAGGGTTATTAACCGAAACAATCGTTTAAAGAAACTTCTAGCTATGGATGCACCTGGCGTTATCTGCAGAAATGAAAAAAGAATGCTTCAGGAAGCAGTTGACTCTTTGATTGATTCAAGTTCAAAAAGAGAAAAAGTTTCTCAAGGTGCCGGGCAGAAGAAAAAACTTAGATCTTTGGCTGATATGTTAAAAGGGAAACACGGTCGTTTCAGACAGAACCTTCTTGGTAAACGTGTTGACTACTCCGGTCGTTCAGTAATCGTTGTCGGGCCTGACCTAAAGCTTCATCAGTGCGGTCTTCCAAAGATGATGGCTCTTGAACTTTTCAAACCTTTTGTAATCAGTAAGCTTATAATCGGCGGATTTGCTCATAATATTAAGAATGCTTCCAAGATGATAGAAATGGGAACAAGCGAAGTTTGGGACGCACTTGATGAGATTATTAAGAACAAGTATGTTCTTTTAAACCGTGCACCGACCCTTCACCGTTTGGGTATTCAAGCATTCCAACCGGTTCTAATTGAGGGTAAAGCTATCCAGATACATCCTTTAGTTTGTACGGCTTTCAACGCCGACTTTGACGGAGACCAAATGGCGGTTCATGTTCCTCTTTCGGCAAAAGCTCAGGAAGAAGCACGGGATATCATGCTTTCTACGAAAAACATTCTAAAACCTGCAGCTGGTGAGCCCGTGATGAATCCGAGCCAAGATATTGTTTTGGGATGTTACTTCATGACTTCTATCCGTGAAGGAGAAAAAGGCGAAGGCAAAATATTCGCTGATAATGACGAGGCTGTCTATGCATATCAAATGGGAGAAGTTGGACTGCTTGCTAAGATAAAAGTGAAAATCAATGGCGATGTATACGAAACAAGCGTTGGCCGTTTGAAGTTCAACGACATAATGCCAAAGGGTACTCCTTTTATCAACGAAGTGTTGAACAAAAAGAGGCTAGGAGAGATCATCAAGTCTGTGTTTGACGGCTTTGGTCAGGAAGAAACAGCAAAACTTGTAAACAACATTAAAGATGTAGGTTTCCACTTCGCGACTTTATCCGGCATATCCTTTGCCATGGGAGATCTTCAGACACCTAAAGCTAAAGCAGCGATTATCCTTGAGGCTGAGGAAAGAGTTGATAAACTTAGTACGATGGCAGCTCAGGGTCTGATTACTGAAAATGAAAAATATGTAAAAAGTTTGGATCTTTGGGATAAAACTAAGACAAAAATCCAAGAAGAAATGATGAACGAAATAGACAAAAGCAGTCCTTTGTATATGATGATGGACTCCGGTGCCAGAGGTGAGGTCGGTCAGCTTACTCAGCTTTCAGGAATGAAGGGAAATGTGGTAAACGCAACCGGTAGAACTATTGAACTGCCTATTAAATCCAACTATAAAGAAGGATTTGACTCACTTGAATACTTCATCTCTACGCATGGTGCTAGAAAAGGTCTTTCTGATACGGCTATCAAAACTGCAGATGCAGGGTATCTAACAAGAAGACTTGTTGATGTCTCACAAGATGTGATTGTTACCGAGCAAGACTGTAAAGATACTGAAGGGATGGTTATATCAAGAGAGGAGAGCCAGGAAATTGGTGAGGACTTCTCAGCTAGAATTATCGGACGTGTGCTGGCTGAAAATGCAGTAAACACAAAAACCGGTGAAATAGTTGTCAAGAAAGGTGCGCTCGTAACGGAAGATGATTTTAGCAAAATTGAAGAAGCAGATATCAATGAGTTAAAAATCCGTTCTATTCTAACATGTAAAGTTCACTGGGGAGTTTGCCAAAAGTGCTATGGTACAGATCTGGCAAGAGGCGGAATCATAAAAATGGGTGAAGCTATCGGTATTATTGCAGCTCAAAGTATTGGTGAGCCGGGCACACAGCTTACTATGAGAACTTTCAAATCAGGTGGTGTTGCCGGAGCTGATATTACTCAAGGTTTGCCTCGAGTTGAGGAAATCTTTGAGGCTAGACCTCCAAAAGGTCAGGCATTCTTGGCCGAGATTGCAGGGAAAGTAGCTGTGACTACCGAAGGTAACAATAAAGTTGTCAGGGTTGCATCTATGGTTCTTGAAAAAGATGAGTATGAGATGCAAGGATGTGAAATTATCGCAAAGCACAACAGCGTTGTCGAGGCTAAAGACGTGATTGCTAAAAATGCCAAAGGCAAAGCCATCAGAGCTAAAAATAGCGGTATTATCAAGATCTCAAAAGATAAAAACACGATGGATATAGTTAAGGAAGCTGAAGTCAAAGAGTATACAGTGCCGAAGAATGTTGGAGTTTTGGTACAAGATGGAGAAGAGGTCGTACTTGGCCAGCAGCTCACAGAAGGTTCTTGGAATCTTCAAGATGCGCTTGCTCTCTTGGGTGAAAATGCAGTACAGAGATATATCACCACAGAAGTTCAACAGATTTATGCTTCACAAGGGCAGACTATCAATGATAAGCACATCGAGGTTATCATTAGACAGATGTTCTCAAGGCTTAAAGTGGAAGAACCCGGCGATACAACATTTGTTTCAGGAAACATAGTGTCACGTACAAGCTTCTTGGTAGAGAACAAAAGAGTCAAGAAACAAGGCGGCAAGATTGCAACAGCAACAAACCTTCTGCTTTCTATCACAAAAGTTTCACTTTCAACCGACAGCTTCCTTTCTGCAGCTTCATTTATGGAGACAAACAGAATTCTAATAGATGCTGCTACAAAGGGTAAAGTTGACAACCTTCGTGGTCTTAAAGAAAATGTAATTATCGGTAAACTTGTACCGGTAGGAACAGGATTCAAGGGGTAGTAAAAGAGAAAGCATTGATTTTTCACCTCCAAAATGATAAAATCAGAAAGTTGCAAATAAATTAAAGAAAATAAAAAATGCCAACAATAAACCAGTTAGTTAAAAACCCAAGAAAGAGTAAGATTAGAAAGACAAAGTCACCAGCTTTGGCTAGATCTTATAATGCCCTGAAGTCAAGGAACGTGAACGCGAACTCTCCACAAAAAAGAGGGGTTTGTATCAAAGTTTCTACGACTACACCAAAAAAGCCAAACTCAGCTCTTCGAAAGATCGCAAGAGTAAGGCTCACTAACGGTATGGAAGTCACAGCTTATATTCCGGGGATTGGTCACAATCTTCAGGAGCAT
This sequence comes from bacterium, assembly GCA_030647205.1. Classification (GTDB taxonomy): domain Bacteria; phylum Patescibacteriota; class CPR2; order UBA1875; family JAJYID01; genus JAKANV01. The sequence goes on from JAUSJO010000005.1 coordinate 193,737, forward strand.
AGTGTGGTTATGATTCGTGGCGGCAGAGTAAAAGACTTACCTGGTGTCAGATATCATATTGTTCGAGGGGCGCTGGATACTGCCGGGGTTCAGAACAGAAAACAAGGCAGAAGTAAGTATGGTGCCAAGAAAAGTTAATTAGGAATTTAAAATGCCAAGAGATCCAAGAAAAGTAGAGAAGAGAATTATAGAGCCTGATGCACGTTATAACAGTGTATTGGTTTCGCAGTTTATAAACAAAACTATGTTAAATGGTAAAAAATCTGTTTCGACAAAGCTAGTTTATGGAGCATTCGATATTATGCAGGAAACATTGAAGACTGATCCTTTGGAAGTTTTTGAAACTGCCATAAAAAATGTATCGCCTCAAGTTCAGATTAAATCAAGAAGAATCGGTGGCGCCACATATCAAGTCCCGATCGAAGTTAAAGGAAACAGAAAAACCCACTATGCATTTGCATGGATCAGAGATGCCGCACGGGCTCGCAAAGGCAAGCCATACGATAAATGTTTGGCTGAGGAAATCATGGATGCATATAACGCAACAGGAACTGCAATAAAGAAAAAAGAAGATACTCACAGGATGGCCGAAGCGAACAAAGCATTTGCTCACTTCGCCAGATACTAGTTTAAAGTCATGAGACCCGTTAACTAGGAATTGGAGAGTTAATAAAATTCGTAGACTAATTTGATTTTATAAGAAAGGGAAATATCGTGCCAAGGAAATATTCACTGGAGAAAATGAGAAATATCGGGATTATCGCCCACATTGACGCAGGGAAAACCACTGTTACTGAGGGTATTTTGTATACCACTGGCCGAACCCACAAAATCGGTGAAGTTCACGAAGGTGAAGCGACTATGGACTGGATGGAGCAGGAAAAAGAACGTGGTATTACTATTACCTCTGCTGCCACAACTTGTTTCTGGAGAGATCATAACATAAACATTATTGATACTCCGGGCCATGTAGACTTTACGGTTGAGGTTGAGAGATCTCTGCGTGTTCTAGACGGCGCGGTTGTTATTTTTGATGGAAAAATGGGTGTAGAACCTCAGAGTGAAACTGTTTGGAGGCAAGCCGATAAATACAACGTTCCGAGAATTTGCTTCATTAACAAGATCAATCAAACTGGTGGTGATTTCTATAAAAGTCTTGATTCTATTAAAGAGAGATTAAACAGAAACGCTTATCCGGTTCAGCTCCCAATCGGTTTTGAACAGGCGATAAACGGTATCATCGATCTTGTAACCATGAAAGCTTACTCATACAAAGACTATACCGACAAGACACTCACAGAGATAGAAGTGCCGGCAGACATGAAAGAGAAATGCGATAAATACAGAGAAGAGCTTCTCGAGAAAGTTGTCGAAGCAGATGATGCGCTAATGGAGAAATACCTTGGCGGAGAAGAGCTAACAGAAAAAGAGTTTATTCTAGCTATAAGAAAGAGTGTTTTGGCGGGAGGATTTTTCCCGGTATTCGGTGGAGACGGAAGAGGTGTTATCGTTCGATCTCTCCTCGATGCAGTTGTTGACTATTTGCCATCACCGCTCGAAGTTCCTCAAGCGCAAGGTGAAGATCCAAAGACCGGTGAAAAGATAGAAATTCAGTCAAACGACGAAGAGCCGTTAGCTGCTTTAGTTTTCAAAATTGCTACAGATCCATTTGTTGGTAAGCTTGCATTTTTCCGTGTTTATAGAGGCAAACTTACAAGTGGAAGTTATGTCTATAACTCAATAACGAATTCAAAAGAAAGAATCGGCCGAATCCTAAAGATGCATGCAAACTCCCGTGAAGAAGTGAAGGAAGTTTATGCCGGCGAAATCGCTGCTGCAGTTGGCCTAAAGGGGACAACGACAGGTGATACTATTTGTGATGTTGCAAAACCGGTAATCCTTGAAAGAATTACATTCCCAGAGCCTGTTATCCAGGTTGCTATCGAGCCAAAGACAAAAGCAGACCAAGAGAAAATGGGTATCGCATTATCCAGGCTTGGTGAGGAAGACCCAACCTTTAGGATTAAAACTAACGAAGAAACCGGTCAGACTTTGATTGAAGGTATGGGCGAGCTTCATCTTGAAATTATCGTTGATAGGATGAAACGTGAGTTCAAGGTTGAGGCAAATGTTGGTAAGCCCCAAGTTGCATACAAAGAAACTATTAAATCAACTGCGAAGGTTGAAGGTAAATTCATCCGTCAGTCAGGTGGTAGGGGTCAGTATGGTCATGTTTGGCTTGAACTTGAACCGCTTGAGAGTGGTACAGGATTTGAGTTCGTAAACAAGATTGTTGGTGGTTCCATTCCAAAAGAGTATATCAACCCGGTTGAAAATGGTGTGAAAGAAGCGATGACAAATGGTGTTGTCGCCGGATATCCGGTAGTTGATATGAAAGTAACTCTTTATGATGGTTCTTTCCACGAAGTTGACTCATCTGAAATGGCGTTTAAAATCGCCGGTTCTATGGCTCTTCAAGAAGGTGTTCGAAAAGCAACTCCTATTATTCTCGAACCTATTATGAAGATAGAAGTTATCACTCCGGAAGACTTTATGGGTGATGTCATGGGTGACATCAACTCCAAACGCGGAAGAATTCAGAAAATGGAAGACAAATTCGGTTCAAAAGTCATCGATGCTCATGTACCGCTTGCCGAGATGTTCGGTTATGCTACAACTCTTCGTTCAATGTCACAGGGGAGAGCTTCATACTCAATGGAATTTGACCATTATGAAGAAGTACCTGGGAATGTTGCTGAGGAGATTAAGTCGAAAAGGGGCAAAGCAACACCAGAAAGCTAAAAAGCCACTTGCAAATAAATCTAAATTCAAGTAAAATAGTTCGGTAACAAAAAATTTAAAATCTAAAAAAATAAACACAGCCAAAGGCTAAAAAAAGGAGAAGAAATATGGCAGAAAAATTTGACAGAACAAAACCGCATATCAATGTAGGTACCATCGGACACGTTGATCATGGTAAAACTACTTTGACAGCAGCAATAACTTCAGTTCTTGCTAAAGAAGGTAAAGCAGAGGCAAGAAAGTTTGATCAGATAGACAATGCCCCAGAAGAAAGAGATCGTGGTATTACTATCGCGACTTCTCATGTTGAGTATGAAACAGACAAAAGGCACTATGCTCACGTTGACTGTCCTGGACATGCTGACTATGTAAAGAACATGATTACCGGTGCCGCTCAGATGGACGGAGCTATTTTGGTAGTTTCAGCTGCTGACGGACCAATGCCACAAACCAGAGAGCACATCTTGCTCGCAAGACAGGTTGGTGTTCCTTATATCGTTGTTTTCATGAACAAAACTGATCAGGTTGATGACGCTGACATGCTTGATCTTGTTGAAGAGGAAATCAGAGAACTTCTTACAAAATATGAATTCCCTGGAAAAGACACACCTATCATCAGAGGTTCAGCACTTAAGGCGCTTGAAGGTGATGCAGACGCAGAAAAGGCAATTGGCGAACTTATGGACGCTCTTGACTCATACATCCCTGAACCAAAAAGAGACATCGACAAACCTTTCCTAATGCCTGTTGAAGACGTTTTCTCTATCAAAGGAAGAGGAACTGTTGCAACCGGTAGAATCGAAAGAGGTTCAGTAAAAGTTGGTGACGAAATAGAAATCGTTGGTATTAAACCAACCAAGAAAACAGTTGTTACAGGTATTGAAATGTTCAAGAAATCACTTGACTCTGGTCAAGCTGGTGACAATGCCGGTGTACTTCTTCGAGGTATTGAAAAGACTGGTATTGAAAGAGGACAAGTCTTGGCGAAACCAGGAACTATCACACCTCATACAGAGTTTGAAGCTGAAGCATACATTTTAAACAAAGAAGAGGGCGGACGACACACACCATTCTTCAAGGGATATAAACCTCAGTTCTACATCAGAACAACTGACGTTACAGGTGAGGTAATCCTTCCTGATAAGGTAGAGATGGTTATGCCTGGTGACAAAATCGACATGAACGTTAAACTTATCCAACCGGTTGCTTGCGAAGAAGGTTTGAGATTCGCTATCCGTGAGGGTGGACGAACAGTTGGTGCAGGAGTTGTTACAAAAATTACAAAATAAACTAACAGATAAAGCACATTAAAAACATGGCAGAAGAAAAACCAAAGCAAAGAATACGAATCAAGCTAAAATCATACGACCACAAGCTAATCGATCAGTCGGCAAAGCAGATTATAGAAACGGCTGAGAGAAGCGGTGCGAATGTGTGCGGGCCCATCCCGCTTCCTACAGAGCGAAAGTCAATGACGGTTATCCGTGCATCAAACATCGACAAAAACTCAAGGGAGCAGTTTGAGATGAGAACACACAAGAGATTGATTGATATTACAGAGCCGACTCCAAAGACGATTGATACTCTTATGGAGCTTTCACTGCCATCGTGTGTGAACATCGAAATCAAAATGTAGTTAGATCCAACTTATAAAATAAAGAACCCACAGAAATGTGGGTTCTTTTGTGCTTAGGAAATACAAGAAAACCATTGACAAAATATATAACTTATGATAGAATATCACATTCGGTTATCAAAAGGGTAACCGTGTTCGTCAAAATCGACAATAGGAGGTTGCTATGAGCAACAGCACAAAAAACACAACAGATCGCCACGTGAAAACGCGTGGGTTCACTATTCCCGCAGCCGGTTTCGCCCTCGGTGACAGGAAAACCGGGATCGTATACATAAGGAATCACTCGGGAGAGGTCATCAAGCCCAAGACCAGGATTCTGGTCCGAGTCAGCGGTCCGAGTGCGATAGATGTGGTAGTTTTCAAGCAGGAGAGCGGCCAGAAGAAAGGCGGCTGCGTAGTCGTCAACACGGTCGAGGATCTGTGTGCGCTTATGGGTATCAAACCCACTAAGCCGAGTGCTCCGAAGAGGCAGAGCAGCAGCAGGCCGAAAAGTATCAAAACGGCCTTCATGAATCTGTCCATAGACCACCAGTCACCCAGTGGAGCTATCATGGGTATGGCTGTGGTTGACTGCGGCGAAGCAGGAGAGACCCCGATTTACTTCGTTTCTCACACGAACGAAGAGATCAAAAAGGGAACTTCGGTTGAGGTGACCTGGCTTAGCGGCAAGACTTTTGTCGTGAAGCCGGTGGATGAGGAAGTAGACAGTGTTACCACTGATGCTTCCACGATCCCGTCACTTCTTGGTGTGAATGTCGCCAAGTATGCGACCCCCAAGACCCTTCCCGTTTCTACCGAAAGATTGGCCACGAAGTATGGCGCTCGCAGGGGCGATAAGGTCGAGGTTTCGGCGTAGTTCGGGGATATCCCCCAAGAAGAGGGCCGGCGCAAATGCGCGCTGGCCCTTTTTTCTATGGTAATTTTTTAATAATAAATTGATTGACATGGTATTTTTTATGCTATACATTGAGGGAAACAAAAACATAAGCGTAAAAAGGAGTAAAAATGAAAAAAGAAAATATATTTGGAATTTTAAGGATAGTAATGGGGTGGATATTCTTGTGGCCGTTTTTGGATAAACTTTTCGGTCTGGGATATTCTACGAAATCCGGAAAAGCATGGCTTGATGGTGTTTCGCCAACGGCAGGCTTTCTAAAAAGCGCTCAAGGACCATTTGGAAATTTCTTCCATAGTTTGGCGGGAAATACGGCAGTTGACTGGCTTTTTATGCTCGGTCTGCTTCTAGTCGGTTCTGCACTAATTCTTGGAATCGGAGTAAGGATTGCGGCATATTCAGGATCAGTAATGGTGATCTTAATGTGGCTAGCTTCAATGCCGATAAAAACGAACCCTATTATAGACGATCATATAGTTTATCTTCTAGTTTTCTTAATGCTTGCAAGTGTTGGTGCCGGCCAATATCTTGGTCTTGGCAACTGGTGGAAGAAACAAAAGATAGTAAAAAAGAACTCAATCTTAGAATAAAAAATTATTTGACCGGTAATCTTGGTTGTGTTAGATTGAGATTACAAACAATTTGACAAGGGGGAGGGGTGATCCTTCCTTTTTGTGTGTACTTTTTACAAATTTCCCAATTTTCTTAGAGAAAGGCGGACAAAATGGAGAATCAAGCAGAAGCCGTAGATGTGGCTGGTAAGGTAGAGATATCCGAATTCTACTGTCCTAGCTGTGGCGCTGATCTGGCAAAATCAATAAGGTTTGCTTATATAGTTGAGGAGGCCGGATCTATCATTATGGTTGATGGACAACCTAGGGTTGTGCCCAAAAAGTTCCCATTTCAAAACCAGACAGGAAATCACATTGTTCATCGAGTAAACTGTGCTCGCTGCGGCCACTCTGTTTCTGACTTAATAAGAAACAGAAAATTCTACATATCCAGTGTTGAAGAGCCGCCTCTCGATGATGAATCTGACCAGGAATCGTCGTTCGATTTTTTGACAAAAAATAAGCACTGATCTTTCCTAGTAATGCCCCGGGACTAACGTTGTCCCGGGGCACAACATTTTAGCTTAAAAATTTGTTGACTTTAGCTCACATTTAGCTTATAATCTTTTAAGTTATTTAAATATAACGGAATAATAACTAAAATCAACGGGGTACAGGTAAGTCCTTAAGGAAACTATTTGTATGTCGGAAAAGTTTTTTTTGCGCCAAAAAATATGAAAGCAATATTAGCCAAAAAAATAGGTATGACCAACTATTTCAACGATAAGGGTGAGATGGTTCCTGTTACATTGGTTGAGGCCGGTCCATGCGTAATTACACAGATTAAAACCAAAGAAAAAGACGGTTATGAGGCAGTCCAGATTGGATTTGGCGAAAAAAAGAAGCTTGGTAAAGCTCTAGCGGGACATCTCGGTAAAGCAAAATCAAGGCACCTAAAAGAAGTAGAAATGGATGTAACGGACGTAAAAGTTGGTGGCACCATAACATGTGAAGTTTTTGCAGAAGGCGAAAAGGTACATGTTACAGGTCTCAGCAAAGGTAAAGGTTTCGCCGGGACAATAAAAAGGCATAATTTCCATCGTGGTCCCATGACTCATGGTTCTCGCAACCACAGAGCGCCTGGTTCTATCGGAGCGATGTATCCTCAGCATGTTTTCAAAGGAAGAAAGCTTCCGGGACAGATGGGTCATGCTCAAGTTACGGTAAAAAATCTGAAGATTGAAAAAGTTGATGCCGGTAAAAACATTTTAGCGGTTAAGGGTGCTATACCGGGACCTAGAAAATCATTAATTCTAATTAAAAGCGTAGGATAAAAGATGAAAGTAGCAGTTTACGACAAAGCGGGTAAAAAAGCGGAGACTTCAGTTACGACGAAGCTTTTTGACGGAAAGGCAAACGAAGCATTGCTTGCTGAAGCTATTTATATTTTATCTTCAAATAAACGGCAAGCACCGGCAAGTACGCTTGATAGATCAGAAGTTTCGGGTGGGGGCAAAAAGCCATGGAGACAAAAAGGTACAGGACGAGCAAGAGCCGGATCTTCAAGATCACCAATCTGGAGAAGTGGTGGCGTGACATTTGGTCCAAGACAGGAGCAGAACTTCAAGCTTGATATGCCAAAGAAGAAGAGACAAGCAGCTCTTAAGGCTGCGCTTACAACCAAAAAGGAAGAAGATGTCATTGTTTTAAAAGATTTAAAACTCGAAAAACCAAGTACAAAGTTGTTTGCAGGTCTTTTTAAAAAACTGGATTTAAACAGAAACGTGTTGGTTGTGACAGAAAAGCCGGATGTAAATGTTTATAAAAGCGTAAGAAACTTAAGCTGTGGTGTGAAAATATACAGCTACAAAGAAATGAATGCATATGATGTTCTTTGGGCAAAGAAGCTTGTATTTTTAGGTGACAGCTTGAAGCTGGCCGGAGGAGATAAATAATGGAAATGCTTAAGATCCTAAAAAGGCCGGTAATAAGCGAGAAAAGTTTTGCCCATGCAGAAAATGGGAAATATGTTTTTGTTGTTTCGACTGAGTCAAACAAGATCGAAATCAAAAAAGCGATAGAGAAACTTTTCAAGGTCACAGTTTTGGAAGTCAGAACGGTTGTAATGAAGGGAAAAGTCAAAAGAGTAGGGCGAAAATTCGGTAAGAGAAGCGACTTCAAAAAAGCCTATGTAACGCTTAAAGAAGGCGACAAAATAGAGGAGTTCAAAGGGATTTAAATGGCAGTAAAACTAGTAAAACCAACATCAAACGCACGTCGCAAGATGAGTATGGACGATTTTCTTGATATTACAAAGAAAAAGCCAGAGAAGTCTTTGACTGTTCCTTTGAAGAAAAAAGCGGGCCGAAACGCTCAAGGAAAGATCACGGTTCGTCACAGAGGCGGTGGAGCAAAAAGAATGTACCGTATTATCGACTTTCGAATGGCCGGTAATGTTGAAGGAACTATCACTGCTATTGAGTACGATCCAAACAGAAATGCACGAATTGCGCTAGTTCAGAAAAAAGAAGGCGGTAAATTTTATATGATAGCTCCAAAGGGCGCGCGAGTTGGCAAAAAAATCATTGCCGGCGAAAAAGCAGACCCAAGAAGCGGAAACAGGATGATATTAAAAGATATTCCTGTTGGAACAGTAATTTACAATGTTGAGTTGACACCGGGCAAGGGCGGACAGATAGCTCGAGGTGCCGGAACAAAAGCGCAGCTTATGGCAAAAGAAGGAAAATATGTACAGGTTAAGCTTCCTTCCGGAGAACAAAGATTAGTCGATGAAAACTGTCTGGCATCAATCGGAGAAGTTTCAAATTCAGAGCATAAGAATATAAAAGTTGGTAAAGCCGGAAGAAAAAGACACATGGGTATAAGACCGACCGTTCGAGGTAAGGCTATGAACCCGGTAGATCATCCTCATGGTGGTGGTGAAGGCGGACATTCAATTAGCCCAAAACATCCAAAGACACCTTGGGGCATGCCGGCGCTAGGATTTAAAACCAGAAACAGAAAAGCTAAATCAACAAAAATGATAGTCAGAGGAAGAAAGAGAGGCAAACATGTCTAGATCACTGAAAAAAGGTCCATATGTAGATGAAAAATTACTAAAGAAGGTAAAAGCCTTAGGTAATGACAAAAAGATTATAAAGACTTGGGCTCGTGCCTCAGCTATTTCTCCGGAGATGGTTGGTCACACATTTGCGGTTCATAACGGTAAAGATCACATTTCAGTATTTGTATCAGAAGATATGGTAGGCCACAAACTTGGTGAGTTTTCTCCAACAAGAAAGTTTAGAGGACACGGTGGTAAGATGGCGAAGGAACAGAAGAAAGGTTAAATATGCAAGTAAAAGCAGTATCAAAATATAATAGAATTTCAGCGCGCAAAACAAGACTTGTTGCTGATATGGTAAGAGGCCAGAAGGCATCTGCTGCTTTTAGTATTTTAAAATTCACACCTAAAAAAGCTGCAAGACTAGTTGAAAAGACACTAAAGTCTGCTGTAGCCAATGCAGAAAACAACTTTGGGATGGATAAAAAAGACCTGGTTGTTTCAACTATCTTGGTTGACGAAGGACCAACACTGAAGAGACATCAGCCAAGAGCAAGAGGTATGGCTAGCGCGATCAGAAAAAGAACTGCTCATGTCACCATCGTTGTTGAAGGCAATGAGAAACCGGTAAAGAAGACGATAGAAAAAGAAAAAGTTGAGAAGAAGCAGGAAGAAAAGACCGAAAAAGTAAAACAGGAGAAGAAGTAATGGGTCATAAAGTAAGTCCAATAAGTTTCAGATTGCAGATATCAAAAGAGTGGGTATCAAAATGGTACAGCGAAAAAGATTATGCAAAATACTTGCATGAAGACATCAAGCTTCGTGATCATGTTATGAATAATATGGGCAGAAAAGCCGGTATTTCAAAGGTTGAGATTGAGAGAAATGCAAACCAGGTTTCTATGAACATCCATACTTCAAGACCAGGTGTTTTGATCGGACGCGGCGGTGCCGGAGCGATTGAACTTAAGAAGAAACTACAGAAGATGATAAAGAGCCAACTTAAAGATATAAATATCGAAGAAGTTAGAAACCCTGAAGCTAACCCAAAACTGATTGCAGAAAACATCGCCTCTATGCTTGAGCGAAGAATGGCTTACAAGAGAGCTATAAAACAGTCAGTTGATAAAGCCCTAAAAGCTGGAGCAAAGGGAGTCAAGATAATGGTTGCAGGTAGACTAAACGGCGCAGAGATTGCAAGACGAGAGTTTACTTCAGAAGGAAAAATTCCGCTTCAAACTATAAGAGCAGATATAGAGTACGGAACCGCAAGAGCTAACACTACATATGGTGTTATTGGTATCAAAGTTTGGGTTTATAAGGGCGGGATAACAAGAAATAAGGCAGGAGAGAAGAAATAATGTTAATGCCAAAGAAAACAAAATTCAGAAAAAGCCAGAAAAATCCCCAGACAGGCAAGTCAACACGTGGGACTGAGATTGCGTTTGGTCGTTATGGACTGAAGGCTATCGATACCGCATGGCTTACTTCAAGGCAGATCGAGGCAGCCAGAAGAGCAATGACAAGATCGATAAAAAGAGGCGGTAAAATATGGATACGAGTATTCCCCGATAAGCCTGTAACAAAAAAACCAAACGAAGTTGGAATGGGCAAAGGAAAAGGTTCACCGGATCATTTCATTTATGTCGTGAAACCGGGAAGAATCATCTTTGAAATGGACGGCATACCTGTAGAAGCAGCTAAAGAGGCCATGCGCCTTGCATCCCACAAACTGCCAATGAAGACAAGAATAGTTGTAAAGTCACAAGAGGTGAAAAGTGAAGATTAAAGAAATTGCAGAGAAGAAAGACAAAGAACTGGATAAGTTTATTGCAGATCAAAAGGCGAAACTTTTGAAATCTTCTTTTGACGTTGCTACTAAGGAAACAGGAAAAGTCAGAGAAATCCGCGTTATTAAAAAAGATATTGCGAGAGCATTGACGGTAAAAAGAGAAAGAGAACTGGTTCAAGAAGAAGCAGTCAAAAGCAAGGAGACCAAATGAAAAGAGTATTAAAAGGTACGGTTGTATCTGACAAAATGGATAAGACGGTTGTGGTTAAGGTCGATAGAGTAAAAACTCATCCAATATATCACAAAAAATATAAGGCTTCCACAAAGTTTATGGCTCATGATGAGAGTGGCGTATCTAAAATTGGTGATGAAGTAGAGATAGCAGAAACAAGACCAATGAGTAAAAACAAACGGTGGGAAGTAGTAGAAGATAAAGGAAGCAAAAAATGATTCAAATGCAAACTAGATTAAAAGTAGCCGACAACACAGGTGCAAAGGAAATTATGTGCATCAAGGTTCTTGGTGGAAGCAAGAGAAGATACGCTCGTGTTGGTGATGTTATCACGGTTAGTGTGAAGACTGCTATACCACAAGGAACGGTTAAGAAAAAAGAAGTGGTGCGAGCTGTTGTAGTTCGAACTGTTTATGCAAACAGGAGAAAAGACGGTTCTACCATTAGATTTGATGACAATGCAGCTGTAATTATAGATAAAAATGGCCAACCTCGAGGAACACGTATTTTCGGTCCTGTTGCGAGAGAACTTCGAGAAAAAGGTTATATGAAAATAGTGTCTTTGGCACCGGAGGTACTTTAGATGAAAGTGAAAAAAGGCGATAAAGTTTATATTTTAGCAGGTAAAGACCGTGATAAATCAGGTACTGTCTCTAAGGTATTCCCTGAAAAAGGAAAAGTAATAGTTGAAGGTGTGAACATAGTTAAAAAAGCAGTAAAAGGAAGCCAGAAAAATCCTCAAGGAGGAATCATTGAGAAGGCTGCAGCCATAAACGTTTCAAATGTTCAGATAATCTGCGCAAGCTGCAATAAATCGGTAAAAACAGGAGTCAAGATACTAAAAGATGGCAAGAAGGAAAGAGTTTGCAGAAAATGCGGAAAGGAAATAAAGGAGTAACATGTCTTTAATTTTAGATTTATACAAAAAGGAAATTACAAAGAAACTGAAAGAAGACTTCAGTTATGGAAATGTTATGGAGATTCCTAAGATAGAAACCATCGTTGTAAATGCCGGTGTTGGTCGTGGAGCAAAAGACGCTAAAGAGCTTGAGGATGTTATAGAAGGTATCAAGATTATAACCGGACAAGCTCCTGTCAAAACCAAGGCAAAAAAGTCGATAGCCGGATTTAAGCTGAGAGATGGCATGGAGATTGGCGCAAAGGTAACGATTCGCGGGGAGAAAATGTATGATTTCTTGGATAGACTGGTCAGCATCGCGCTTCCACGTGTGAGAGATTTCAGAGGATTAAAGCAAGGCGCTTTTGACGGACACGGTAACTACAGCATAGGTGTTAAAGACCATGCGATATTTCCGGAGATCCCATATGATAAGTTTCCGCATCCGTTTAGCTTGCAGATTAATATTAAAACTTCCGCTAAAACAGATGACGAAGCAAGAGCACTATTAACGTATATGGGATTCCCATTTAAGAAATAGGAGATAGATATGGCAAGAAAATCAATGGTAATAAAATCAGAGAAAACCCCAAAATATTCAACTCGCAAAGTGACGAGATGCAAGAAATGCGGACGACCAAGGGGATATATGAAACAGTTTGAACTGTGCCGTATTTGTTTTCGTGAAATGGCAAACAAGGGAGAAATACCGGGAGTAACAAAGTCAAGTTGGTAAGGAGAAAAATATGATAGTAAATGATCCAATAGCAGATATGTTAACAAGAATTAGAAACGCATTCATGGTAAGGAAAGAGAGCGTTCTGATACCAGACTCACGTTTGAAACGAGAGGTTCTTTCTGTAATGAAAAACAAGCATTACATCAACGATTTCTCCGTATCAAAAGAGATCCAAGGGTTTATAGACGTCAAGCTGTCTTACGGTGAAAGACAAATGAAGAAGCTGGAAAGAGTTTCAAAACCCGGTTGCCGTGTTTATGCAAAGAAAAGCGATATCCCAACAGTGCTTCAGGGTATGGGGATGGTTATTATGTCAACTTCGAAAGGTGTTATGGCGGGAACGGATGCCAAGAAGCAAGGTTTGGGCGGAGAAATAATCTGTAAAATTTATTAAGGTGTGATATGTCAAGAATAGGAAAATTACCAATACAAGTTAAAGATGGCGTGAAAGTCGATATTACCGGGGACACGGTTGTAGTTAATGGTCCGAAGGGCGAACTTCGATTTGTCAAAGATAGTAGGATTGATGCGAAGATTGTTGATGGAAATATCGTCACATCCAAAAAAGAAGAAACACCAAAAGCGGGTGAACTATGGGGTTTGACTAGAACACTAATCAACAATATGGTCGTAGGTGTTAGCGATGGTTTCGAGAAAAAGCTGGAGTTCAAGGGCACCGGTTATAGAGCAGCTTCAGAAGGTAACAAGCTAATCTTAAATATGGGATATAACAGTCCGGTTGAGATGGAAATATCGGAAGGACTAGAAGTAAAGGTTCAGAAAAACACCATTACCGTTTTGGGAAGCGATAAACAAAAAGTAGGGCAGTTCGCCGCAGAGATTAGAAAAGTGAGAAAGCCGGAACCTTATAAGGGCAAAGGTATTAGATATTCTGATGAAGTAATAAGAAGAAAGGCCGGAAAAGCTGCCGGAAAGTAGAACGATGAAAAATAATAAAAAAGTACAAAGAAAAGATTCAAGAAAGAGACGCATCAGGGCTAAGGTTAGCGGAACGGCTGTCATGCCTAGGCTTTCGGTTTTTACCTCAAATAAGCATGTTTTTGCTCAGATTATAGATGATACAAGCGGTAAAACCATAGTTAGCGCAAGCGATTATGAAAAGGGTTCAAAAGAAGATAAGGGAACAAAGTCTGAGATTTCAAAGAAAGTCGGTTTGAAGCTTGCAGGAAGAGCAAAAGAGAAGAAAGTAGGCAAAGTAGTTTTTGATAGAGGCGGAAAACTTTATCATGGCAGAGTCAAGGCAATAGCCGACGGCGCTCGAGAAGGCGGACTAGAATTTTAATTAGTTAAAGGATAAAACATAATGGCAGATATGAGAAAAAAATTTGAAAGGGAACCAAAAGAGTTCGATGAAAGAGTCGTCCAGATTGATCGTGTAACAAGAGTAGTGAAAGGCGGACGACGTTTAAGGTTTCGTGCAACTGTTGTTATTGGTGACAAAAAGGGCAGAGTTGGGGTTGGGGTGGATAAAGGTTCAGCAGTAGTTCTTGCTATCACAAAGGCTGTAGCTAAGGCAAAGAAGAACATGGTTACTATAAATTTGCACGACACAACTATCCCTCATGAGGTTGAGAACGTTTACTGTGGCGCCAGAGTATTTTTGAAACCGGCTCGACCGGGAACAGGTGTTATTGCTGGCGGAGCAGTCCGGGCAGTGGTTGAAGTTGCTGGCATCAAAGACATTTTATCTAAGATGATCGGATCATCAAACAAAATAAACAACGTTTATGCTACATTTGAAGCTTTGAAAAGCCTATCGCAGAGACCGGAATCAAAAAAGACCGAAACAAAGAAAGTTAAAACGATAGAAAAACCGACAGAGAAAGAAGTGAAGGAAAAAGTTAAAGAAGAAAAAACAGCTAAAGCTAAGAAGGTAAAAAAAGATGAATCTAAGTAATCTGCCTAAAATAGGCGAAAAGAATAAAAAAAGAGTCGGTCGTGGTATCGGAAGTGGTACAGGCAAGACATCAGGACGCGGCATGAAAGGCCAAAACTCCAGATCAGGCGGCGGTGTTCGTCTTGGTTTTGAGGGTGGCCAGAATCCATTAACAAAAAGAGTGCCTCAGCTTAAAGGTTTTAAATCCAGAAATCCTAAGAATCAGGTTGTTTCTCTAAACGATTTAAACCAGTTCACCGGGAAGGTGACTAAAGAAAAACTGTTCGAAAAAGGAATTATCGAAAACATTAAATTGCCGGTCAAGGTTTTGGCAACGGGCAAACTCGAAAAAGTGGTCGAGGTGTCAGTGGAACATGTTTCAAAAGAAGCAGAGAAAGAGATTGTAAAAAAAGGCGGCAAAGTAACTATATTAGTGAAACCCAAGCAAGTAAAAAAGCAGTACAATAAAGAAGCCGAATAAAACAAGCGTTTTTGTTAAAAGCGTGAAGCTTCGTTTAAAAATTAGTAATTAGGCAGGGAAACATGAACTATCTGGCAAGAATATTAAAGAACAAAGATCTAATCAAAAAGATTTTATTTGTTCTTTTTGCCTTAGTTATTTTTAGAGTCCTATCTCATATACCTATCCCCGGGCCATCTCCCGAAAATCTAAAAAAGTTCTTCGATGAAGCTTTTTCTGCAAAAAACAGCCTGCTTCCGTTCTTTGATGTCTTTTCCGGCGGCGGGATGAGCAGGTTTTCCGTAGTACTTATGGGGCTCGGTCCATACATCACAGCGTCTATTATGATCCAACTTCTGACAATTGTGATACCAAAATTCGAAGAAATGAACAAAGAGACCGAAGGCCGGCACAAAATGAACCAGTATACCAGATATTTGGCCGTACCGCTTTGTTTTATTGAAGGCTTTGGAATGATAAAACTCCTTGATACTTACGGTACGAAAGCGGGCGTGAGCCTGATAGGCAATGCCAGTATTTTCCAATGGTTTGTGATGTTACTTTCCATTACTGCCGGAACGGTATTTTTGATGTGGTTAGGAGAACTAATCACAGAAAAAGGTGTAGGAAATGGTATTTCTATAATTATCTTTGCAGGTATAGTTTCCAGGTTACCTCAGTTTATCGGTCAATCTATAGGCAAGATATTCGGTGGAGATCAGATAAGTACACAGGAACTTATGAACTTTGGTGGTATGGCGGTTCTAGCCCTCATTATGGTGGCGTTAATTGTCTTTATTACAGAAGCGAAAAGAAAAGTCCCAATCTCTTATGCTAAAAAAATGCGCGGGTCAAAACTATATGGCGGAGTTGATACACATCTTCCTCTGAAGCTAAACATGGCGGGTGTTATTCCAATTATCTTTGCAGGAGCATTTATGAATATCCCGCAGGTTATCGGGTTTCTATCAAACGCAAAAACTGTCTGGATCAAAAATGCTGCAGACTTTATAAAGACTACCTTCACGACTACAAGTCCCGCATATGCAGTTTTCTACTTTGTTCTTGTGTTCTCATTTACGTTCTTCTCAACATTTCTATACTTTAAGCCCAAAGATGTCGCAGAAAATATCCAAAAACAAGGCGGATTTATACCGGGGATAAGACCAGGGACGCAAACAGAAAAATATCTCAACTACCTCATAATGCGTGTAACTCTTTGGGGCGCGATCTTTTTAAGTTTTATAGCCGTATTTCCATTTGCCATGCAAATATTCACAAATTCGCAAAGCTTTGCAGTAGGCGGAACCGGCATCTTGATTGTGGTTAGTGTGGCCATTGAAATAATGAATCAGATAAGAGCACAAGTCATAACCAGAAGTTATGAGGAAATAGTTTAGAAAAAAGTGTTGTAAAAAGTAAGATTTTCTAGTATAATGGCATCTGACGCTTTAGAAAATCAGATAAAGGAAAAAATGAGCGATACAAAGGAAGTAATTGAAGTAGAAGGAACCGTCCTCGAAACTCTTCCGAATGCAATGTTTAAAGTAGAGTTAGAGAACGGGCATATTATTTTAGCGCATATTTCCGGAAAAATGCGCATGCATTATATAAAAATTTTGCCGGGTGATAAGGTAACAGTTGAAATGACACCATATGATCTGACAAAAGGAAGAATAACTTACAGACATAAGAATTAGGATAGAAAATGAAAGTTAGAGCTGGAGTAAAGAAAATTTGTTCAAAATGCAAGGTTATCAAGCGAAAAGGCGTGGTAAGGGTTATTTGTGAAACACCAAAGCATAAGCAAAGGCAGGGATAGGGAATGGCAAGAATTGCAGGAGTAAATATACCGGAAGAGAAAAGAATTGAAGCATCGCTTCAGTATGTTTATGGTATAGGTCTTACAAAAAGTAAGGAAATCCTAGCAGGCACAGGTATTGACCCAAGCAAAAGAACAAAAGACTTGAGTGAAGCTGAACTGACTAAGCTAAGAGAATATATTACCAAAAACTACACTATTGAAGGTGATCTTCGAAGAGAAACAAGTGTAAATGTCAGCCGTTTGAAGGCGATTAACGCATATCGTGGAGTAAGACATAAGCTTGGATTGCCGGTAAGAGGCCAAAGGACAAAGACAAACTCAAGGACAAAACGAGGAAAAAGAATGGCAGTTGGAAGCGGTAAGAAAAAGTCAGCAGCAAAAACATAAAATTTAATTAGAAAAATATCATGGCAAAACCAGTAGTAAAAGCGACAATAAAGAAAAAGAAAAAAGTCAAAAAGTCTGTCTCTAAGGGGGCGGTCCATATTAAGGCTACTTTTAATAATACTATTATCTCTATTACAGAAGAAAATGGTGATGTTTTAGCGCAGAGTTCAAGTGGTGCTTGTGGTTTCAGGGGATCCAGAAAGTCAACGCCGTATGCGGCTCAGGTAGCCATGGAGACTGTTCTGGAAAAAGCAAAGCCTTACGGTATTAGCGAAGTGGATGTATATGTTAAAGGCGTCGGTTCCGGCAGAGATATGGCGGTTAGAGCGCTTCAGTCAGTAGGTATTTATGTTAAATCAATTCAAGATGTAACCCCCTTGCCCCACAACGGCTGTAGGGCAAAGAAACCAAGAAGGGTATAAATTTAGGAAATTATGGCAAATATAAAAGAACAATGTAGACAATGCCGAAGAGAAGGCGAGAAACTTTTCCTGAAAGGGGAGAGATGTTCTTCTCAGAAATGCTCGGTATTTAGAAGAAGTTATGCTCCAGGTATACACGGTCTTTCTTCTGCTAGGAAGAAAACTAGTGATTATGGGATGCAGCTTCGAGCTAAACAGAAAGTCAAAAGAATATATGGCGTTTTGGAGAAGCAGTTTAGAAATTATTATGAAAAAGCTGATGCGAAAAGCGGTCTGACCGGTGAACTTTTACTAAAATCTTTAGAGATGCGGCTTGATAATGTAGTTTACAGAATGGGCTTTGCTTCTTCAAGAAGGCTTGCAAAACAACTTGTCGGACACGGTCACTTTACGGTTAATGGCAAAAAAGTAGACATTCCTTCATACCACGCAAAGCCGGGAGATAAGGTTGAAGTCAAAAAGTCTAGTCAGAAAAACGGTTATTTTACGGAAATTGCAAAGAAAAAGGGAAAAGAAGAAGTATCATGGGTTTTGGTTGATTTATCTAAACTTAAAGGTGAGGTCAAGTCCGTACCTGAGAGAGAAGAAATCGACCCAAGCATAAATGAACAGTTAATAGTAGAATTATATTCAAAATAAAGGGCGTAAAGGCCAGAAGGGAGCGTGATGTTACACGAAATCCATCTTCCAGAAATTAAAAAAATTGAGTCAAAAGGAAACACGGCTACATTTGCTATAGAGCCGCTACATCCTGGCTATGGTATGACACTTGGGAACTCTTTGAGAAGAGTGCTCTTGTCATCACTAGAAGGCGCAGCAGTTACTTCTTGCAAGATAGAAGGTGTTTTACATGAGTTCTCTACAATTCCCAATGTAAAGGAAGATGTAGTTGAAATTATCATGAATTTGAAAAAACTGAGGGTAAAATCATTATCTGATGATGTTGAATATCTTACACTCTCAAAGTCTGGTGCCGGTAAAGTAACCGCAAAAGACATTAAAAATACCCAAAACGTAGCAGTACTAAATCCGGATCTCGAAATTGCGACTCTTGATAACAAAAATGCAAAGCTTGATATTGAGCTTAGAGTAGACAGAGGCAGAGGATATGTAACAGTTGAGAAAAGAAAGAAAGAAAAGCTTGGCGTTGGTTTTATCGCTCTTGATGCGTTGTACTCACCAATCAGACGTGTCCACTATAACGTCGAAAGCACTCGTGTCGGGCAAATGACAAACCTTGATAAACTTGTTTTAGAAATAGAAACTGACGGAACAGTAACTCCGGAAGAAGCTTTGTCTAGATCATCTGAAATTCTAGTTGAACATTTCCTAGTTATTTGTGGCAAGGAAAGCGTTTCAGCGAAAAGACAAGAAGCTGAGGTTGAAGAGGCAGACAGCGCATCTTCGGGCATTATGATTGAAGAAATTAACTTGTCACCAAGAACGACAAATGCGCTTTTGAACAATGACATAAAGACAGTTGACGATGTTTTGAAAAGAAGCCTTGATGAGCTGAAAAACCTTAAGGGTTTCGGGGCCAAAGCTTATGACGAAGTAATTGAGAAGTTAGATGAGCTAGGTCTTTTAAAGGGCAAAAAAGAAGAGGAAACAGAGGAAAAGTAAAATGCACAGACATTCATACAAGGGAAGAAAACTAGGACGTGACAAGGCACCAAGAGAACTAATGTTCAGAAACTTGGCGACTTCTATCGTGCTGCACGAAAAGGTCAGAACTACTCTTCCAAAGGCCAAAGAGATACGTCCAATTGTTGAAAAGCTTATTACTACAGCTAAAAAGGGCGATATAAATGCTATTCGAAAGTTGAACTCATATCTTCTTGATAAAAACGCTGCAGAAAAACTGATTACAGAGATTGCACCGCTTTATGAAAAAAGAAATGGCGGTTATACAAGAATTACAAAGGTTGGTTTAAGGGTCGGTGATGCCGCGCAGATGGCAACTATCGAACTTCTTGATGTAGAAAATATCGTAAAAAATACTAAGGCAAAACCGGAGAAGACTAAGGTTGCCAAGAAGAAGGTTGAGGCACCAAAAAAAGAAGTAAAGGCCGATAAAAAGATTGAAAAAAAGACGGCTGAAAAGAAAAAGGCGGTTAAATAATGAAAACATTTATACCAAAAGTAGCGGATATTGAAAGAAAGTGGTACTTGATAGATGCCAACGGGCAGACATTGGGTAAGCTTGCTGTAATTGCCAGTGATATTTTACGCGGCAAAAACAAACCTAGCTTTTCACCTCACATGGATCTTGGTGATAATCTTATTATTATCAATGCTGCAAAAGTGAAGGTTACAGGCAATAAAACAGAAGATAAGAAATATTATTCTCACAGTTGGTATCCGGGAGGCTTAACAACTACAACTTTTCGAGAAATGATAGAGAAAAAACCTGAGTATGTTATCCAACATGCGGTTCTTGGGATGCTTCCAAAGAATAGACTGCAAAAAGATTTCATCAAAAAAATGAAAGTCTATGCCGGTCCTCAGCACAGCCATGGAGCTCAGCAACCGATCGAGATAAAAATAGAAAACGGAAGGGCAGTGAAATAAATATGGAAAACACAGCAGTTCAATTTAAGGGAAGATATAATGGCGCGGTAGGAAGAAGAAAAGAAGCCGTCGCTAGAGTTCGTATTTATGCCGGTTCAGGAAAAGTTTTAATAAACGGCAAAGATTATACAGTTTACTATACAAACGAGACCCAAAGAGAGGCCATCTATGCACCGCTTAAGCTTTTGGGGCTTGAAAAGAAATTTGATGTTTCAGCCGTAGTCTCCGGTGGCGGTAAGAACGGGCAGCTTGACGCTATCTGCCATGGTATTTCAAGGGCACTTGTCGAGTCAGATGAAGGATATAGAACAACCTTAAAAAAATCAGGATTTTTAACTCGCGATCCAAGGGCAAAAGAAAGAAAGAAGTGCGGTTTGAAACGCGCCAGAAAAGCTCCACAGTTCTCAAAACGTTAAAGATACATTTACAAAGAGCCCTGAAAAGGGTTCTTTTGTATTGTTTAGGGTTATTCTTCTACTTTTTGATAGCAAAAAGTAACAAAAACTACCGACTAACGATTCTTTTCAAAGTGTCGGACAAGAGCCTCATTTCAGGTTTAAAAAAATTAACTCGCTAATCGCTCAAACAAAATTCTTTTTAAATCTTCACTCGGCTCATCCTCTCTTTGAAAAAATCACGCCGGAAAGGGAAATTTCTTCGTGATGGCGAAATACAAAATTCTTTTCAAAGGTTCGTTCACTCCAGACTTCCTTTTCGAGCCGATAGCCGCAAGAGAGCTCTCTTTGGAAAAATCACGCCGGGGATACGAAACCACTCCAGACTCTAGGAATTTATTGTACTCAAACAGGCAAACCATGCTATAATTTATCCTATGAAGGAGGGTATCGCTCAGGAAGAAACTAGAAATGATGTGCTGAAACTTTTGGCCGTTATTTTCGTTGCGCTTTTGACAATAGGTACGGCAGGCTTTATGATACTAAAAGGTCTCTCACCGTGGGAAGCGTTCTACCAGACCATGATTGTACTTTTGACGCATTTCTATCATGAGATTAAAGAGCCATTTCTTGTACAGATTTTTATACTAATTTTGATATTAGGCAGCTTTATTATAGTTGCTTATGTTATAAAATTTTTTGCAGAGTATCTCTTTGAGGGGACTTTTAAAGAAAACAGGAGGAAAAAGACAATGGACAAGACAATCAACGCATATCATGACCACTACATAATATGCGGGTATGGGAGAGTAGGAAAGCAGATTGCTGATGAACTGGCAGATGAAAAAGCAAAGTTTGTAGTTGTCGATAGGGATAAAACTGAGATTGATGAAGCAACGGAGAGAGGTTTTATGGTAGTGCATGGTGACCCTACAGAAGAAAGAACTCTTCTAAAAGCAGGAGTCCTAAAAGCGAAGTCTGTTATTGTTGTCCCCGGTTCTGAGATCGACAGTCTTTATATAGTTCTTTCAGCAAGATCATTAAACCCAGATGTTTATATTATTGCTAGAGCCGGCAAGGAAGAGGGAATGGCAAAAATTAAAAAAGCCGGTGCGAACAAGGTGACTATGCCGGAGCAGATTGCAGGATACCATATGGCGACGATGGCGCTTCGTCCTGCTGTCGTAGATTTCTTGGATGTTATAATTGATGGCAAACATGATGAACTTCAGATAGAAGAGCTTCAAATACGTCCCGGGTCAGAATATATAAACAGGCCGCTAAACTTTTACCTCACGCAAATAGATAACGGTGTAGCAGTTTTAGCTATAAATAGGGTCGATGGAAATACAAAAGTCAATCCTGGCGGAAGTGAGATTTTAAGTTTAAATGACCGCCTGATACTGATGGGGACCAGAGACCAGCTTGAAAAAGTTACCGATAAAGTAGCTTCTTAAAGGTTATGAAAAGCATTAAATATAAAGGCGAAAAACAAAGGCTTGATATATATGTATCAGGTCTTTTAGATATTACCAGAAGCCAAGCCCAAAAGAGGATTAAATCAGGAGAGATAAAAGTTGGCGGGGAACAGGTAAATCCGAGTAAAATGGTTGCTCAAGGTGACGTTATTAAAATTTCAGAAAAAATATCAATCCAGGAGAAAAAAGAAGCGCCAGATGTGAATATTGTTTATGAAGATGAGAATATTATTGTCGTTGATAAAGATGCAGGAGTGGTTGTCTATCCGGCAGATGGGCACGATTCGGGCACGCTCATTGATGCTTTACGCGATAAGATTGGTATACAGGATGAAGAGAGGCCGGGAGTGGTGCATCGGCTGGATAAAGACACGTCAGGGCTAATGGTATTTGCTAAAAATCAAAAATCTCTGGAGCATTTGCAGGATCAGATACGAGACAGAAAGTTTGAAAAAACATATTTAACCCTAGTATGGGGAAAGGTTCTACCTGAGAAGGGGACTATAGATATCCCCATCCAGCGCTCAGAAAAGGACAGAAAGAAGATGGAAGCCTCAAGCACCGGGCGAGAGTCTTTGACTGAATATGAAGTGGTTAAATATTACGATGGGATGACATTTTTGAGGGTAAAAATAATAACAGGTAGAACTCACCAGATACGCGTGCACTTTGCCGGAATAGGCTATCCGGTTGTTGGTGATAAAGCATATGGCTCTCGCTCCTCTGTCATTCCCGCGCAGGCGGGAATCTCCCGTCAATTTCTCCATGCACACGAGTTAGGATTTGAACTGTTTGGCAAAAAATATCATTTTACCTCAGAGTTACCTAAAGATTTAGAAAAATTATTGAAACTAAAGGAGAATCAATGAAGTTTAAGGTTGAATATTCAATAGAAAAAGATATGGTCCCATATCTCAATGCTGTTTGGAAGATGCAGTATAAAACTTTTGGGAGAAATAATTTAAGAGAGAGATTACTTAGTAGTAAGCCGGAACAGTTTCAAAAGGACATTAAAAAAGCCAAGACAGAGGAAGAAGCAAAAATAGTGATTAACGATTTTCTTTATGAAAATCTAGAAAAGAACAAGGCTGAATTTGCCCAAAAAATTAAAAAAATTCAGAAAAATTTAGATGATAATAAAGAGAAAATAATCGGAAAACTCGAGAAACTCTATAATAAGGAATTTCCCTTTAATGTGATAACAATTTATCTGACCACTGCAGGAATTTGCCCGTATAATTATGAAAAAAGGTGGTTTATGACATATGCCAATGCTGATGAAGCTAGGGTTTTGTCTGTTGCATCTCATGAGCTAAATCATTTTATGTTTTTTTACTACTACCTACCCAGTCTGAAAAAAGAAGGAATTGATGACCATAAATTAATGGTACTAAAGGAGGCTTTAGTTGTCTTGGATCCAAATGATACTGATAAAAAGCCCCAAGCTGAGGATCTGAAGAAATTTCTAAAGACTCTGTCGGACAGACCAATGGATGAGATTATAGAACTAGCCATAAAATCCGAAGCATTTAAGAATATCCCAGTCGAATAATATGGAATTATTCCGTTTTAACTGATATAATTATCCGTACGAATGGATAAAACTAATCTTAAAAATAAAAAGCAGGATGGGTATCTAAAACAGCAGATTAAGAGCGGTGATTTTGCTTCTTTTATGCTGTTTGTCGGGCAAAAGGGAACTGGTAAATATAAGGCGGTTGAGGACTTTGCCGGAGCTATCTTGTGCGATAACGGAAGCGGGGAGCCGTGCTTGATATGTGCAAATTGCAAACTAGTTGCTAGCGGTAACCATCCGGACTTTTTGAAACTTGGCGGAGAGGGAACTATCAAAATAGCTGAAATCAGAGAACTCCAAAAGTCTTTATATCTAAAGCCGTATCAAGCAAGCCACAAAGTTGCGATAATAGAAGATGCGCACCTGATGACAGAGGAGAGCGCAAACGCGATGCTAAAGGTTCTCGAGGAGCCGCCGGAAAATAGCATTATTATCCTGACATCGCCAGACAAAAAGTTGCTCCCAGAAACGATTGTCTCAAGAAGTCAGATAGTGAACTTTGGGACGGCTGGTGTTTTGCAGAAAACTCAGGATAGCGAAGAAGTTTATGCAGACGTGATGAACATTTTAGATGAAAAGCCGGTTTATGAAAAAATGGCCATGGTGCAGAAGTATTCCAAAGAAAAGCCATTATCAGTTGAATTCCTGAACGTTTTAGAGGGTATCTTAAGGGAGGCGATTTTAGGAAAGAGTAATCTAGGTAGTTATTCAGAAAAAAAGATTATTGGAGTATTAGAGTTAGTAGAGAAGTCGAGAGAATATTTAAAAAGTAATCTATCGTGCAAGTTCGTACTGGAAAATTTAATTTTGAATGTAGGATAATATGGCAAAAGCAATAGGAGTACAGTTTAGATCAGGCATTAAAATCTACGATTTTAAGCAAAAAGGCGATGATATACAGATCCGAGATCAGGTTTTGGTTGATACGTCATATGGCGAGGAAATTGGTACAGTTAGGTATGTGAACAAGGAAGTAAAAGAGGCGAAGGAAACACCGCTCAAAGACATTACCAAGCTTTTGTCCGAGAAAGATGTAGACCGGCTTGAAAGGCTGAAAAATGAGCATATTGGATATGTTGATATTTTCAAAAAGAATATAGAACAGCATAGTTTGGATATGAAGTTTGTGGAATTTGAGTTTTCGCTAGACGGGGAAAAAGTGACATTTTACTTTACGGCGGACTCACGTGTGGATTTTCGAAATCTGGTTCGGGAAATGTCGAGACAGATTAAAAAAACGGTGTTGCTTAGACAAATGGGGCAGAGAGATGAGGCTAGAGTTCTGGACGGATTTGGCCCATGTGGGAGACCGATATGTTGCAGAAACTTCCTGACAAAGCTTGAAAATATATCTATGGACATGGTTAGAGAACAATATGAAGGATCAAGAAATGCCAGTAAGGTTTCGGGTGCTTGCGGAAAATTGATGTGTTGTTTAGCATTTGAAAAGGGTAAGGAGAAGACGGTTACTAAAAAGGAGTCAGTTAAATAATGTGGGAAATTATAACAATATTGATCTTAGCTGGGGCATCATTCTATCTAATTAGAAAGATTAACTTTGGTGGCTCTGATGAGGTTATAGAGCCAGAACCAAAAAAGGAAGAAATAGTAGAAGAAGTCCCTGATACTGATAAAGAAGAGCTAATCGAAGAAGGACTGCTTGAGGAAGAGTCAGAGGAAGAGCGTGGGGCTGACAGACTTATATCAGATGCCCATACAGAGTTTGAGAAAGATAATTTGAGAGAGGCAGAACGCTTGCTTATTGAAGCGATCAAAAAAGACAGGAAAAATCATCATGCCTATCTTGCCCTTGGAAATATATTTTTTAAAGAAGGAAACTGGGATGATGCGATAAATGCATTCCAAAAAACAGTTGAGTATGATCCTGTAAATGACGTTGCATTCAACAATCTTGGTCTTTCTTATTTCAAAGCAAAAGATTATAAAAATGCGGTTTCAGCTTTTGAAAAGGCGACTGCCGTAAATCCTGACGTAAAAAGCCGGTTTATAAATCTTGCTCTTGCGGCGAAAAAGAATAAAGACAACAAGTTGGCAACCAAGTCACTCGAGAGATTAACGAGCCTTGAGGCAGAACCAAATGTAAAGCATTTGAAAATGTTGGCAGATAGCTATGAAGCAAATGGGCAAACAGATAAATTTACGAAGGTTTTAACCCATATCCTCGAAATAGACCCGGAAGATGTTGATGTAAAGCGCAAACTGGCAAGGTACGAATAATCTTCTAAATCTGATACAATTGACCCGGAAGGCAAAAACGAGTATAATGTTTCAGTGGTTTTGCCGCCTTAGCTCAGTGGTAGAGCAACTGTTTTGTAAACAGTCGGTCGTCGGTTCGAGTCCGACAGGCGGCTCCATAAAATCAAGTGTTTGGCGAGATACCGAAGCGGTCAAACGGGGCAGACTGTAAATCTGCTGGCATACGCCTTCGAAGGTTCGAATCCTTCTCTCGCCACCAGTGAGCCGTTGTAGCTCAGTTGGTAGAGCAACTCCATGGTAAGGAGTAGGTCAGCGGTTCAACTCCGCTCAACGGCTCCATAGTCGAACAAATAACTAAAAAAAGGAAATGTAATGGCAAAAAAAGGACCACGAAAAATAATCAAACTTCAGTGTACAGAGTGCAAAGAGAGAAACTACTCAACCAAGAAAAACGATCGTAATACTACCGATAAACTTGAACTGACAAAGTACTGCAAAAAGGATCGAAAACACACGTTGCACAAAGAAGCAAAAGCGTCCTAATCTTTTAGGACTTCTTAGGGGTGTAGCTCAGCTGGTAGAGCGTCGGTCTCCAAAACCGAAGGTCGTGGGTTCGAAGCCTGCCACCCCTGCCAAAGAAAGATTCTCAATTTCTTGAGGGTCTTTCTTTGTGGGCGGCAGCTGAGAACCTACAATGAAGACGCTTAAGTGAAATTAGTGTAGTCTTGAGTTATGACAAGCTAAACAATAGTAAATTAAGGAATAAAGCAAGAACAGGCGGCTGAGCCGCTTCGAAGCCTGCCACCCCTGCCAAAACAAGGTTCCCATCTTTTGATGGGGTTCTTGTTTTTATTTTGTGATAATTTCTTTTAAATATGGAGGATTTTGATTTTCAATAATATTTACCAAATCCTCAAAGCCAGGGGCAAGATCATCCTTTTGAAAATCTTCTATTTTTCCCCAAAAAGGTTTTCCTTGCAAACCATTTGACTGGATTTCGCCCTTAATATTCGCAACTTGGAAAATATGCGCTAGGTAGTGGTCAACAACTTCATCATTTTCATTTGTTTGGACATAAACATCACCGAGATATTTCAAATCACCCGTAAGCCCGCTTTTCCACATGAGCTCTTTATGAGCTAAATCTAGCACTGGTTTTCCGTAATGAATTTTTCCAAAGGGGAAACTGATAAGGTTTTGGTAGGGCTGTCTCTTCCATTTGAAGAGTAAATATTTGCCATCTTTATTTTTAGCTATAAACATTACAACAATTTTAGGTTGAAGCCTCACTGATCCAGACTCAAGGCTCATACTGCTCACATACTTTTTACCAGATAGCGACAGGTGATAGTTTTTATCGTTTTTTGTAATAAAACCATCAGCAATAAGCTGGTTTAGGTGATACATGAACAGGTTGCCCTCGACATTATCGGGTCTTAAGTCGGTGTACCTAAGAGTGTCGCTTGTCGCAAGCTGTCTTAGAATATGTTTTTGAATCCAATGCATATACCTATTTTATATCAATTTCTAAAGATTTTGTTCAAATAAATTTGAGTCAAAAGGATTTGCTACTTTAATGGCATGCTTGAATAGACAATAAGTTTAGTACCTTAAACTAATGAAAGAGGGGACCAAATGACTAGTGGGAAAATGACAGAAGTATTGGACGGTTATATCAAAATGTTCGCAGATCTAGGCATATCTGAAATATCTGATTACACGAATGTTGGTAGTAAATCGGAAAGATTACAGTACCTTTACGCGATGTGTAAGAAAACGAAGAAACTGGTTGAGGATGGCGATGTAGAGAAAGCAAACAGGTGGTTAGGATTCATCCAAGGAAGCTTGTGGGTCGATAAAGTCTTTACAATTGATGATATGCGCGATCACAACCGATCTTCTTAGTAAACAAGGATTGGCCCGGGTGTTTATACTCGGGCCTTTTTTCTTAGGTTCATAATGGTATAATAGGCATTATGGAAAAACCAATTATTATAGCGTCAGGGCCAGTCATTATAGAAAATGAAAAGGTGCTCTTGAACAAGCACGGAGATGATAACTTCTGGAAATTTGTGGGTGGGAAAGTCGAGGACTATAGCGTTTCTCTTGAGGATTGCGCAAAAAGAGAAGTAAAAGAGGAGATGGGTCTTGATATCGAAATAATCCGTCCATTAAAACCGATGATGGTTGAGATGCCGGGAAAGATCGTGATTTTAATACATTATCTTGCAAATAGGATTGGCGATATAAAGCCGGGTGAAGATATAAGAGAGTGGGATTGGTTCGATATTCACAATTTACCGGAAGACACAGCGCCAAACATTAAGCCCGTCATAGAGGAGTATCTAAATGGAGAAAAATAATATTGAAACCCGAGACACTAAATCTGTAGAGGAAAGAGTATCTGGTTTGCTTGAACAAGAAGGTTCAAGGAGTGAGCTTGCAGCCACTACAAAAAAATTTCTAGGTCTTATGGCTGAGCATGATAGAAAGACTTTTTTACATGAGTGCAGAGTCGCCTTAATAGCAATAAAGCTAGCAGAGTTTTGCGGTTTTAAAGATCAAAAACCGGAACTTTTTGGAGGAGCAAACCACGATGTCGGCAAGCTTACGATTAGCGGAGAACTTCTAGGGAAGGGTCATATTACCCAAGAAGAATATGAGATCATTAAAAAACACGCCGATGCCAGCGCGAAAATGCTCGCTAAATATCCTTTTACGGCCTATATATCCGGTACTCATCATAGTCAACAAAAAAACAGCTACGGAGTAGACTTTAAAGGTGCTGGCCTTCCGGACGGGGTAAAAGAGGCAACTGAGAGAAGAATGAAGGAGGCGGCAAAAAATGTTGCTTTGTCTGACTTTTTTGACGCTGCAAGCACCAGAAAAACTAGTCAAATGGGGGGCGAAAACGATAAGAGCCCTCGTGAAAGAATGGAGGCCGAATACCCTGATTATCTAGACCGAATAGATTTCTTATTTGGAAGCCAAGACGTGCAAGAGATTGTCGGGGGCAGGGGTTGAAAGTTGTTGATATAGAAGAACTCAATGAGACTTTCGATACTTTTTGGAACGAGATGCAGATCGAATTTTTTAAGATTGAGGTTTTGCAATATTATGGAGAAGATGATAGCCCGTCACTTAGGGAGTGGCTGGCTGGCAATCGCGAAAAATCCCTGGAAATGATGAGAAAAGATGCAAAACCGTGGGCGGAAGGGAAAGAAAGTGTTAAAAAAATTAGGATTCATGTCGTAGACTATCCTTTAAGTGAGTATATCCAGTGGGAAATCGAGCATTATAAGCTTATCAATATTCCGTTTGTTGGTGAGGAAATATACCTGGTAAATCGCAAAAAAATTGACGGTTTAAAGCTGCCAAAAGGCGACACAATTATTTTTGATAAAAAGAAAGCCATTGTAAATATTTATAATGATAATGGGGTTGTGATAAAGGCGGAGATTTATGAAGATGAGGATATCGAACAGTTCTTAGAGTTAAGAGACGATATTTTGAACCTGCCATTAGAAAAAATCCGATAAAACAATTGACAAATGCATGTAAATTTAGTATCATTTTAAGCACTAAAGCCCCAGAGGCTTTTTTAAAATCGACAAAATTATGAAAAAGTTCTTCAAGTATTTTATAGAGTCGAAAAACGAGCTTTTGAAGGTCGTATGGCCCGACAAGAAGACTACTTTGAATATGACGATTTCAGTTATTGTTATTTCTTTGGTAGTTTCTGTGTTCTTAGGGGCGGTAGACTATGTTTTACTCAAAGGGCTAACATTTATTTTGAAATAATTTAAAAGGATTCATATGGCAAAACAACAGTCAGAGGGAAAAAATTGGTACGCGATACACACTTACTCAGGATATGAGGAAAGGGTATCGGAAAACTTACGCCAAAGGACAGAGAGTTTGGGACTTCAGGACTTGATTTTTGATGTTATCGTTCCCAAAGAAAAAACTATTGAGATCAGAAACGGAAAAAGAAGAGTAGTTGAGAAAAAGATTTTCCAAGGTTATGTGCTGGTTCAGATGATAGTTACAGATCACTCATGGTATATCGTTCGAAACACCCCGCAGGTGACCGGATTTATCGGTTCAGGAACTACACCGGTGCCACTCAGCGAAAAAGAAGTTAAAAATATTCAGAAAAGAATGGGTGTTGAGGAACCGAAGTATAAGATTGACCTTCGAAAGGGCGACCTTGTAAACATCAATGATGGACCATTTAAGGGTTCTGACGCGACAGTTGAGACGGTAGATGAGGAAAAAGGAAAAATAAAAGTTTTGGTGAGTATGTTTGGACGCGAAACTCCGGTAGAGCTCGACTCACTGCAGGTTAAAAAGGTTTAAGGAGATAAAATGGCAAAGAAAGTTAAGACAAAAATTAAACTACAGGTTATAGGCGGACAGGCAAACCCAGCGCCTCCAGTCGGTACTGCACTCGGTCCCCACGGACTTAATATTATGGATTTCTGTACTGCCTTCAACGAAAAGACAAAAGACCAGATGGGCACAAAGCTTCCGGTTATCATCACGGTTTATGAAGATAGAACGTTCGACTTCATTATGAAAAAATCACCGGCAGCAGAGCTTATTAAAAAAGAAATCAATCTGAAAAAAGGTTCTGGTTCCAGTAAGAAAGAGAAAGTTGCCAAGATGACCAAAGAGCAGCTTAGGAAAGTTGCCGAGGCAAAGATGGATGATCTAAATGCAAACTCCATAGAACAGGCGATGAAAATTATTGCCGGCACAGCAAGAAGTATGGGAGTTGAAGTAGAGAAGTAGGGAGATGTTGGATTTGTAGGAATGTTGGAGCTGTTAGTAAATACAATTTCATCAATTCAAACAATTATAACAATTAAAAAAATTTAATGAGTGGGAGAGTTTAAAAAATTCGTTTGACCACAAAGGAGTAAAATGGCAAAAGAAGAAGAAAAGGACGTAAAAGACGTTACTGAAACAGTTGAGGAAGAAAAGAAAGAGACCAAGAAGGAAGTTGTAAAAAAGTCTGCTAAACCAGAAACGAAAGCAAAGACTACTGCAAAAAAGTCTAAGAAAGACAAAAGCGAGAAGGTAAAACTTTCTAAGGAAGAGAGAAAGCACTCAAAGAAATATCGTGAAGTAGCCGCTTTGGTTGATAAAAATAACTATTATACGCTTGCAGAGGCAGTTGACCTGATCAAAAAGACTTCTACGACAAAGTTTGACTCATCTGTTGAGATCCATGTGCGACTTGGCGTAAACCCTACTGCAGCAGATCAGCAGGTTAGAGGAACCGTTGCATTACCTAACGGAACAGGAAAAACCCAGAGAGTAGCTGTTATTTGCGCTCCGGATAAAGAGAAAGAAGCTAAAGACGCGGGTGCCGATAAGGTTGGCGCTGACTTACTAATTGCAGAAATTGAAAAAGGAACACTCGACTTTGATATCCTGGTTGCATCACCTGATATGATGGCAAAAATCGGAAAACTTGGTAAAATTCTCGGTACAAAGGGGCTTATGCCAAATCCAAAGGCTGGAACCGTAACTCCGGAAGTTGGTAAAGCTGTAAAAGAGCTAAAGGCCGGCAGAGTGGAGTTTAAGGTGGATAAGAGCTCCATAGTGCATCAGATTGTCGGTAAAGTCTCATTTGACGCAAAGAAACTGGAAGAAAACTACACCGTATTTATGGACGCTTTAAAACATGCTAAACCATCCGGTGTAAAAGGGACTTATATCAAGTCCATAAACCTCTCAACAACAATGGGCCCTGGGATTAAAATAGAGCTTTAAATCTTATAGAACACCACAAAAGACCTGTGGAAAACTAGTATACAAAAAAGGACGGAATTTGAACGCCGTTCTTTTTTGATGTGTGGACAATCCGAGTATTTAATTCCAATTTGTATCCAAAATGGGCCATTTTCGTGCTCAAATCCCTAAGCAGACGATTAAAGTGGGGGCATAAGCAAAAAAGTCTTTACAAAGTGGTTAATAGTGGGGTAAAATGGTTGAAAGTGGTGAAAAGTGGGGACAATAAGATGTTTATCGGAGAATACAAACACAATCTAGATGAGAAGGGAAGACTGGCTTTGCCGGCAAAGTTTCGAGGTAAACTTTCTGACGGAGTAGTCATAACCAAAGGGTTAGAAAATGCGCTTGTAATCTACACCATGGAAGAATGGGAGAAAATAGCATCTGACATCGCCAAAATGCCATATACGAAAGTCCACGCCAGAGCATTCTCAAGAATGACACTATCAGGAGCGAACGACTGCAAACTTGACAGACAGGGGAGGATCAACATACCGCAGAATCTGCGTGATTTCGCACATTTGAAGACAAATGCGGTGGTTGTGGGAGTTTATTCAAGAATTGAAGTCTGGGATACGAAAGAGTGGGAAGAATATCAGGCAAGGACAGAGAAGGACGCCGGGCAGATTGCTGAACAGTTAGACAATACCAGTCTATAAAGGCACATTGAAAACCAAATATAGTTTTTCCGTAAATATCCGGTAGGTAAGTAGGTACCTTATCTAAACAACATCCATCTCTTAAATTTAAGAACTCACATCTCGAGTTCTTGTTCTCAAAAATTTAAGCCCAATAAAAATCCTGCTTTAAAAGTTCTAAGCAAAAACAAAAATAAAAAATTGAACCTAAAAAGTTCTACCCAAATTTACTTACTGCCGGATACTTATGGAAAAGAAAAACATGCATAAGAGCGTACTTTTACAAGAAGTTGTCCAATTTCTTGACCCGAAGCCGGGACAGGTATTTATTGATGCCACCATCGGTTTTGGGGGACATTCGGAAGAGATTTTGAAGAAAATATCACCGGATGGAAAGTTACTGGGAATTGATCAGGATGAAGAAGCTTTAAATTGGCTGGGGGCCAATTTAGCACCAAAATATCCAAATCTAACCTTAAAAAAAGCTAATTTTAGCGAGATTGATCAAATATCCAGGGAAAGTGGACACCAAAATGCTAATGGTATTTTGGCTGATATCGGGGTTTCTTCATATCAGTTTGATGAGGCCGGAAGGGGATTTTCCCTAAAAAATGACGGCCCGCTTGATATGAGGATGGATAAAACCCGGGATCTTACGGCAGCTGAGGTGGTAAACACCTATAGCGAGCAGGATTTGACCGATATCTTCTCTAAATACGGAGAAGAGAGACTGTCAAAGACTATCGCGCGGGAAATCGTCGCAAGACGCGCTGAGAAGCGATTTGCAACCACTTTGGAGCTTGCAGATATGATACGGGGTATTTATGACAAAAAAGGCTTAAAAGGCCTCAAAATCCATCCTGCGACAAGGGTATTTCAAGCATTAAGGATTGAAGTTAACGACGAGCTTGGAAACTTGGAGAAGTTTCTCCCGCAAGCGCTGGATTCACTAGCCCCAAAAGGAAGATTATCCGTAATAACATTTCACTCACTGGAGGATAGGATAGTAAAAGATTTCTTCCAGAGAGAAGCAAAAGGCTGTATTTGTCCGCCAGACTACCCGATATGTAAATGCGGACATGAAAAAACGATCAAAATCATCACAAAAAAGCCGATTTTGGCAAGCGATGAAGAAATACGTGAAAATCCGAGATCAAGAAGCGCAAAACTTAGAGTAATAGAAAAAATTTAGATATAGCAAACATCTTAAAGGAGGGTGAGCGCTAAAACAAAAAACAAAGAGGAGATAAAAATGAGAAACAGAAAGAAAAATAAAGTATTTAATAAAAAACACAGGAGTTCATTTAAGGTGGGGAAAATGACCATTGGTTTTATGGCTATATTCGTTATTTTACCTCTTTGCATCTTCTTGTTGTCTCAGACTAACCAAATGACTATGAAGGGCGACGATATATCAAAACTTGAGAAGAAGAAACAGGAGCTTGCTGACGATAAACAGAGACTTGAGGTTGAAGCGGCTAGGCTGCAGTCTGTTCAGGAAATCCAGAAAGATGTCTCAAAAACTAACATGGTTCCAACAAAGAAAATAAATTATGTAAATTCTTCTACCGGCGTTGCGGTAAACAGATAGTTTTAGTATAATGCAGTTAAAGGGTGAGAAACAGTCAATCAGTAATTTAGGCATTTAGGAACGCAGAATGAAAAACTATCACAATATGCAACTGCAGAAAAAAAGAATAAATTATTTATTCATAATTGTCGCTATAGCGGGAATTTTTGTTTTTTTCCGACTTTTCCAGCTTGGAGTGCTGGAAAATAAAACCTATGCCGATGCGGCAAAGGCTCAACATTGGTCAGAAAACGAAGTGCAGCCTAAGAGAGGGAGTATTTATGTAAAAGACTCAAGCGGAGATCTTTATCCTCTTGCGACAAACATTAAGCTTTACAAAGCCTACGTTGATCTAGGAAACAGCGAGAATCAGGATAAAACGGCCGAAAATATTGCCGGTGCTTTAAGTATGAGCAAAGATGAAATAATCGATAAATTCAAAAATTCGCAGTCAAAACGCTATATTCCCATTAAAAGGAAACTTAGCGACGAAGAGGTGGATAGGATTAAAAATTTGGATGATAAGGCTATAGGCCTTGAACCGGAGCATTGGCGGACTTATCCAGAGAAGGAGCTTGCCAGTCAGGTCTTGGGATATGTTGACGGTGATGGCAACGGCGCTGGCGGGATAGAGCAGTATTTCAATGAAGAGCTAAGAGGGACACCAGGACTTTATAAGGCAGAGTCCGACTCTCTAGGCAATAAAATACTAACAGGAAGAGATGTTTCGGTTGATGCGAAAGATGGTGAAGATGTTGTTTTGACCATAAATCGCGACATTCAGGCGCAAGCTGAGTTGGCTCTGAAAAATGCAGTTGAGAAGAATCATGCAAAGGATGGTTCTATCATAGTTGTTGACCCCAAAACGGGAGCAATTCTTGCTATGGCGAACTCGCCGACATTTGACCCAAATAACTATAATGAGGTGAAAGACTATGGTCTGTTTAAAAACTCTGCTATTAGTGATGTTTATGAGCCGGGATCAATATTTAAGGTTTTGACAATGGCGGCAGGACTCGATGCGCGGAAAATTGAGCCAGATATGAAGTATACAGATACCGGCTCTGTTACGTTCAATGGGTCGACGATTAAAAACTCGGACCTAAAAGCGCATGGGGAAGTAACAATGACTCAGGTGTTAGAGCAGTCTTTAAATACAGGAACAACACAAGTCCAGAGACTTTTGGGCAAAGATTTGTTCTTTGATTATCTTCAAAAATTCGGTCTGGGGATGCCTACGGGCATAGAGGCACCAGATGGGACAGAAGGAGTTGGTAAAGTTTATAAGCCGTCAGAAGTTAACGACCATACATATGCAACGATGAGTTTTGGGCAGAGTATTTCCACAACTCCGCTTCAAATGATCATGGGGTTTGCTTTAGTTGCAAACAATGGAAAACTTATGAAACCACATTTAGTTCAGGAAAGAATCAAAACGGATGGTGAAAAAACTGAGTATAATGCGGACGCGGGGAAGCAGATTATTTCTCCGGAAGCAGCAATCAAACTGACAGGGATGATGATCAGTGTTGTTGAAAACGGCCATGGAAAACAGGCGAAGGTAAAGGGGTATAAGGTCGCCGGCAAGACCGGTACGGCTCAAGTACCGGATCCTCAGGGAGGTTACTCGGTTGGTAAAAATATAGGTTCATTTATCGGTTTTGCGCCGGCTGATAACCCCAGATTTGTGGTGCTTGCAAAAATCGATGAGCCGAAAGGTGTCGCCTGGGCAGAGTCGACGGCAGCGCCGGTGGTAGGGGAAATTCTGCAAAATCTTCTAAACTATTATCAGGTTCCGCCAACGGAGAAACAATGATCAAGAAAGTCGCTCAAATAATTTTAAAATGGTCTGCCAAAATAGCAATCAAACGAAACGGCTACAAAATAGTGGCGATAACCGGTAGTGTTGGCAAAACCTCTACAAAAAAAGCGGTCTCGCTTGTTTTGGCAGAAAAATATTCGGTTTTGGCCGGCGAAGGTGAAGGATACAATACCGAGATTGGTGTTCCGCTAATCTTGATTCAAAAAACTGTCCCCAAGGATAAATTCGGTTGGATTTTTTTGATTTTATTCTCACCGTTTTTAGCTCTTAAAAAAAGAAACTATGACTTTTGTGTTTTGGAAATGGGAGCGGACAAACCAGGCGATATTGAATATCTGACCGAGATTGCAAAACCTGATATTGCAGTTGTGATGAATGTCTTTAGGGTTCATTTGATTGAATTTAAGAGTATTGAAGATATAGCGAAAGAGAAGGAAAAAATTTTATCTAAATTGAGTTCCGGCGGGGTGGCTATATTAAATGCAGATAATGAATATACAAGAGAAATGAAATCTCCAAGTGGCATAGAAACTATAACCTTTGGAAAGAAATCGACCGAAGTTCAGGTTGTAAAACAAGAGTTTGATAGAAAGGGTTCATCAAATTATTTTAAGGTTCAAAATAAAAATATAGTCATTAGATCTTCTTCTCTCGGAGAACACATACTTTACGTTTTTGCTTGTGCAATAGCTGTCGGTATTTCTCAAAAAATCGAGATCAATCAGATTATCAAAGCCTTAGAAAATTTCAAACCGGCAAAGGGTAGGTTAAACTTAATTAAAGGCATAAAAGGATCAACCATTATTGATGATTCTTATAATGCTAATCCGGCTTCAATGAAAAATGCGCTTGATGTTTTAGAAAACATTGATGCTAAAAGAAAAATAGCGCTTCTCGGTAGCATGAATGATTTAGAAGATTTTGAAGAGGAGGAACATAAGAAAATTGGTACCCATTTGGGAGGGAAATGTGATATTCTAGTAACAGTGGGTGAGGCGGCAAAGAAGTACCTTGCCCCGGCTTCTGTTGCAGCCGGAATGAAAAGTGGGAGTGTCCATAGTTTTGAAACTTCAGTTCAGGCGGGTGGGTTTTTGAAAGAATTTATTCAAAAAGGAGACGTCGTTTTGGCAAAAGGTTCACAGAACAAAATTAGGGTAGAAAAAGCGGTAAAGATGATCATGAAGAACCCGGAAGATGCGCCAAATGTTCTTTGCCGGCAAGGCAAGGAATGGGAAAAAAGAAGTTAGTCTATAAATATTTAGTTAAGCAATAACAGGAAAAGCAATGAACATAACAAATCCGGAAATGATTTCACAACTTTTGAAAGTAGGCCTCATGTCTGCGGGAGCTTTTATCTTGGCTATGGCGCTGACACCGCTATATACATTTTTTGCGTATAAATATGAGTGGTGGAAAAAAATGAGAACCGAAACCGTAGATGGCGAGAAGGCTGTACTTTATCAGAAGCTTCACAAAGAAAAGCACAAAAGGAATATCCCTACTATGGCAGGAATAGTCATATGGGGAACGGTTTTGATCCTTACACTACTGTTCAATCTGGATAGAGCTCAAACATGGTTGCCGCTTTTCACTATCGTTTCTGTAGGAGTTTTAGGAATAGTAGATGATGTTATAAACGTGAGATCCAAGGGTGGAGTAGCGGGAATGAAATCAAAAGTTAAGATGGGGTGGCTGATAGCTATCGCTCTTTTGGGTGCTTCCTGGTTTTACTTCAAGTTGGGTCACAATGTTATAAACATACCTTTTAATGGTGATATTTCTATCGGTTGGCTTTATATCCCGTTTTTCATTTTAGTATTTATTTCGATTGCGAATGCCGTAAATGTTACCGATGGACTGGACGGGCTATCCGGCGGCCTACTTTCCACGGCCTTTTTTGCCTTTATGATTATTGCATTTTTCCAAGGGAACTACGGCATAGCGGCTTTTTGTGGAACTCTCGTTGGTGCGACGCTTGCATATACTTGGTTTAATATATTTCCAGCCAGGTTCTTTATGGGAGATACGGGCGCAATATCATTGGGTGCCACACTTGGAGTTGTTGCGATGCTGACAAACTCGGCTCTTGTGCTACCTATTATTGGTTTAATGTTTGTTATAGAGATCGGATCTTCACTGATCCAGATAATTGCATGGAAAGTTCTAAAAAAGAAAAAAATATTTATCGTGGCGCCGATCCATCATCATTTTGAGGCAAAAGGCTGGCCGGAAACAAAAGTGACTATGCGTTTTTGGATTATTGGAGCGATGGCGGCTGTTGTCGGTGTAGTTATACGATTTGTTGCGGGGGGAGGATAGAAGATGGGCTCTATATCAAGACTTAGGAAAAGTCCGCCTGACTTTGGCCTTTTTATAGTCATTATCCTACTTGTTGTTTTTGGTGTAATTTTCTTAAGCAGCGCATCGAGTGTAATAAGTTTCCACGAATATGGCGATTCTCGTTACATGTTCTTGAAGCAAGTTGTGGGTATCATTATCGGTTTTGTTGCGATGGGAATATTCTATAAAGTTGACGTGAAATATTGGAAAAAGATTGCATTTCCCATGCTTATTATCAGTATTATCACATTGATTGCGGTATTTATCCCAGGTCTCGGAGTGGAACATGGCGGGGCAAGAAGATGGATAGATATTGGTCCAATACAGATCCAGCCTTCAGAATTTTTAAAATTTTCGATAATAATTTATCTTGCCAGTCTTTTCGAGAAGAAGGGGGTTGAGGTTAGAGACACTTATGGAGGTTTAATTCCTTTCTTGGTCCTAGTGGGCTTCATGGGTCTTTTAATAATGATGCAACCGGATATGGGAACGCTACTTGTAATAGTTGTAATATCGGTTTCAATGTATTTTATCTCGGGCGCAAAAATGAGTCATCTTGTCGCTATGGGTCTGGCGGGGATTGCTGGTCTTGTTCTGCTTATCAAAGTCTCTCCGTATCGAATGCAAAGGTTCTTAGTGTTTTTAAACCCCGATCAATACGCTGATCACGCGGCGGGGTATCAGACCAAGCAAGCGCTTATCGCGATAGGTTCTGGGGGTTTAATCGGGCGAGGCTTTGGCCAATCACTTCAAAAATACCGTTATCTTCCCGAAGCATCTACGGACTCAATATTTGCGATAATTTCTGAGGAAAGAGGTATCATTGGTGCAGCTGCGATATTTATTCTCTTTGTAGCTTTTGGTTATTTTGGTTTTAAAGTAGCAAGAGGAGCTCCTGACGCTTACACTAGACTTTTGGCAGTGGGGATAACAAGCTGGATAGTTTTTCAGGCTATCTTGAATATCTGTGCGACACTTTCTCTCGTTCCATTGACTGGTGTGACTTTGCCATTCATAAGTTTTGGTGGCACCTCGATAGTTATGGTCATAGCGTCATGTGGTATTTTACTTAATATTTCAAAGAATACTAAAGAAAGGACAAGCGATGAAGGCAATCGTAGCGGGAGGCGGTTCAGGAGGGCACATAACGCCAATCTTGGCAGTAGTCAGTGAATTAAAAAATAAAGATCAATCGTCTGAGATAGTTTTTATTGGCTCTAGGGGCGGTATAGAGGGTAAGTTAATTCCTGAAAAAGGAA
This sequence comes from bacterium, assembly GCA_030647205.1. Lineage (GTDB taxonomy): Bacteria > Patescibacteriota > CPR2 > UBA1875 > JAJYID01 > JAKANV01. The sequence goes on from JAUSJO010000005.1 coordinate 233,005, forward strand.
TAAAAAACCTAACTATTTCGAGTGGGAAATTTAGGAGATATCATCGAAGTAAGATACTGAATGTAATCGACCCGATGACTATTTTTAAAAATACGGTTGATTTTAAAAGGTTTGTTTTCGGGATCTTTGATTCTTTGAAGATATTAAAAGAAGAAGATCCGGATGTCGTATTTTTAAAAGGCGGCCATGTTTCTTTACCCGTCGGAATAGCTTGTCGTATCAAGGGATATCCTTATTTTATTCATGAGTCGGACGTTATTCCCGGGCTTGCCAATAAAATATTGTTAAAAAAAGCAAAAAAAATATTTGTTTCACATCCTCTTGATAACTTTCCAGACATTGATAAGGATAGGATGGTTTACTCTGGAAATCCTATACGTAAAGATATTCTAGAGGGTGATAGAAAAAGAGCATATGAAATTTTTGAGCTTAAAAAAGATCTAAAAACTATCCTTGTTTTAGGTGGTAGTCAGGGTGCCCATGCTATTAATGAGCTAGTTGCTGAAAAACTGGATAGTTATCTCCAAAAGTATCAGATAATACATATTTCAGGCGACTGGGACTATGATTGGCTTGAGTATAAGAGCAAAAAGACGTCGAATAAAGATAGATATAAACTTGCCGGCTTCTTAACTGGTGAACTCAAAGATGCTTATCAGATAGCAGACCTAGTTATAACAAGAGCAAGTAATAGTGTTTTAACGGAAATAGCTGCACTTAAAAAACCTGCTTTGGTTATACCTCTTGAGTCTTCAGCGAATGACCATCAGTTGGCAAACGCAAAAGCTTATTCGCGCCAAGGTGCGGTCTATGTGATGCTCCAAAGCCACTTGTCTCCCGACAAGTTATTTAAGCAGGTTGACTCTCTGTTAAATGATCCGGAAGAACTATCTTTTATGAGTGAGAAGATGCACAAGTTCTATAAGGAAGATGCGGCAGAAATTATCGCAAACCAACTGATTAGTTTCTACAAAGAAACGCAGAGGGTAGAAAAAGAAAGGGAAAATGAAGAGAGGGAACGTAAGACCAAAAAGAACCGATAAGGTTCATCGGCAAAAGAATAACCTTGCCTATAGGCGGACGGAGATAGATACTCAGGAAAAGTTTGATGTATCTAAGATTTATTATTTTCTTATTTTTATTACGGTTATAGGTATCGCCTACCTCGTGCTTTTTTCCGGTGCATTTAATGTTAAGCAGGTGAATATAAGTGGGACAAAAGATGTAAACCCGGATGATGTAAGGGCTAATATAACGAGAAAACTGGAATCCGGAATATTTAAAAATAACATCTTCTTGCTTGATACGGATACTGCCAGCAGAGAGCTGAAAAAGAAATATGCATTAAAGAGTATAAAAATAAAAAAGAATTATCCGAATAGGGTAGATGTTGTTTTGGATGAGTACGTTATTGATCTGAATTGGTTATCCGGCGGGAAATATTATTACATTGATGAGAAGGGGAAGGCAGTCGGTGTCTACACTAAAAGCAGAGAAAATATTCCAATAGTGGAGGACAAAAAAAATGTGCCAGTTGAAGTAGGGAAGAGCATGGTGACCGTGGACTTCATTAATTTTATTAAATATTTAAATCAGAACTTCTCAAGTGTTAAGAATGCTAAGATTTCCAAAATAGAAATAAATGAAAGCTTTAATGAAATCAATGTTTACTCAAGTCTTGGATTTTATATTATTTTTGACACCACCAGGGATCCTGCTCAGGAGATAAAAAATCTTAATACCGCGCTTGCCAGTAAAGACCTGTCTTCAAAGAAGCCAATGTATATGGATATGAGGATAAAAAACAAAGTTTTTTATAAGTAATACGTATTCTTTAGGTACTCTGTACCCGTGTACTCAATGTCGCCCAAGATACATTGTGCGACATTAACACTGCCGGTCTCCTAGTACCTCTTTTCTTCTTTTTAGGCCGTAGATTTATACTATTAAATAAACATTTGTCTTATAACTATTCTACAGTTGTCAGAACATAGTGTTTTAGAATAGTTATTTAATTTATTTATTAAAGCATGTCGTATCGCCGGGTTTCGTTTCGTGATGACTTTTTACTTGAAAAATGAAAGGGGGAAGTAGGTAATGCTAACAGGTATTACTTTTAAGATAAAGCATCTGTATGGCTGCCTGCTATCTTTTTATGCCAGCGCTCTCCCCTTCTTTTTGATCAACAATAATAATCTTTTCATTTGGTAATATTTCTTTAAGTCCCAGGAACTCTTCCCTGGTTATCTTTCTGACATTTTCATCTTCGGCATCGGCAAACTTTTTTGTCATAATATTTGCTTGTCCGAATCTTGAGACGGTACCCGTATTGCTTGCGGCCGGTACGGTTTTATTCGGTTGAATAGTCGTGTTTACTGGTTGCGGCTGAACTCTCGTTTGTTGTTGGGGTGTTTGAGATGGCATCTCCTGCGTACGTTGTCTTTGTTGTATCTGTGGCTTTACTTGTGCTTGCTTTGGTTGTACAACAGGCTCTTGCCTCTCAACTCTTTCTACTTCTGCCCCGCCGGTGATTTTAGTTATTTTTATTTCCGGTTTATCGCTCTCCCCTTCTGGCTTTGATTCTGTCACAGCTTTTGCGAGTTTTTCTTTAATTGTTTCTGTTGTAGAATCGGACCGAACCATGTTGTTTGGTTTGGCTACCACGTTATTTTTTGTAGGGAGTATTCTCTGATTATTTACAGGTGCTATCGTACTTGGTTTGGGATCTATCTTTAACGATCCTGAAATGGGGGACGAGCTTCCAGTGCTGGTGGGCCTTTCTTCTTTTATAGTCTTTTTTTCTGTTGGCTGAGTTATTTTTTGAATTATTTTTTTAAGCTCTTCAGGGTCGACACTCTTTTTTATGGGAGTTGCTTCTCTATTTTGGGTTTGGCTTGGATTTGTCCTATTAGTTTCTTTCTTGTAAGGAGCATTCTGACTGGTTGTCGGCTTGTTGTATTCGGTTCTTCTGGACGAATCAGGTCTGCCAAATGATGGCCTCGCATTTTTTGCAGGAGCATTTCTGACGTAATCGTTCTCGTCAAATTTTGATTCATTTTGTCTATCTATCGACCCATCAATATCAAGGCTATCAACATTTGACCATTTCCTAATCTGTTCTTCTATCTCTTCTCTCGGTTTTGCATATTTCTCTCTTGATAGTGCTATAATTTTTTCAACATTGTCACCGGTTCCTTCTCCTACAAATAATGATTTTGCGCTGAAGGAATTAGTAGCCACTCCATCTATCAACATGTTTAGATACATGTGTTGGTTATCTAGGCCGATAAGGTCATCCTTTTCAAAAGTTGGACTGAACTCTTTCTCTAAATATGTTGCATCTGTAGCGCCAACTCTGAAAGATATTAGTGTACCAATGTTACCGAAAACCGCGTCTCTTACAGTTTCCTCCATCTGTGCAACGTACTGGTTGGCAAGTATCAGACCTAGTCTATATTTTCTGGCTTCTGACAGTATTTTCGCGAAAGCTTCTGTAGCAAAATTTTGGAACTCATCGACGTAGAGGAAGAAATCTTTTCTATCTTCAGGATTTATTCTCGCTCTTGCCATCGCCGCAAGCTGCATCTTCGTAATCATCAGAGAACCTAAAAGTTCTGAGTTGTCTTCTCCAATTTTTCCTGAAGAAAGGTCAACCAATATTATTTTCTGACTATTCATAGCATCTTCAAAATCAAAAGTTTCCTTCGTTTGACCTATTATATTTCTTATTGTGGGAGATGCCGTAAACTGCCCTACTTTATTCAAAATTGGAGCCACTGCCTCTGTAGCAAATTTATCATTGTAAGTTGAAAACTCTTTCAACCAAAAAGTTTTAACCACCGGATCTTCTACATAAGTCAGGACTTTTTTACGGAAGTCTTTATCTGTTAATATTTTTACCACATCCAACATGGTGGTATCCGGATAATATGTAAGAGCTAAAATAGCGTATCTCATTAAATACTCTAACCTTGGTCCCCAACTGTAACCAAACTGTTTCTTAAAAACAGATACAAACCCACTTGCAACTCCTTCTCGAAGTTCCGGGGTCGCTTTCATTGGGTTAAAACCAACGGGGAAATCTTTGTCCGCAGGATTTATATAAACTACATCTTCTATTCTGTGGTCAGGTATTTTTTTCAGGATATCATGGATAAGTTCTCCGTGAGGATCAACGATGCCCACTCCCTCACCTCTTTCTATATCATCTACAGCGAGGAGTTCTAGCAGTTTTGATTTACCTGCGCCGGACTTACCCAGGACATACATATGACGCCTTCTGTCGTCTTTCTTTATCCCAAACCTTCTTAGCTGTCCCCTGAATGTTGTCTCGGCGAAAACGGTTAAATCATTTTTATCTACTGTTGGGTCATCTACGTAAGGAAGATTTGCCGGCGGCTCGCCTTTTTTTGATGATGTCCAAACGATGTTTGGTGTTTCCACGGAAGCATGAGGAAGATGATAAAGACTGGCGACTTCTTCAATATTTAAAACGAAACCTTTGTCAGTAAAAAGTCTGGCACGGTATTCATTCAAGACTTCTCTGCCGGTTTTTATTTTTGTTGGAGTGAAACCGTTTCCAAGTGTTGTATTAAACTGTTTAAATGCGCCGGCCGTAATGCGCAAATGTTGTTTTGCCAGTTCCCGTGTCTTGGCGATATAAACTAATCTGATCTTTACTTGGTAGCCAAGTTTGTTAGCCTTTTCCTCTAGCCCTGCTAAAGATGTCTCTACATTGTGAGGAAGCTTGGTATCTCCTCCACCGTTTTTTGAATCTTCAGGAGGGAAAATAGCATTAACAATTGTGGTCATCAAAATTGCGGGGAGAGATAAGAGTCCATGCAATATCCCAGATTTTGAGAAAAGTTTTGGCCCGGAACCGTTTTTCAAGTTTTCGGCATACTGGAGCCCCTTATTCCGCCAAGTATCAGAAACCGGACGTGTAAGTATTTGTATCCACATTTTTTCTGAGCTGTCTTCTATCTTTGAGAGAGCTCCGGTTATCCCCGCTAAAGGGTCAACCTCAAAACTCATAAATGTTTTTATTGGGAAGTAGTCGGGTTTGACTAGTTTTAGCTCGCACCCGGCCACGCAGTCGTCAACCCCATCGTTATCGATGTCTATAATTCTAGAGTAGTCATCGACCGTTGCGATTTCTGCAGTTGGATACTGGGCATAAATCTGTCCCTCTGTGAAATTCTGAAGATCTTTAGGAACCCAGACATAGAACATTATTGATTTGGAATCAGCAACCATTTCGAAACTGATATGCTCCTGTATGCTTCCCTCTTTCTTGTGCTCTATTTCAGGTTTGAGTATTCCATGGAGACTGGCAAACATCATTTCGGCGGATGTTGGTCCCTTTTCGCTATTTTTAGGTATTTTTACAGCCAAAACTACACTTTCAAGATTTTCTTCAACCCATTTGCTTTTTCTGAAGTTCTGAAAAGTAATAACTCCGACTATGAGAACTATGATTGGCCAAGTCCACATCAAAAGCTGAACAATACCCTTAAAAATGTATATTAAAATTTCAAACATATACGATTACTTACCGTTTAATTGTCTGCCAATGTGTAGGTTGCTCGTGAGACTCTTTTGAAAGAATTTTTTTGCAGGTTTAAAATCACAGTAGTCTCTTTCACAATTCTGTGTTTTTTTACATGCTCAATGATTTCATTCTTGTGCATCGGTCGCCCCTGCTCAATCAAAATTTCACGGATAACATCTTCAACAACCCCAGGTTTATATCCCCACTCTTGAAGGGCATATATGCCTCGTCCGATTAAAACAAAGCGGTCGTCACGAATGAGTTCATTATGTACGGCCTGTTTTGTAACCGGGCGTTTCTGTAGTTTGTGTGCAAGTATTTTTTCCGTGATAGTACTATAGTGAAGAGGTTCTTTATGGCCTTTCATTATGATATAGGTCTTATCGCGAATGCTTTTTGGGTTTACTTCTCTCCATGTGATAAGTCCCCATTTTTTATCCTCTGCCTGAAGAACGTCTTTTTTAGCGCACATTAAAGATTCGACTATTTCTATTTTTTCTGATAATGATTTAGCAATATCTTCTGCGCTTATTACTTTTTTCTTTTCTTCAAGAAGGTTGCTAACTTCTTTTGACAAGCTTAGTATTTTTTTATTGTCAGTGTTTTTGAGGGTCCAGTAAGTTCTCATTTCTTTATTTTCGCCGTATCGTACCAAGTCATTGTTTAAAGTAATTAAAAATAGAAATGAATTCATTTCCTTCAGATCCTGTTTTTTTGTGGCGATAAATACGGCAACAAGGCGCTCTTCATTCACAAAACCGCCAAAGTTATCTATAGTTTTTTCTAGTTTTTCATGGAAAGATTTGATTTCCTGTATGTTTGGTATGGCTTTTTCGAGCTTTGTAGTCGCAACTTTCTCTATTTGACGGACTCTTTCTCTTGTAATGCCCAGGTCTTTGCCGATTGCCTCAAGGGTTTTTGGTTTTACACCATTTAAACCATATCTTTCAATCAAAACATTTCTATCACGATCTTTTTTGAGTATTTCCTTTGTTAATACAGAAGAAACTTTCTTCCCAAACTCTTGAGAAGTAGTGTTTTTTTCCTTTAAATTTGTGCTTGCTTTAGCCATAAGTAAGTATTTTTATCAATTTTTTCGATTTGCAAGTTAAATTATAGCACAACTGAACCCCCGTGTCAAATGAAAATTTATATTTTCTGAGCACAAATTATGAGCGATTCAAGCGGTTTTTCGCTATAACATTCGATCAGCTAGCCTTTTTTCTTCGAGAACCTAGTTCTTCTGCCTTTTTGTGACGGGCCATCGCTCATGATTTTTAGGACATCTTCATAAGTGAATTTTTCGATGTCTGTATCTTTTGGAATGCGGTAGTTATTTTTTCCTACTTTAAGGAATGCTCCCCATCGTCCTTTCAGGACTTGCGCTTCAGGATTTTCAGAGAAAATCTTCAGTATTCGTTCTTTATTCGCTTTTCTTTTTTCTTCAATAAGTTCTATTGCTCTATCTAACTCTATCGTCATCGGATCATCGCCGCTATCTTTACTTATAGAAGCAAAAAGTCCGTCATGGCTTACGTAAGGTCCAAATCTGCCGACATTTGCCACGACATCTTTGTCTTCGTACTGTCCAACTACGCGAGGAAGCTTGAACAGATCCATAGCTTCTTCGAATGTAATAGTAAAAATGCTCTGGTCTTTTTGGAGTGAGGCGAACTTCGGTTTTTCTTCGTCCTCTGCTTTTCCTATCTGTACCATTGGTCCATATCGGCCGATGCGGGCGAATACTTCCTTGCCTGTCGCAGGGTCTACCCCTAGATTACGGCCTTCTTTTGGTGCCGGGGCTCCACTTTCTTTGGTTGACACGTTTTCTATCGCCGAGTGAAACGGTCCATAGAACTTTCCTATCATCTTATCCCATTTCAGTTTTCCTTCGGCGACCTCATCAAACTCTTCCTCTACTGATGCGGTAAACCCATAGTTCATAACTTCATCAAAGTTGTCGACCAAAAAGTCAGTCACCAGCATGCCGACATCCGTTGGGAAAAGTTTTTGTTTTTCGGCACCCGTGGTTTCCTCTTTTGTTTCATAAGAAAATTTGCCATTTTTTAGCAACAGATAATCGTATTTTCTTATCTCTCCTTCACGGCTCTCTTTCACGATGTAGTTTCTTTTTTGAATTGTAGAAATGGTTGGCGCATAGGTAGAAGGACGGCCGATGCCAAGTTCTTCCATTTTTTTGACCAGACTTGCCTCAGTGTAGCGCGGCGGATGCAGTGTAAATCGCTGTGTAGCAAATATCTCATTATATTTTAACTGTTGCCCTACTTTCAAAACAGGCAGCAAACCTTCTTTACCCGTATCATTTTCATCATCATCTAGAGACTCTATATATACTTTTAGGAAACCGTCGAACTGGATCACTTCGCCTTCGGCAATAAACTCTTCTTTGCGGCCGGAAACGGTGATAGTTACCGTTGTGCGCTCAAGCCTAGCCTCAGCCATCTGCGATGCGAGTGTGCGCTTCCAGATAAGGCTGTATAGTTTTTCTTCAGAAAGGTCTGATCCGGCTTCCCTCACATTCATAACTGTGGGATGTATTGCCTCATGAGCTTCTTGCGCTCCTTTGCTTTTTGTTACATATCTCGTAGGGCGCGAGTATTCTTTGCCAAAGCTTTTTACGATTTCATTTTCTGAAGCTGCTATCGCGGTCTCACTTAAGTTCACGCTATCCGTACGCATATAAGTAATGTGCCCGGCTTCGTACAGTTTTTGCGCCACTGACATAGTGCGCGCTACCGAGAAACCAAGTTTGCGGGCTGCTTCCTGTTGTAGGGTAGAAGTTGTAAATGGTGCTGACGGAGATTTCTTTGCAGGTTTCTTTACTAAATCGCGAATATCAAACTTAGCGTCTTTACAGGCGTTCAAGAAATCTTCTGCCTCTTGGCGTGAACTGAACTTTTTATTTAGCTCAGCTTTGAGTGTGGTATCACCTGCTTCAAAAAGCGCTGTTGTTTTGTAAAAAGATGTTGATTTGTGGTCTTGTATTTTCCTCTCACGTTCTACTATTAAACGGACGGCGACTGACTGAACACGACCGGCAGATAGAGATGGTTGTACCTTCTTCCACAGTACCGGAGACAGCTCATATCCGACTAGCCTGTCGAGGACCCTTCTTGCCTGCTGGGCATTGAAAAGATCTTCATTTAGCTTCCCAGGTTCCTGAATAGCTTTTTCAATAGCGCCCTTGGTGATCTCGTGGAATGTTATTCTTTTTGCATCTTTGTGCCCTATCATTTCTGCCACATGCCAGGCTATCGCCTCTCCTTCTCTATCCGGGTCAGTTGCGAGGTAGACTTGACCGGCTGACTTTGCCTCTTTTTTTATGATTGCGATATGATTTTTTGACTTGTCTGGAATAATGTATTCCGGCTGGAAACCATGCTCAATGTCTACCCCCATTTTGCTTTTCGGTAAATCACGAATATGGCCATAGGTAGCCACAACCTTATATTCCGGTCCCAGATATTTTTCTATCGTGCTTGATTTTGCGGGTGACTCGACGATCACCAGATTTTTTGCCATAATATTTTAGTTTAAAATGTAAACCATGCCTCCTAAGTTTTTTACTTTACCCTTTATTTCCATGAGCGTCAAGGTAGAAATAATTAGCTGGCTTTCTTTGCCGCTTCCTTTAATAATCTCATCAATATGTTTTTCGCCATCTTCCAAAATACCAAAAACTGCGGCTTCATTTTCATTGGACGGTTTTGATTTAACTGTTCCATTTTTCGCCGTATGACCATAGAACTCAAAAATGTCTTCTGCTTCGGTGATAAGATTTGCCCCCATTTTTAAGAGTTTGTTTGTTCCGCTTGATGACTCGCCAAAGATTGGTCCTGGGATTGCAAATACATCGCGGTTTTGCTCTAGTGCATCTCTTGCAGTAATTAAAGCACCAGACCTAATGTTGGCCTCGACTACTAGTATTCCCTGCGAAAGTCCGGATATAATCCTGTTTCGTGCCGGAAAATGTTGTTTTAGGGGTGGTTTTCCGGGCATATACTCACTTATTACAACCCCTCCAGACTCAATAATTTTCTTAAATAAGTTTGTGTTTGTTACCGGATAAGGTTTATCTAGGCCACAGCCGAGAACTGCTACCGTCTTTCCTTGTTCAAGAAGTGTTGTTTCGTGGACAAAAGTATCTACGCCAAGTGCCATGCCGCTCACAACTACATATCCCGCTTGAGCTAGACCTGAGACGATTTTTTCTGTAGCATTCTTGCCGTAGGTCGTGATCTTCCTAGACCCAACGACAGCGATGCTTGGCGCGCTCAAAACATCAATATTCCCCCTGTAGTATAGAACCACAGGCGGTGAAAATATCTCTTTCAAGAGTTTTGGATAGTTGTCATCAAGAATTGTTAATGCTTTGATGTCTAGCCTCTGGAGACTTTCTACTAAAACATCAGGGTCTATAGCTTGTCGTTCCTTTAGAAGCTTTTCAACAAACACTTCTTGGCCAAGTCTTGCCCGCACTATGCTATCTGGCATTTCCCATAGTTCCTGGAATCTGAGACCGCTTTTTTGAATCTTTTCGAAACGTTTATTGCCAATGGTATTTAGCGCTTTATCGATCGCTAAAATGTACTTTATTTTATTAAAATTATGGTTATTTTTTGCCATTTTTGAGCACAATTCTTATGTTTTATCAAAAAAAGTGTTGACATAAGTTCTTTAATATGTTAATATGTTCTATCGTACCTTTAAAGCAGGTTCTAGGTAGGAACCTACTAACAAGTTCAGCTTTCTTAAATCACCCTCCTTTAAGTTGCTTGCTTGTTGGTAGGTTTCTCCCTACAACACGCCAGTCAGCATATTTGCAGTGACTTGGTAAAGTCTTTCGTGACAGATGTTGGAAATATGGGAGATTTTTTGAAAATTAGGAGAACTGATCCTTTAAGGAGTAGCTCTCCTAATTTTTTTATTCTATTTTCAATGTTTTTGGTTCTTTATCTCCTGACTTCAGTATCTCCCTGATTTCTTTCACACATAAATCTATAATTTCCTGCAATTTCCCCTCTTCATCTTTGCTAAATCTCTGCAAAACAAAATCCTCAGTTTCTATTTTTTCTAGCATTTCATTTTTTACACCGACTCGCAGTCTCAGGAAATCCTGAGTTCCGAGGTGGTTAATTATAGAGTCTATACCTTTGTGGCCGGCTGATGAACCGCCCTCTCTAACTCGAACTTCGCCGAACGGAATATCAACATCATCGTGGATTACCCAAATATTTTCCGGGGCAACTTTATAGTAGTCAGCGAAAGACTTCACCGCTTCTCCGGATAGGTTCATAAATGTTTGAGGTTTCATTAGAACGGCGCTATCCTCATGCTCACAAATTTCTGCATTAAACTTTTTTTCGGGTTTGAACTCGTTCTCGCAAAGCGCATCTAAAACTAGAAAACCTGCATTGTGCCGTGTTTTCTCATATTTCGCGCCGGGATTACCCAGGCCTACGATAAGCGTTTTTACTTTCATAAATAACATTATAATGAATTTTTGTTATAAACAAAAGGGAAAGGCCCCGATAATATCGGGGCCTCATTGGTGAGGAGTCAGCTTGGGCCGTAGAGTTCATATATCTACTATGCTCGAGCTGTCTCCTTTCGGCCTAGCTGGCCGAGAAGCTGCCTCTTCTATGCAACGAGAGGCAAACCTTTATACCCTGACTCTTTAGCTTTCAGGGATATTTTCAGGAACCTTGAAACGTCTTGCATGCACGTCCATACCAGCAATCCCTGCTGCACTGTTTTTTGCCCCCTTCATTTTCAGGCAAAACTCGCATGGACGGCTGACGGTGCCCGTTCCTTTGCATTTTGCGCAGCGTGAGTCGCGGCCTTGGCAGACTGGGCAAGTTGTTGTAACTACCCCGCCAACACAGTCAGTGTCAGTACACTGCATCGGAGTAGATGTCCTATATTCGGTCATAATGTGCTCCCTCTTTTCGGGTTAAAAAAATCCTGCCCTCGCAGAACTTTTAGGTTTTCATAATTAAATCTTAAACGATCTTTTCACAAAAAGCAATCTTAGGATTTTGATTTCGCCCGAAAGTTAAGTCTTATAGGAGTGCCAGTGAAGTCCCATTTTTCGCGGATTCTGTTTTCCAAATATCTTTGATATGAAAAATGTACTTTGTCGGGATAGTTTGCGAAAAAGACAAATGTCGGAGGATTTATGTCAGCTTGCGTGGCATACTTTATATTGACCTGATGCTTGTCGGTGCTGACCGGTGGTTTCTTTAGGATTACTTTATTGAAAAAGTCGTTTAGGTCACTCGTTGGTACTCTTGTTGCCCTTTTTTCTTTTATCTCTAAAATTAAATCTAAAACCTTACTGACGTTCTTTCCACTTATAGATGAAACAAAGATTAGCGGAGCATATGGTAGAAATTCAAACTTATATCGTGCCAGTCGGGTGAACGCTTCTGCTGTATCCCATGTATGACCAACGCTTTTTTCTTTAAACAGGTCCGATTTGTTTACGACTATAATCACGCCATTCCTAGCGTCTTTGATATATCCTGCGATATGCATGTCTTGTGAGGTGATGCCGTCTGCAGCGTCAATGATTAAAATCGAGATATCTGACTCTTCAAGCGCTGTTTTTGTCCTGTCGGCTGAAAACTTCTCAACTATTCCGTCCCTACTCTTTCCTTGAACTTTCCCTATTTTTCCGCGACGTCTTAAGCCCGCAGTATCTAAAAAAGTAATATCTTCATCTTTATAGTTAATTACGGTGGAGTTCACGTCTCTAGTTGTGCCTGGTACTTCTGAGACGATAAACTTTTCCTCATCAATCAGCTTATTTAAAAATGATGATTTGCCGGCATTAGGTCTTCCAACAATAGATACGCGGATACCGCTTTGCCCCTCATCCTTGATCGGCGTCGAAGGATCTTGAGATTTCTCGGCTTCGACCGGAGGGAGACAATCAGAAATTTTTTCTAAAATCTTGCTGGTCCCTTTGTTCTGAATCGCTGATACTTCTATCGGATCACCAAACCCTAGTTTGTAGAATTCGCTCGACTGCGCCACGCTCTTTATGGTGTCAGCTTTATTTATAACTAAAATGGTTTCTTTCTTTAGTTTTCTTAAATACTCGGCAATTTTTTGGTCTTCTGCAGTAATGCCGGTAGATGCATCGACGACGAAAAATATCAGCTCTACTCCTGCTATATTTTGTTCGAACTGACTTTTTACTTTTTTCTTTAGTTCGTCTTTCAGCTCTTTCTCAACCCCGGCAGTGTCAGCAATACAAAAAGACCCATCCCCCAGTGAGATCGTGTGCTCGTTCCAGTCGCGGGTGGTTCCCGGGACGTCAGTTGTGATGGCCTGTTTTTTGCCGACTAGTCGATTAAATATCGAACTTTTTCCGACATTTGGGCGGCCGATAAGGGCTACTTTATACATATTTTTTTATTAACTGCGTGAACAGTCACCAATTATACACTAAATTGGACCATGTGAGAAGATTTCTTGTTTCATAGAAGCGGTCTCCGGCTCCAAGTATTACAAAAAGCACATCGTGGCCCTTCACTTTTGTCAGAGCTATGAGGCAGTCGCCGGCACCATTTGTGTGACCGGTTTTCACGCCAAACACGGTTGTACCATCGAGCAGGACATTCGTATTTTTGAGCGGATATATGTAACCTTCCTCTGATGTGAATGAAGCGCTGGAAGTTGAAACTATTTTTTTGAATTCCTCATTTTTCAGTAAGGTTCTTGCTAAGATTTGCAAATCATTGCTCGATGCATAATTTCTCGTGCTGTCCCAACCGACCGGGTTATCATAGTGAGTATTTTTTAGCCCCAAGGCTTTTGCTTCCTCATTCATTTTATTTATAAATTCATTATATCCGCCGGAATATAGATTATTTGCAATAGTTATCGCGGCGTCTGAGGCGGAGTTTATGAGGAGTGCTTTCAGTAAATTTCGATAAGAAATTTCATCCCCTATCACAAGATTTGCCCGGGAGTCATCGGATCTCATTTTGGATAAATCGTTAACAGTTACTACTTTTGCTAGATTACCATCTTTTAAAAGCAGTCTCGCCGTCATCAACTTCGTAAGACTAGCAACCTCAACTGATGAATCTTTATTTTTCTCGAGCAGTACTTCGCCCGTTTCCATGTCTACCGCTTCATAGTCATTAGCTCCAACACTTGGCGTATAGAATTTAGCTGTTTTATTTGGAAGCGGTGAAAAATCTATCAATGGAGGATTATTATTCGTAATTTGTTTTTTTTCTACTTTGACCTTATTTTCTAGATCTTTCTGCATATCCGAAACAAACGGAACTCCGTGTGGGATAATGTCGAGAAAGATTAAAGCAGCAACAATTAGAGTTTTCATATAAGTATTGTAGTTTTTTTGTAAGCAAAAAGAAAGAGACCCGACGAATCGGGTCTCAGGTTTTGATATTCAGCTCGATTATGACTCTTCGTAGAGCTTGTTAAGGTCAGCGATCTCATTTTCTCTTGCTTGTTGTGCTGAAGGGCTTACTGAAGGAAATGAAGCCGTACCTTTTTTGGGTTGCTTTGAGACCTCTAGTGCCCTTTCCATGGCTGGCAATAGAATCTCTTTCCACCAGTCACTAAGCATCCTCGTTTGGTAGACTTGGGAACAAAAGTCGACTATCTTCATTGCATCCCAAAGACCCCCCGGATTCCTTAAGATGGGGCTCTTGTCAAAGACTTCTTTCATTGCTTCGACGGCATCTGACCCTGCATGAGGGATAGAGTTAATAGCCGTTAATACTTTTAAACGAAAATCTAGATCGTTTTCCTTTGCCAGTTCGGCAGCTTTCTTGTAGGCCTTGATCCTATCGGTCCAAAAGCGACCATATCTGCCCAGAGCAAAGAACTGTTCTTTTGTGACGCCATCGCTTTCAAGCACCTCATCAATAAACTTATTGATGATTTTCGTGTTGATCTTTGTTTCGTCGGTTTCTTCGGAGAAAGCTCCCATTTCTGCAAAGATTTGTGCCATCTTGTTCACTTATATCGCCTCCGGTTTTTTGCAGATATTAAAAAAAGAAGGTCCACCCTCTTAAGCAGAATGATTATACCAAATTTTCATAAGAAGGTAAAATGCAATGAATATTTTTAAGGTAGGAAAGTTTTGTATTCCCCTTCTGCCAAGTCCTCTAGTTCAAAATCTTCAATCCGAATTCTTTTTAGCGTAATAACCTTTGCGCCAACGGCCTCTATCATCCTCCTGATCTGTCGGTTTTTGCCTTCGTGAATTATCATGGAATATTTTTTGCTGCCAGTCGCCTTGATTTTTGCCGGCGCTGTTTTGCCGTCTTCTAGTTCAACCCCGTGGCGCAGTTTGTCGAGCAACTTTTCGGAAAGGAAATTGTCAGTTTCGACGATATACTCTTTTTCTTTTTCGTATTTCGGATGGGTCATTTTTTGCGCAAAATCGCCATCATTTGTTAATATTATTAGCCCGGATGTATTTTTGTCTAAGCGTCCAACAGGAAAAACGGGTGGATCGTTCGGAACTAAATCTGTAATTATTTTTTTCGCGTGAGGATCGCTAGTAGTAGTTGTATATCCGACAGGTTTGTTTAACGCATAATAAACAAACTCTTGGGGAGCAATCATTTTTCCGTCTAAATAAACCTTGTCCGATTCGCCAATCTGAGTACTTAAATCACGAGTTACTTCATCGTTCACTTTAACTTTTCCAGTCAAAACCAACTCTTCGGCTTTCCGTCGAGAGGTTTTAGTGCATGAAGCGATGTATTTATTGATACGCATAAGGTAATTATACCCGTATAGCGCTACTCTGTCATCTTTATGGCGACTTGTTCAGTGTTTGGCAGCCAGTATTTATGATATACTTTTAGGGTTAATACTTATGTTATGTTAAAACATCCAACCCACAATAAATTAAAAAAGTTTAGGCCGACAATAGCAGATAGGGCAAGGTTTATTTTCTTGGCTTTTCGCGACTTACTACTTTACTTCTCTACTAGAAAATATAGCATTTTTTATAATACTTTTTGCCGTTTGCCGTCAAGGTATCTAGACTGGACGAGCCATATAAGGGCAAGAAGAGTTTACTATTATGCAGTCCGGAATGTTCCCGCTTTCAGAGACTTTGTAAAAGACAAAGAAATAAAAAAATGGAGTGATGTTCCATTTACAGATAAAGATACTTATATAAAAAAGTATTCTACAGATCAAAGATGTGTCGGAGGTATAATCCCGCCCAGAGAGACCATGATAGACGAATCGTCAGGAAGTACGGGCACGCCGTACAACTGGGTGAGAAGTTTGACCGAAAGATGTGAAGCGCATGGATCTGTTAGTTATTTTGCCACATTTTGTTTTGGCAAAAAGCCGCTTTTGACCATCAATGCATTTTCAATGGGTGCATGGGCAACCGGTCTAAATATGGGTATTGCCCTCTTGCGAAACGGAATCGTAAAAAATACGGGGCCTGATATCGGAAAAATATTAAATACTATGGAATTTTTTGGGCCAAAATATAACTATCTCATAACGGGCTATCCTCCATTTCTGAAAGAGCTGTATGACTATGTGGGGAAGCAAGGCTTTCCGTGGGATAAATATCACATTTCTGCTTTGATGGGAGGAGAAGGTATGTCGGAGGGGTTGAGGGAATACCTGCGTCCTGGGTTTAAAAAAATTTACAGTGGTTATGGGGCTACCGACTTGGAGATTGGTATCGCTGGTGAAACTCCGCTGACTGTTGCTATAAGGCGTCTAGCGAACGAAAAGCAGGATTTCAGAGAAGCGCTTTTTGGGAAAGATTCGCGTCTGCCGATGTTGTTTCAGTATAATCCGGTTTCTCACTTTATCGAAACGACCGAGGACGGCGAGTTGGTGTTAACGATAGCTCGAAAATCAGTACTCTCGCCGAGAATAAAATATAATGTCCATGATGAAGGCGGCGTTTGCCGTTATGATCAAATGAAAGAAAGACTGAAAGTGGCCGGATATAATATAAAAGATTTTACAAAAGATGCAGATGGTAGAGATCTAAAGTTCCCGTTTTTATGGATATACGGAAGGCGCGATTATACGGTGAGCATCATGGGTGCAAATATTTATCCCGAAGATATTGAACAATGTCTATATGCCGACAAAGAACTCGCAAAGATTACGCGATCTTTCTGTCAGTCTGTATCTGAGGGGAAAAATGCTCAAGTTCATCCGGCATTTTATTTTGAAATCACTGAAAGACCAACTAAAGAGTTAAGAGAAAAGTTTAGTAAGTCTATTCTAGAGCAACTTATGAAGTTGAATGCGGACTTTAGAGAGGCTTGTCACGAATATGCCGATACTATGAAGCCGGAGATTTACTTGTTTTCTGTTGGTGATGGACCGTTTAAGATGGATAAGAGCAAGATTAAACAGTCTCGGGTAGTTAAAAAATATAAACCAACGGTTCTATAGTTTATATTTTAAAGAAATAATGTTTAGGCGAGAGAGACCTCTTCCATTTTCGGCAGGTCTTCTTCCTTCTCTACCCCGAGATATGTGAGCATTTTTACCGTTGTGCCGTAGAGTATCGGTCTGCCAGGAGATTCTTTCCTTCCCACTTCTTCTATAAGCCCCCTGATCATTAGAACTCTTAAAATCCGGGAGCAGTCAGTGCCGCGGATACTTTCTATCTCGGCGCGAGTGATAGGCTGTTTGTAAACTATGATTGCCAAAGTCTCAAGTGCTGCCGGCGAAAGATCATATCGTAACTCTTCATTTAAAAACTTTGCCACGAGCTCTGCATTTTCCTGCGCGGAGGCAAGCAGATATTTTTCGCCCTTTTTGATAATCCGAAATCCCCTGTTTTTATATTCTTCTGTTAGTGCGTTTATTTCGCTCTGAATTTCGCCTACATTTCTACCGATGCTGTTAGCAATCTCTTTTAAAGAAATCGGTTTCCCTGCAACAAGGAGAAGACTTTCTATCTGTGATTTAATATTTTTCGCTGCCATACTTAGATTATAGTCCTTTAACAGTTATATCGGCAAAGTTTTTGTCTTGCTCGACGCTTACCATTTTTCTTTTAATCATTTCAAGAAGTGCCAGAAAAGTGACGATAACTTCGCCCCTTGTCTTTGCGCCTTTAATGACCGACTTAAATGAAAACTTTTTACTTTTTTTAATCAATCCTTGAAGGTGGTCTAGTTTTTCCTCGAGAGTTATCTTTATCTCTACTTTTTTGTCTTCTTTTTTTATTTCCTCAGGCATTTTTTCCAAGGTTTCTTTGAGGAGCTCCATTAGAAAGTTTAAATCTACATTTTCCGGAGGAAGGAAAAGATTCATATCTGAGTTTCTGACTCCCGGTTCAAATGAGCGCTGGTTTTTGTCTATGATTTCTGCAAACTGACCCGATAGCTCTTTGAACTTTTTGTATTCTTTGAGCTGTGTTTCCAGATCTTCTATTTCCTCCTCTTCTTCTGTTGACAGAACGGGTAAAAGAGCCCGGCTTTTTAGGTATAGAAGCTTTGAGGCGACAACCAAAAAGTCGGCCAGGTTTTTGTTCGTTGCATCAATCTTCTGGATTTTTTCGAGATAGTCGTTTGTAATACGAGCTAGAGAGATTTTAGAAATATCGAGCCGCTCCTTCTCAATTAGACTTAAGAGCAAATCAAGTGGACCCTCAAATGTTTTTTCTTTGACGGCAATCATTTATGGCCTCAGACGGTTAATGTCGCGCGGGAAAAGGCTGGCCTCACGGATATTGTCCAGATTTAAAAGTCGTGCGGTAATTCTTTCTAGTCCTATGGCAAGTCCGCCGTGCGGAGGCATGCCGTATTTGAAAACACTCAAGTAATCTTCGAAATCTTTTGTGTTCATGCCGCGGGATTTCATTTTTTCTAAGTACTCTTCATAGAGATGAATTCTTTGTCCGCCGGTAGTAATCTCCAGTCCTCTGAAGAGCAAGTCGAAGCTAAGAGTTTCTTTCGGAATTTTTGGGTCATCCATTGTATAAAACGGGCGTTTTTTGCTGGGGTAGTGTGTAATAAATACAAACTCACTGCCAAGCTGCTTTGCTGTATACTCACAAATCTGTTTTTCATGCTTAGGCTCAAGGTCGGGTTCTCCTACACATTTTTCGCCATATTCTTTTTCTAGGATTTCTTGCGCCTCGGAAAGCTTCATCCTTGGAATACCCTTTTTTATGACCGGGATTTCCGAACTAAGCATTCCAAACTCTTCTGAGTAGTTTTCTTCTAGTTTTTTTAGTAGTCCACCCAAAAATTCTGCTTCCAAGTCCATTATCTCTTCATAAGAGTCAATGAACCCCATCTCAAGATCTAGGCTCACGTACTCATTTATATGCCTAGAGGTGTTGTGTTTCTCGGCTCTATAAATGTAGGCAGTCTCAAAAACACGTTCATATACACCAACCATGATTTGTTTGTACATCTGGGGGCTTTGAGATAGGTATGCTTTCTTCTTGAAATAATCAATTGTGAACATTTCTGCTCCGCCGGTTTCTAGACCAGATGAAACTATTTTTGGAGTATTAATTTCTGTAAAATCTCTTTTTTCTAGGAATTTTCTAAATTCATCTGTAATCGCTGACTGTACCTCGAAAATCGCTCTTTGCTTTGGGTTCCTTAAAGTAATCGGACGGTTATCAAGAAGTGTGTCTATATTTACATTCATTTCTTTTTTATTGATTGCGATAGAGATATCTTCTTTGACCGGTGAAATAATTTCTATTTTACAGTCATGAAGCTCGGCTCCATGCGGTGCCCTTTCTTCTTTCACGACTTTGCCTGTAATTTTCACAACTGTCTCTGTGGTTAGTTCTTTGAGTTTGTCGTTTTCCTCTCCGCCGTCAATAACCGCCTGAGCCAGTCCATTGCGATCTCTTAATACCAAAAAACTAATCCCGCCCATTTTGCGAAGTTTATGAATCCAGCCGAAAAGCGTGACTTCTTTGCCGATTTCTTTATTTATCTGCGTTGTTAGTGTTCGTTTCATGTTTAAAATTATACCAATCTTTACTTGATTTAGCTAATAAAAAATCCCCGTTTGGGGATTAGATAGTTTTATACAGAATAATTACTTAAGACTTTGCTTCTCCTCTTGGTGGCCTTGCTAGTATTTCTTTTGCCTTATCTACTACATCAGACAAGGTGGATTGAGATTTTACGAGATATGCATCGGCGCCAAGCTCCTTACCCCTTTCAATATCGGAGGCTTGTGAGAGGGCGCTCATGATTATAATTTTTGTATTCTTAGTCTCCGGCGTTGAACGCAAAATATCCAAAACGTCCATACCGGAAATCTTTGGCATCATAATGTCTAGAATAACCAAGTCAGGTTTCCCCTGGATAGCTTGAGTGAGGGCTTCTTCCCCGTCGCTAGCAGTAATCACATCAAAATCCTCTGCTGTAAATCTGGCAGAGTATATTTCTCTCAGCGCTATATCGTCTTCAACTAGTAAAATCTTTGTCATAACTCTTTTATGTTAAATAAAAACTAATACTTTTGCAATAGCTAACCAAGTGCTCTTGGTATGGTAAAGAAGAAACTACTCCCTTTTCCTTCTTCGCTTTCAACCCAGATACTTCCTCCAAAGTACTCAATTATCGATCTTGTTATGTAAAGACCTAACCCTGTGCCACCGACTGCTCTTGTGGCGGAGTTGTCTACTTGATAGAACTTTTCGAAGAGGTGCTTTTGCCCGGTTTCTGATATTCCTACCCCTGTATCAGCGACACAAACCTTTGCAAAATCTTCGTCATATTCTATGGATATAGTAACAGATCCTTCAGTGGTAAACTTGATGGCATTCTCGACTAAGTTGTTTAAAACCTCTCGGATCTGTTCCCTATCGGCCCGAACATCCAATGATCTGGAGACAACCGTTCCTTTGACTTTCAGGTGGGGGCTTGAGTCATATTTAAGTTCGACGCCATTCTCTGTCGCTTTTTTATTGAACACATCAATCACTTCTTCCGATAAATCTTTCAATGAGAAATTTGTGACGGTGTACTCAAGTTTTCTATCTTCTATTTTTGTAACTACCAAAAGATTCTTTATAAGCTCAGACATCGCGCTTGCTGTCTGGAATGCTTTATTTAGGTACTCTGATGCCTTGCTATCCACCTTACAAACCTTATCGTTCAGTGCGAGCTCAATGTAGCCCGACATAGCCGTAATAGGAGTGCGAAGCTCGTGTGATGCCGTAGAAACGAACTCTGAGCGCATTCTCTCAACTTCCTTTTTCTTGGTGATGTCTCTAAAGACGCAGATAGCACCTGTAACTTTGCCGTCCATGTCTTTAATCGGTGCGTAAGTACCCTCTAGCTTAATGTCGGTTTTTCCTTTTCCCGGATAGCACATATCATCTCTGACGACGTTTTCACCGGTATTCCATACTGCGAGCGCCGGACAGTCTTTTTCGCAAATGCTCACGCTTTGTTCATTTTTTAAATTCATTATTTTTTTGCAAGGAAGTCCCATTGTATCTTTTGCCTTCCAACCGGTAATCTTCTCTGCCTGGGGATTAAAAAGTATCAACTCTCGCATTGTGTTAACGGCATAAATCCCATCACCGATGTTTGAGAATATTGCCTCATCTTTCGATTTATCCGCAGAAACATTTTTTGTATATTTCTCAAGTTTTATTTTCTCCATCCAGTTTTTTCTGTACATATACCCCAGGTAGAGAGAGAAAGCGGTCACAGACGCAATGGCCAAAAGACTTGCCCCATTTAAGACGAAAAACTCTTGAATAGTTTGGCTTTTAAAATAAAGTTCGCTGTAGAAGAAGTATCCTGCAGTGATAGACAAAAGAACGGTGCTAATCAGAAGCGAGTAAAAGGCCGAAATGATCAGGATTAAATAGATTATTGGGAAAAGAAAGCTTTGAGTACTGCCGGTTAGCTCTAATAATATAAAAAAGTAAGCCAAGATGAATGATGACTGTAGAAGTAAGTTTGACTTTGGTTCGGCCTTGTTGATCTTGGACGAAAAGAAAAATGAGAAAACGCCCACAATCGCTAGCCCAAAAGCAATACGAACAAGATTGTTCAAAATAAGTTTTTCCTGAGTAAAGATAGCGAGTCCCAAAAAACCCAGAATAATACAGATATTTAGTATAAGCACACAATACGAAAGATATTTGCTAAAAGATGCAAGTCTATCTCTGTCTATTAAATCACCAAGACTGACGAGTTCGATTTTACCCTCCACTTAGAAACACGTTACATAAGAATATTATATTTTATTATTTTTATTTTTAAAAGGGTTTCTAGAGATGTAGAGGTATTATTTTATGTGAGTTAAGCCGAAGTTTAGGAGTGCCCGCGCATCTTCATTACCGCGATCTGACCCCATGAAGACAAATATAAATTTTTTTCCTTGTTTTTGTGCGACTCCAATAAAGGTATTTCTGGCTTCATCGGTAAAGCCGGTTTTCGCGCCAATCATTTCCGGATATGTTCTCATAGTAAGAGAAACGTGCCCTGGCCAGTAGTGGGCCTCATTTTCATCTGTTTTTGCAATCGAATGCTCTTGTTTGTCGCCCATGTACTTTAAAATTTCCGGGTGGGCCTTTAGAGCGTAATAAGTCATTTTTGCGATGTCGTAGCTACTACTGACGTGTCCTGGCTCGTCAAGTCCGCTTGGGTTTTTGAAAGTGGTTTCTTTAAGCTCCAAAAGACGTATTTTTTCGGCCATTTTGTCTATAAACGTTTGGCGATTGTCGTCGATACCCTCAGCTAGTATTTCTGCTGCGTCATTTGCAGAGATCATCATCAGCCCGTGCAGAAGATCCTCGGTTTTGAGTAGTTCTCCTTCGCGAGTTGACATATTAAAGGCTTCCATCTCGCAGGCATGTTTTGAAACTTTCAACTTCTTGTTTACATCAATATTTTCAAGAGCAATTGTGCCGGTCATTATTTTGGTAATGCTTGCCGGTGATAGCGCTTGATGAACTTCTTTTTCGTATAACACTTCTCCGGTTTCGGCGTCTACCACTATCCCTGATTTTGCTTGTATCATAAAATCATTAAATGTAGGGGCAGTTTCTTTCAGCGAATATTTTTGCTGATATTCTTCAATTTTCTTTTTTTCGTCAGCTGCCTTTTTAGCGGCAATTTTTGTGTCCGGTTTTTTCACCTGGCTTGCCGGTGAGCCGCTTTTTTTGTTGCCGAAGCTTAAAATACTTGTAAGCAAAAAAACAGCTGCAACAAACACTACGCCAATCAAAATCTTTTTCTTCATGGAGTCCATTATCTTAGAAATATCGGTTTTAGTCAAAAGATTCTAGTACTTTCTCGGGTAGCTTCCGAGGATTTTGACGAATGCAACCTTCTCGAGTTCTGTGATTACTTTTTTAGGGTTTTCTTCTGTAATATGACCCTCAAGGTCTATATAGAAGATGTAGTCGCCGAGCTTGCCCTTGCTTGGTCGTGACTCTATTTTTGATAAGTTTACATTGTTGTTTTTGAAATAGCCCAAGATTTCCCACAAAAGTCCGGGGCGGTCGACTTGCGGATATACTGTGATCGAGGTTCTGTCGTATCCGGAATGTTCTGTGTCACTTTTTGAAATTACCACGAATTTTGTTACATTAAACTTACTGTCTTGGATAGATTTTTGCAGAACTTCCAAATTATAAATACCAGCCGCGAGCTCCGGTCCTATCGCGGCATATTCTTTACTTTCTTTTTCTTGAACTAATTTTGCTGATTCTCCGTTGCTTGTAGTCTCTAATATCTGTGCATCGGGTAGATTTTTCCGTAAATACTTTTCGCATTGTGAATACGACTGGTTATGAGCATAGACATATTTAATCTCGCCTTTATTTACTTCGTCAACAGCTATTAAACAATGAACAATCGGCACGATTTCTTCTAGCTCGATTTTTAGGTCAAATGCTAGCAGTGCATCGAGGGTAAAACCGACTGATCCGCCCAGAGAGTTCTCTATTGGTACAACCCCTTTGTCGCATTCTTCTCTGTCTACAGCATCAAAAACATCATGAATTGTTTTATAAAAAACGATCTCTGGTTTGCCATTTAACGTCTGGGCTGCTTGATGGGAGAATGTTCCTTCGGGCCCAAGTACCGCGATTTTTTCTTTCATCTTATCCTTTCTAATCAAAAAGCCTTCCTTGCGGAAGGGCTTTTATTTGTAAATTTATAAGCTTATCTTCCGCTAGGTAAGACTCGTAAAGAAGAAAAAGCTAAAAAATCTTTTTGTTATCATTGGCACTATCTTAACATAAATATTAGCTTATTCCAAGATTTTAAAGGATGCAATTATCTCTTTTATCTGTCCTGCAGCTGTTTCTGCATTGCCAGTATTTAGTTCACCTGGGATTCCATTTGACTGGGAATATGTATAAACTTTTGAACCCTTCTCTCCAATTTTCTGTCCGACCCCAGGCTCGTCCTTAGTTGCCTCGTATTCCGCTTTTTCAGTAACTGAGATTGCGAATAAGCTAGTGTAGTTTCTGTCAAATCCAAAATCATATACTGTATCGGGATTTTTTATCGGTAAGCCGAAGTAAATATGCTTTGATTTTTTTGCATCATCCAGCGCTTCTGATACCCCATAGCCTGCCCAATAATCAGGGAAACTAATCTGGAAGCTATCTTGGTTATTTATATATGTTTTCCAATTTGATGCCGCTTTGCTTGTCGTTTTTGTAGCCGTTTGATTTTTTGTATCATTAACTTGCTTCTGCAACTCTGAAATCTTTTTATCCGAATCTGTTTTTTGTTTATTCAATTCCCCATTTTGCCACCACCAGACTCCAATCCCTGTTCCGCTGACCAATAAAATAACCGCCAGTAATACCAAAAGCGGTTTTAATAAATTTTTCTTTTTATCTTCCATTTTCCTCCTTTTGTTTTTGTTTTTTGCCCACTACTTTCATAACGGGCGGATTTTTTTATTTTCCTCAATTTAAAGCATAAACATAATAGAGTCAATAACTTTTTGAATAAATTATTTTATCAAATTTTCACGAAAACACCTGAATGAAAAACCTCCGGGTTAACCGGAGGTTTTGTAGGTCTAGGATGATAAGATCTCTAGACTTTTCTTTTGAGGTCCTTGACCTCTGCATCTATCACAGAGGTTTTGTTCGGTTCAACACGGAATGTCTCTGCCTGGGTTATTGCGACGCCTTTCAAAGAGTCAACAACCTCGTCTTTTTCTTTTTTGACGGCAGACTTGATAACTGTCTCAACTGTTTTGATCAGCTTTTTTGCCAAGCCCCTTTCTTTGATAGATTTGATTGCTTCTCCGGCATCGGTAACTTGGACAGTTCTGTTGCCGAGTCGCCAAAGAAATTTTCCTGATGGCAGGGTGACGGTTTTTACTTTGCCATCCTTTGTCAGTTCTTTTCTGTGGCCCTCTGCATAGACATAGAGACCTTGCATGAGTTCTGCTAGCCTTTTCTCGTGTGGTTCTATCTTCTCCTTTGCTTTCTCCTTCCGATCCTCTATGTCTTTATTCAGTTTTGTCTCCAGCCTCTCTATCGCCCTCTTTTCCTTACCCATCTGCGCGACAAACCGAGAAGCTTCCTTCACGTCTTGCGGAACACCTATCACCTCATGTTTTAAGTCTCCTGACATGTGCGTAGCACCTCTTTCCTGGGTGGATACTATAAGTAAGAGTCTAACAAAATAAATATATTATCAAAAGCCTTATATTGCTTCGTGGAAATAAACAAAAATACTCTATGTGAATTTATTGAAAAAAAGGTGTTTTTTTGATATAATTTCTAAGTTCACGGTCCCATCGTCTAGCGGTTAGGACGCCAGGTTCTCATCCTGGTAACAGGGGTTCGATTCCCCTTGGGACTACCAAGAAGGCAGTGATATCCTGTATATCGTTGTCTTCTTTAGTTTTGTGGGGTTGAGAACCCCTGAGGTGATGATTCATATAGAAATCTGAATCTTAAAATAAATAGTTGAAACAAAACTGTAAACCAGTAAACATCATATGATGGCGGTAAGTTCCCCTTGGGACTACCAGTTATAATCAAATTAAACGTCAAAAAATAAACAATCCGGCTATTTTGCCCGGATTGTTTATTTAAAAAAGAGAACCTAAAAAGTCCTCAAAAAGATTTAAGCTTTGCCCAAAATCTTGTACATCCCTGTTCCACAAACTCCGCATTTACCTTTCATAGCCTTTCGACCATTTTTCATAGTAACTTCTTCTGCGTCTTGCATTTCTCTTTTCTCTTTGCATTTTACGCAATAACCTATTGTTGCATCTGCCATATTCACTCACCTCCTTTCCTTTGATTTTTAGCACGTAATGATAGGATGAAGCACAAAAAAACCTTTGTCAAGAACAAAATGTGAAAAGTTGAGCACAAATCTAACTAATAACTAAATATTTTGGCTTTACATGGGCAAAAAATATTTTTTCATAATTTAAGCATTTTAAGCACAAAATACCATGAATTTCATGGATATATTGCATATTTATTTGTAAATGTTAAATTGAGATTATGATCAAAAATAAAAAGTTGTTAATAGTTTTTCCTTTAATCATGGTTGTAGCAGCCGCCTCTTTCTGGCTTTTCAGGCATGATTCAAACCCTGAGATAAGCTATCGTTCAAGGCAATACGGACCTTCTAGAATGGCCAACCAGACCTTAGACGAAGTTAACTCTAGAAATCATAACGACAATCTTGTCTCCACAGGACAATACGTAAGAGGGTTAGAGATTTGGGTTAGCAAAGAGTCTCTAGGTTCCTATGTACCAACAGTTATATATTTTAAAAATAAGGATGCTACTTTCAAAAGCTATGAGCTAAGCGGCGGTCCTTAATCGTCTTTATTGTTTTTTAGTATCCAGATAGGCGCTGTATACAGCTAGAGCTCCTTCACCCGTTGCGGTAACAGCTTGCCTCAGTTTGAACTTTCCGGCTGCTATGTCCCCTGCTGCCCAGACGCCCTCGGCGCTTGTTTTCATCTCGGCATCAACCTCGATATAGCCCTTGTCGTCGGTTTTTAAGCCCAAGTCGGTGATCAAAGCCTTGTTTGGCGTCGAACCGATTTCTATAAATACCCCGTCCAGAGCTATTGTGTTTCCATTATCCAGTTTGATACTCTCAACTTTATTCGTTCCTGTAATCTCCTCAATGTTGGCACTATAGATAACTTCAATATTCTTTTTTGTATTTAGCTGGTCTATCCATGCCGGTTCGGCCTTGAGCTCCGGGCCTCGATAAATGAGATACACTTTTTCAGTGATGTCGCCAAGATAAAGCGCTGCAGTAACAGCGGCATTCCCCCCGCCGATAACAGATACGGTTTTACCCTTGAAAAATGGCCCATCACAAGTGGCACAGTATGCTACTCCCTTACCCAGAAACTCTTCTTCTCCCTTCGTTTTTAGCTTGGTTCTTTCTGCTCCCATAGCAAGTAAAATTCGCTTTGTTTCATACTTACCATTTTCTGTATGGAGAACAAATAGTTTATTCTGTTTCTCAATTTTTCGTATCGAGTCGGCAATGACTTTAGCTCCGAGAGACTCTGCCTGCTTGAGCATTTTTTGTCCGAGTTCCATACCTGATATTTCACCGACTCCGGGATAGTTTTCTACCAAATGTGCTTCTGTGATTGTTCCGCCATGAAGTTTGCCGATGGTCACAGCATTCATTTTGTATCTGGCACCATAGATAGATGCTGAGAGCCCCGCCGGACCGGTTCCAATTATTACTAAATCATACATATATTATCCTTATTTTTATTTTTTGACTAAGGCATATTTTAGGTTATTTTAAGGCCCGAATCAAGTATTAGCGTGATTATATCTTAACTTATATAAGTGAAGTTTAGGCATAGGACTGCAAGGACTAAGATGTTTAATCCAAGAGATGTTCTGAAAGACAACATGTGGTGTTTGTTCTTATGCGTTTTGTTGAACCTAATCATGGCGCCGTCAAATATGATGAGAGCAAAGATTGCCAGATATATGGCAAAGAATGGCAGTTTTGGCGCGCTCACAGGATTTTCCAGACTAAACTTCGGTGATACCGATCGTTCTCCAGCAACGAGGGACTGCCCTTGAGCAAATGCCTGCGATGGTTTACCGAAAAGCTGGACAGCAACTGTCGCTGACTTGCCATTTATTACTCCGTTCCCCACCGCTATGCCCGTTTCAGAAAAGTCTTTATCGAGAATGTTTTTCTTATGAGTCGGGCTGTCCATCCAGGCGCCAACCATCCCGTCAGCCGATACAAAGCCTCGAGCGAGGTTTTCTCCCGCCACAGTGTAGGAATACCCTGTTTTATCTATAAACACCCAAGCCTTCTCACCTGTTGGTGATGTGTGATCCCAATAGTTTTTGGCAAACATGTCTTGCAACTTTTCTTGTGCAGCCCGATCAAGCAAAGGACTTTCGGTAAATGTGTTTTCTGACTGTTTCTTCCGTTGTTCGTTAATGTGTGTAAAAATATCTTTTTTTAACTGTTCCGGATTTGGGGTGGTGGGTGTATATTGGACGGCTCCAAAACTGAGTTGGGATAAAATTAGACCGAGAGAATAAACGGAAAGCATGAGATGCCTGAAAGCATGAGGGCGGTAGGAGTTCTTCTTACTCGGGATGAATGATTTATGCAGGAATTTTTTTATATTAAATTTTTCTGATTTTTTCTTCGCCATTTGTAATTAATATTAAGCTGAAAATCGTTTAAAGTAAACCAAATATCACACTAATTCCAACTCAGGGCCTATGTAATTATATCCTGGATTCCGGATCAAGTCCGGAATGACAACGGGTATAAAAAGAAAAAACACTCTTTCGAGTGTTTTTTCTTTGGGGGTGATTGAGAGTTATCTTTTTTCTAGTATCTGTAAGGATACACAAGTATAATATTTTATCCACAGATTCTAGCGTTCCAGCCCCTCTAGAAAAGGAACGTGTAAAGATAATATAGTTTTAGAGAACCCATGTCAATGCTCTTTATGTGGATAAGTTGTGGATAGTATTTGTCATCCTGAGGTACGAAGGATCTCATCTCTCTGTCATTCCCGTACTGAACCTAGTTTAGCATAAACTTTGGCGAGAAGTCAGTTTCTAAATAATTTCCACTTTTTTAGAAAAAGTGGAGTAAAAATTGCGGCTTAGACGGCATCTTAAAAGTGTCGGATTTCAATTTGCTTCAGGTTTGAAAAACCGGACTCCTTCCAGTCGACCTAAAGGCTAATCGGTCTTTTCAAATCTTCATCAAATCTTATCCTCGCTTTTCGATCCGATAGCCGCAAGAAACATTCTTTGAAAAAATCATGCCGGAGGGATAGCACACTGTAGAGCTACTCAATATTGAGATATTTCTCACCCACCTGATTGACCGGACCGGCGCCCATGGTGATGACGATATCGTTGCCCGAGGCATGATCTTTTAGGTATGAAACAACATCCTTAAAGTCAGGAATATACTTTGCGGGTTTGCCTTTCTTTTTTAAAAGGTCTGCAAGATTTTCACCGGAAACTGAGGCGATGTCCTCTGCTGTATCGCGGACGGGATATATTTTGGGGATAATTATCTCATCTGCTTCGGTAAGAGCATCCACAAAATTATTTAAAAGTATTCTGGTTCTTGAGTGTTGGTGCGGCTGAAAAACACAACAGATCTTTCTCTTTGGGTAAAAGCTCCTTATTGCCTGCAGTGTTGCCTGTATCTCTGTAGGATGGTGAGCGTAGTCATCGATAACCAAGACTTCCCCGCGTTTCCCTTTTGTTTCCATTCTTCTGACCGCGCCTGTGAACTTGGCAATGCTTTCTTTGATTACACCGAGTTTTATCCCACATTCAAGTGCAACTGTGATGGCAGCGAGGCTATTTAGTATACTGTGAATTCCGGGAACTTGCATTTGAAACTCGCCAAGATCGGAACCATTCTTATGAACATTAAATTTTTGAACATTTTCTTCGATCCGAATATTGTCTGCCCGGTAATTTAAATCGTCGCTGGAGATTCCATAGGAAATCACCTTCCCGTCAAAGGTATCGGCAATTTCCCGCGTGTTTTCATCATCGAAGCATGCAACAAGTAGGCCATTGTCTTTGATATTTTTTGTAAAATCAGAAAACGCAGACTTGATATCGTCCAGATCTTTATAGTAGTCGAGATGATCCTCTTCAATATTCGTGATGACGGCTATAGCGGGTCGAATATCGGCAAAGAATCTTTTATATTCGCAGGTCTCGGCGATGAAATATTTTCCATTGCCTTCTTTGGCGTTGCTTCCGGTACTCCCGACTTCTCCCCCGATAGCTATGGTTGGCTTCAAGTTGGCATCTTCAAAAATTTGTGATATTAGACTTGAGGTCGTGGTTTTCCCATGAGTGCCAGTGATAGCTATGCCCTCTTTCTCGTCCATCATTTGCCCCAGAAGTTCTCCGCGGGTAATGATGGGTATCCCTAGTTTTTTGGCTTCTGATATTTCCGGGTTCTTGTCACTGATTGCTGCACTAACGACAACCATTTCAGTATCCGGCGACAAGTATTCTTTTTTATGTCCGGTATAAACTTTCACTCCTATTTTTTTTAAGTTGTCAGTAATAGGGTTTTCTATCAGATCAGAACCGCTGACTTTGTTCCCGCGCAAAGCAAGGATTTGCGCAAGCGCGCTCATCCCTATTCCGGCTATTCCTATAAAATGGTAATTTATCTTTTTATTTGGCATTTAGTTAACATAAAAATGATTGCAATACTCTCAAACAATTGATATTATTTTAACATAATAAGATAAATTCTAAAGGAGGAAATCGTGAGTGAAGGAAATAAAGGCGCATCAGTCAGTCTGAAGACGCTAGGGATAGTTTTGATAGTATTAGTAGTTTTGGTGGGTGGATATTACTTAGTAAATAGCAAGGGTATTTTGAAGTCCGGCAGCAATTCTGCTACGAAGACCAAAACGGATGACGGCAAATATCAGGCAGTGTTTTTGACGAATGGACAGGTTTACTTCGGTAAGCTCAAGGATGACGATGGGAACTATGTAAAACTGACAGATATCTACTATCTTCAGTCAAAAGATCAGAGTGTCCAACCTAAAGACGCAGCCGCTGCAGATCAGTCAAATCTAACGCTGATCAAACTGGGCAAAGAGTTGCACGCGCCGGCAGACGAAATGAATATTTCACGCCAGCAAGTTCTCTTCTGGGAAAACATTAACGAAGATGGTAAAGTTTTCCAGGCTATCAAAGAGTATAAGGCTAGCAACAAATAAAGAAATTTGCTAAAAAAGAACCGCCGAGTGGCGGTTCTTTTTGATCTGTTATACTTAGGTATTTATTCGGGTTTGTATGTTTGATCGAATTCTTCTGCACCAATGATATAGGGCTCCCCTCCCAGTTCACCTGTCTCTGGATCATAAGTGTCTGCTAGTTTGCAGTCCATTTTCCCGTTCTGCATTTTTCCCCAAGATGCCATCATAGTAATGGGTGTTCCGTATGGATTGTCAATTGCCTTACAATGACCTTTTGCTGAGTATACATTATCGCCTTCTTCCTTTAGTTCATATCTCTTTTCAAAGGTTTCTTTTTTAACGATATATTTTTCCCCTCCAGGATTAGTAATGATCATGTCTCCCGGATTTGCAATATTTTTTGTTTCGTCTGTTCCGTCAGCAAGCTTTGTGACTATTTCTTCTCCTCCCTCTGCGACGTCAGCGACTACTTCTCCCTGCTTCTTGTATGTAGGTGCATCCTCAAGTCCCTTCATGATCTCCGGGTCGTGTCTATCGATCTCTTTTACAGAAGTTTCATCTTGTTCTTTATTATTCCCCGTTTCATCTATCATAGTTTTCTCCTAATTTATTATAGTCATTCTATTATGAAAAAGATTTATAGTAAACAGATGTTTTAGAAAAATAGTTATATAAAAAGGAAAGCCTTATCTAGTTTGGGTTGAAAATATGCATCCTAAATGGTAAAATATCATAGTTAAAACCAAGCTTTTGTTGGGGAGTAGCCAAGTGGTAAGGCATCGGGTTTTGGTCCCGTGATCGGGGGTTCGAATCCCTCCTCCCCAGCCAAATCATACCCAGTAGGGTATTTTTTATTTATGATCCTAGTTATTTATAAGCGTAGAAAAGATTATAAATGACACAATTGCATAAGCGAAGCCGCCGGCAACTTCACCAATGGTGTGTTCTTTTTGGTATACTCTCGCCCATGCGATTGCAAAAACGAAAGGCAAAAGAAAGATAAATCTGAGGTCAATATATGAAACTAGTATTAGGATGGCTGACGTAAAGACAAACGTGTGTCCGCTAAGCTTGAATTTTAAAAATGTGATGACGGAGTAGCCGAGTGCCATAATGAGAAAGATGAGAAACATCCTGATAATCATGGGGTCGCTTTCTAGAGACTTTACAACGAGGAGCGAGGCAACGCCCGAAACAAGTGTAAAACCAAAAGGCAAAACTCTATCTTTTCTTTCTTTCATATGGAAGTTGCTAACTTTGCCTATCTTCATGAGGAAGAAAATGAAAAGTATCGGCAAAATTACCGAGAGAAAAAGTACCGATAAAAATGTTTTGTAAAATACCTCAGTCGTTGGACTAAGTGTGTATAGCGTATAAAGGAGGAAAATGCCTCCTACTATCGCCGGTGTTGTGATGAGTGTGATGGCTTTTGCAAGATGCGAGTGCTGCCTTTCTACTTCTTTTTCTTTCATGATTTTTCTAAGTTATTTATAGCATCTTTTATTCTATCGATCGACTTATCTTTTCCTAGCGCCCACATAATCTCGTTTGGCGAGGGACTTTTTTCTTGTCCTGAAAGTGCTACACGAACCGGCCAGAAGACGTCTCCGTTTGAGAGATTTTCAGCTTCCACAACGGATTTCATGAGATCAGATGCGCTGTCAGCCGAATTGATGGTTTTCTCGTCCCCAAGCGCTTTTAAAACGCCTTTTAAGCCCTTTAGGCTGGCATCAGGTGTGCTTTTACCGAATACTAAGATTTCAGGTTTATATTTAATATCTTCAAAGAAAAAGTTTGAGTTTTCGGTAAAATCTTTGAGTGTTACCATCCTAGTTTGCATTACGGTTAATGCTCGCTCAAGTAACTCCGCATTTTTCCCTTTCAAAAAGTCAGGTGCAAAACTTTCTACCTCTTTCGTTAAATCAGATAGCGCCAATGCCCTGATTTTCTCGCCATTTATCCAGTTCAGTCTATCAATATCAAAAACTGCCGGTGCCTTCCCTACCCGTTTTAAATCAAATTTTTTAATCAGTTCTTCGCGGGTAAATATTTCTTGTGTGGTACCATCATTCCATCCGAGAAGTGCCAGAAAGTTTAGCATCGTATCTGCTAGATACCCATTTTCTCTATAGTCCATAATTGCCGTATCGCCATTTCTCTTGCCAAGTTTTTTTCCGTCTTTACCAACGATTAAAGGCATGTGAGCAAACTCGGGCGCTTCCCAGCCCATCGCCATATATAATAAAAGATGCTTCGGAGCGGAGGGTATCCACTCCTCGCCTCGTATGACGGTCGAGATCTCCATAAGATGATCGTCAACGATACTTGCAAAGTGATAAGTTGGATAGCCATCAGACTTCATAATTACGAAGTCTTCCTGGATGTCTGTTCTTATCGAAACCTTCCCCCGAACCACATCTTCCCAAACCACTTCTTTTGGAGTTTCGGGTATCTTAAAACGTATAACTGGAATCTTGCTCTCTTTTTCTAGTTTTTCAATGTCCTCTTTTGTTAGCTTTCTGCAACATGCATCATATCCCGGTGGTTTCCCGGACTTGGTTTGTTCCTCTCGAAGCTCTGTCAGTCTTTCTTTTGAACAAAAACATTTATAAGCTTTGCCCTCGCTCAAGAGTTGATTAGCATATTTTTTGTAAATGTCTAGACGCTCTGATTGATGGATCTTTTCTTCATTGTCCCACTCTAGTCCTAGCCATTTGAGACTCTCTTCGATATATTCAACGCCTTCCGGAACAAATCTTTCTCTGTCTGTGTCTTCTATCCGGAGGATGAACTTGCCGTTTGTTGTTCTTGCCTGAAGAAAATTAAAAATAGCCGTCCGGATATTTCCGACATGTGGTTTTCCTGTTGGACTTGGAGCATAACGTGTTCTTATCATGGCCGGGTTACCTATTTTCTTTTTCTGGTAGGTCTGTTTGTGTCTATTAGTATCTTTTCTGTAATAAGATCAAGATCTGTGATGTCGTCTGCTTCCTCGATTAGTTTAGAAGAAGTGCTTCTGCCAAATGATATTACTTCTGCCCTACAGCCTTCAGCTTTTGCGTGATGAAGGAGTTCAGCGAAGTCGCCATCTCCTGAGCACAAAACAACTGCATCAAGTTTCGGTGCCATTTTCAGGATGTCTACCGCAATCCCCACATCCCAGTCTCCTTTTTTATGTCCGCCTGCAAAAGTTTGCAGATCCTTTGACTTCACATCATAGCCTAGCTTTTCGAGTGCATCGAAAAATGACTGTTCGTCAGGGCTCTCTGCTTTTATTGTATAAGCGATGGCTCGGATAAGCTGTCTGTCTGCAGTCCCCATTTTTATAATTTCACCGAAGTTCACCTTTTTTTCATAGAGTGCTCTTGCGGAGTAATACAGGTTTTGTACATCTACAAATATTGCTACTCTCTGGTTTGGATTTTTCATAAATATTTTTCCTTAGTTTATCGTTATTTCTATCCCCTCGCCTTTAATTTTAACATCTTTTACCTTATATTTGCTATTTATTTTATTATCAAAGCCAAGATTGATTAAATTACCAAGTTTATCGGCCAGCATTTCGGGAGATTCTACTTTGCCGAGGATGAGATTTGAAAGTCTTACTTTTATTTTTCCGTTTTCAACATAGGGGGTGAGATTTCCTTCAAAGTTTGCCGAAAATGGAAAAATTGCTTTACCTGTCACCTTGATGGAGTCACCATCTTTTTTTGATTTCGTGTCTTTTACGACTGACCCGCAGCATTCTGCCATAAAAAGATCGAGTTCAGAGTATCTGAGGACGATTTTATCGTCCTGGACTTTAATATCCGCCATTTTTGGCTGAACTGAAACTTTTTGGGGAACCGTTGTGCTATTTAAAAATGGAATCTGCGGGAGCTTGATGCCCCTTGCAGCAATGATGACTGCAGATAGTAAAAAAATTCCCCCCAAAAAAACTAGAATGGGTTTTTTAATACTTACCTTCATGACTAGAAGCTGATACTTTCTCCTCGAGTATCTATTTCTTTCCAGTCCCCGGCGATGTCATCCCAAGTGAAGGCTTCTATTTTGTTAGTGAACTCAGTATCTGAAACGATATATTCAGTGAGCGCTTTCCCTGCTTGCGTTTTGTGGTAGTGGGATTTTTTGTCTAAAATAACGGGCCGTTTTATTTTAGTTACCATCATTTTCCCCATTGGACTGTTGAAAACGAGGATATCTTTTTCGCCCTTTATTTCGTTCCCAATATCGTCGGTCATGATATCGGCTTCAGTTTTTTCTTCCAGGACCTCAAACTTTTCTCTTACTGAGTCTTTCAAATCCAACCATTTGTCATCGGTCATCTGGCCTCCTTATCTAAATGTCATAAATATTGCAAGTATTACCATGGCTATTGCAGTCAGGGCGATGGAAAGAATCATCATGTCATATTCTTTTGTGTATCCGCTCTCGCTTGTGACGATTCTGCCTATGTTTGCTACTTCTTCCTTAATCTCTTTTTCGGCTTCTTTAACCACACTGCTATGTTTTTTGTGCATAAAGTCGGTTCTTTTCTCAATTTTGCTTGGGACAATATCGTTCATTACTCCATTCCCTTTCCTTTGTGTTCCCGTGGGTTTTGTTTTTTTTGGAGGTTCTTCTCTCGAAGGTTTTCCCAAGAGGTCCAAAATCTCCTCGCTTGCCTCCTCTAGTTTTTTGTCGGCCTCCAGCGTTTTGTTGTCGCTTGAGTCCTTTGCATTATCTGACAAAATATCGAGGAGTATGGCACTGCCTTCTAGGTCGTCTTTATTCACCTCAGGGATTTTAGATTCTCTAGATACTTCCTGAACCTCAGAGTTTATCTCTATGGGTTTTGATTGAGCCTCTTGAGTTCTAATATCATTGTCTGTGGTTTCTAACTTTGGCATCTTGTGTTTTGGAACTTCTTCGTCAGATACTTTTTTCTCTGACAAAATAGTCGAACAGTTTGCACAGTATGTTTTTCCTGCGATAGTTATGGTTTCTTGTTCTTTTTTACAATGATTACAGAGCATGCCCCTCCTTATAATATATTAAAACGGAATATCTTCGTTTGCTAACTCATCTGAATACGGTGAACGATAAAGTTCGGCTCCGAAAATTCTGTTATATCCCGTAAACAGCTCATTTTCTTCTGTTGCATCAAGCGCTGAGAAAGCGTTGTTTAGTTTTGAAGACAGTTCATCCACAAAGTTAAGCGCAATGGCCTCAGGCGTTTTCGGTACAACCGGACTTCCATACTCCATCTTACCATGGTGAGAAAGAATTAGGTGGATTACTTCGTCAAGCAGTTCCTCATCCATTCCTGTCTTTTCTCCATATTTCTTAACCATCTCGGCCCCTGTAAAAATGTGTCCTAGAAGCTTTAGCTTTGTAGTTAGGGTAATCGTTGTCGATACGTCGTAATCATAAATTTTTCCAATGTCGTGGAAAATAATACCTGTAACAAACATATCTTTGTTAATCTTTGGATGGGTTTTGCAGACAGCTGGGACATAGCTTAACATTTCGGTTGTATGTTCTAGAAGGCCCCCAAGGTAGTCGTGGTGAACTGTATATCCAGCGGCCCCTCTTTTGTATTCTTCAACAGTATCCTTGTCATTTAAAAATTCTTTGAGTAGTTTTTTTAAGGATGGATTTTTTATCTTCTCGGCTGCCTCAACGATTTCGCTAAACATCTTCTCGGTGTCTTTTCCACTTGTAGGCTGAAAATCAGCCAAATCATATTTGTCCACCTTACTCATATTTGTAACTTTTATTTGCGGACCGTTAAACTCGTCAATTGTTGCGGACACACTAACGATGTCGGCCTCCCCGACTGTTTCGCAATTTTTCATGTCGTCAGACCAGATTTTGCCCTTAATAATACCGGTTTTATCGGACAATGTGATGTCGATATAAGGTCGGTTGTTTCGTGTTGCGGTTTTTTTGTAGGCCTTCACTGCAAAGAGTTCACCAAAAACACTGTCCCCAACTTTTAGATCTTCTACAAATAACTTTTTCATAAATCAAGTATACAAGAAATAATGTATATGTTCCAAGTGTTTTAATGGCTCTGCCACGATTTTTATTGTATAATGCCTCTTATGAATACATCAGTAGGTACTATATTCGCCATTATGTCCATGCTTGGATATGGCCTTGGTAATGCGATTTCGAAAGCTCCGGTGGAGGCTCTGGGGAGTCGAAAGACATTATTTTATAGAAACATACTAATCAGTATAGTATTGTTTACTATTTTGATTTTTAATCTTAAAGAGTCTCAGTTTAACAGTACATATATATTGGTAGGACTTTTAATCTCTCTTATCGGGTATATTCCGATAATTGCTTTTTTTGAGGCAATAAAGAGAGGTAAGGTGGGAGTGATTTCCCCTGTTGCAAGCAGTTCTCTTATAGTCACTATTTTTCTTTCGATTATATTTTTCAAAGAAACTTTGACGCATAACCAGATTTTTGCCATTTTGTTTATTGTTTTTGGGATCATCTTAATATTCGTAAATTTGAAGGATTTAAAAAGATCAAATATTTTCAGTATTTCAAGCGGGGTTCCTTTTGCCCTGATCGCTTGCTTGGGGTGGGGGCTAGTATTCTTTCTTATGAAATTTCCTGTTAGTAAACTTGGTCCTATTTTCAGTGCATTCATCTTGGAGTCGGGACTAGTTATATTTAGCGGAATTCATCTAAAGAGCAAAGGAGAGAGCTTCAAGGTGCATAAAAAATACTACAAGTACCTTTTTATAACTGCCATAGCAACTATGTTTGGCACGCTTTTTTATAACTACGGGATAAACGCTACATCGGTGAGTCTTGTAGCGGCAATTTCGGCCTGTGCTCCACTAGTGGTAACCATTTATGGCAAGGTAGTTTACAAAGAAAAGCTTAGTTTCCAGCAATATTCTGCCAGTTTAGTGATAGTCATCGGAATAATTACGTTATCTTATTTTAAATAAGATACTATTAGTATTTTATAGTTCTTTGGTAGCCCTTCTAATCATTAAGACGTTTCTGGGGCTGGTATCAATATCTTCCAGCGTTTCAATGTCGACCCATTTTGTATATTCGATTTCTTCGGTGGATTGAATTTTTCCTGAAAATGAATCAAGTTCAACTAAGAAGTAGTGAAGAGAGGCTTTATAAAAAATGTCTAGTTTGTCCTCATAAAAGTTATTTTCAAGTTGTCCTATTTTTTTGATAAAACGGGCAACTCCTATCCCCGTTTCTTCTAAAAATTCGCGATTTAATGCCTCGTCCAGACTTTCACTACTCTCAACGGCTCCGCCGGGTAAGCTAAAAACTTTGTGTATTTTGTCATAGACCAAAAGTACTTTGCCATCATCGAACGTGATTCCGTAAACAGTTGGCCGGGGGATAACTTCTCTTGCTTTCGGTTTATAGAAAACAGTGCCTTTTGGGTTAGTAAATTTCATGGGTGAAAGCCTACATTACTTATTAAATTTAGCCCACTGACCTTCTGACACCACTTTTATTTTCTCACCATCAATTTGGATGGCGGTATTATCATCAATTGCATAAAGGTCAGTATTTAGTTCATCTGCTATTTCTCGACCAACTTCGTCATCGAGGGTAAGAGGATAACCGTCTTCCTTGTAGTGTGATAGAAAAGTAAAATTTACAATTCCAAGTCCATCAATATTCCCCATTCCATCCGGATTGCTTTCATAAAGGTCTTTGCATTTTTCAGGTATTTTTTGTCCGAGAACTATTGCCCCGGAACTACTGCCAACATAAACCCTAGTTTTTAAAAGTTCCGGGAGCATTTTATCTAAACCTGTTTTTAAAATCCATTTCATTAGATAAAACGGATCGCCTCCTTCAAAAAACAATACATCGGCCTTTTCAAGTCTGGGTTTCCAGCTTTCTTTCGGTAAGGCGGAAATGTCTACAATATCTATTTCTAAAAAGTTATATTTTTTTATGTTAAGGAGATCATTTATAAACCACTCTTTGTCTCCATTGTAGATATTGGCTGCAGTCGGAACGACAGAAACCTTTGTTTTGTTGGGGGTTTTGCCGACTAGCTCAAAAAGAGCTTCTGCTATAGTGTCATTATTTAAGCCAAACGATGCTAGTAAAAGTTTCATCATTACCTATTTCCACAGAGAACTTTTTTTATAATCATCGAGGTTTTCGAGTGCCATGCCGGTTCCTTTTGCTACACACAGATGAGAGTCCTCTGCAATCGTTACGGCCACACCGGTTGCCTTCGAAATCAGCTTGTCTAAATTTTTGAGTTGTGAACTTCCGCCGGTCATGACCATTCCACGATCGATAACATCACTTGATAGTTCGGGAGGAGTTTTTTCAAGTACGCTTCTTATTGAGAGAATTATTTTTTCTAGCTGGACTTGAAGTGATTCAGTGATTTCAGTGGAGTTTACTGTAATGGTTTTAGGTAGTCCTTGTAGCATATCCCGTCCCCGGATCTCATAATTTTTTTCTTTTGTCATTTGAACCGCACTTCCGATGGCAATTTTTATTTCCTCTGCTGTTTTGTCGCCAACAGCCAAACCGTATTTTTTACGGATAAAGTCAGCGATTGCTTGGTCTAGTTTATCTCCGCCAACTCTGACAGAGCTGGACGCTACAATGCCACCAAGGGAAAGTATAGATACTTCGGTTGTCCCGCCGCCGATGTCGACAATCATATTCCCTGCAGGAGTGTCTATAGGTATTCCTGCACCGAGGGCTGCGGCGATTGGCTCCGGTATTATATAGGCCGCTTTCGCGCCTGCCTGCTTTGTGGCGTCTATCACAGCTCTTTTTTCTGTTGATGTGGCTCCGGCAGGAACACTAATCATGACTTCCGGACGAAAGATCCTAAAACCGCCTGACACTTTATTTATAAAGTAGCGGATCATAGACTCAGTTACGCGATAATCGGCGATAACACCGTCTCGGAGCGGTCTGTATGCAGTGATGCTGTCTGGAGTTCTGCCTACCATCTCTTTTGCTTCCTCGCCTACCGCTAACACCTTATTATCATCACTAACTGCGACAACAGAGGGCTCGTTTATAACGATCCCCTTTTTGGGTACATAAACCAGAACGTTTGCGGTACCTAGATCTATTCCTATGCGATTTACAAACATATTTTAACTTCCCAATCTTTCTTTAGCCTCTTTTAATATCCGCGCCTAGTGACTGTAGCTTTTCTACAATACCTTCGTATCCTCTGTCAATAATTTCAGCTTGTGATATCACACTCTCGCCCTTTGCAACCAACGCGGCTATGATTAGCGTTGCGCCGGCACGGAGGTCGAGTGTTGTAATTCTCTTTCCAAAAAGCGGAGTTGGTCCGATAATAACTGCTCTATGAGGGTCGAGGATAGTTGCGTTTGCCCCCATTTTCTTGATTTCCTTAATGTAGTTAAGCCTTCCTTCAAACATTGTTTCGTGTATCAATGTTGAGCCGTTTGCCTGGGTCATAAGTATGGCAAATGGGGCTTGTAAGTCTGTCGGGAAATGTGGGCAAGGCGCTGTCCATAGCTTTTTAACTGACTTTATTCCGTAACTCTTTTTTACAGTGATAGAGTTCTTCTTTATTTCAAGTTCGACATTTGCTTCTCTAAACTTAGAGAAAATAGAATACTCAACTGTTGAGGTCTCAATGTTTTCGAGAGTTATTTCACTACTGGTTGCAGCGGCAGCGACCATATAAGTGGCGGCTTCTATTTCATCAGAAACAATGCTGTATTCACACGGTTTTAGATTTTCAACCCCGGTAATTGTGAGTTCATTTGTTCCGATACCGGAAATTCGTGCCCCCATTTTATTTAAAAACCGGCATAAATCCTGGACGTGAGGTTCGCATGCTGCTAACCTCAAAACTGTTTTTCCTTTTGCAAGAACAGCGGTCATTACCGCATTCTCTGTAGCAGTGACGCTCATATGGCGAAGTGTTATCTCTTTACCCTCAAGGTGTGGGGCAGTAAAATGATAAATATCTTTTTCTTCCCTAATCTCCGCGCCAAACTGCTCAAATAGATCAAAGATGTCGTCAAGCGGCCGGTTTCCTATAAAACATCCGCCGGGGGCTGATATATTTACTTTATTGTTTCTGGCAAGGAGGGGGCCGATCAGAAGAATTGAAGCTCTGATATTTCTTACAAGATTAGGGTCGGGGTCGTTGCCGTTGATACTCGTGTTATCGATCTCGAGAGTGTTACCTGAAAAATTTATTTTTGCACCGAGTTTTTCAACTATTTCTAAAAGATCGTGGATGTCGGTAATATTCGGGACATTTTTGAGAACGTTCTTGCCTTTTGTAAGTATTGTAGCCGCGATTATCGGCAAGGCGGCATTTTTTGAACCGCTGATTTTCACCTTTCCGGAGAGTCTTGCCGGACCATTGATTACTAGTGTTGCCATATTTTTAAGTTTATCCTTGTTATTAAACGCAAAAGTGATTATAGCACAAAGGGTAAATGATTTGAAGGCTGATTTTAGATTGATAATAAGGCCCAAATCCTGTATAATGCAAACACTGTGATAAAGGTAGAAAAAAGAAAAATTTACTGGTTTTTTATATACCCCGTTGCCGCGCTTACATTTGCTGTCATAAGCGTTCTTTTTATTATGTCGGCTCGCGGATATAACATGCATTTTGAGAAAAATGGAATTGTTTTTGTGAAAACCGGTATGCTGATTGTAAGTTCGAAACCAACGGGTGCAAAAATCGTTCTAGATGGAAAGGATACTTCTAAAAAGACAAACTTTTTCTCTGTAAAAATAAACAATCTTAGTAAAAAGAAACATGTTTTAACACTTGAGAAAGAAGGGTACTTTAAATGGGAGAAAGAAATCAACATTGTTCCTGA
The DNA here is from genome assembly GCA_030647205.1 of bacterium. GTDB lineage: Bacteria > Patescibacteriota > CPR2 > UBA1875 > JAJYID01 > JAKANV01. The sequence continues at coordinate 274,609 of JAUSJO010000005.1, forward strand.
GATGGTCACTTGGGCGAACTATGTTCTAATGTTTTCGAAAAATCCTAAAATAGACAAAGTAGACTTTAGTGGGAGTCTTGTCCAGAGCGTGCCATCACTGGATAATAGGCAAAATCTTGTTTTAACAAGAACAAAAGATAGTGAAGTTCTTTACTCTGTCCAAAACTCAACCGGCGGGAAAAATGTAATTTTAGATACAGTAAAAATAGCAGAAGACAAAAGAATGTCCGGTATCTCGGTTCTAGACTGGTCTAAGGACAAGAGAAATGTTCTAATTACGGGGAGTCTTAAGAGTGATCAAAGGTTTTGGGTTGTAAACATGGACTCTAAAAGTGTCGATGATGTTAGTACAATAACTCCACTGAAGTTTAGCCGTATTATGTTTAGTACTGCAAATAACGATGAGTTGTATGGATCTTTAAACGGGGAGCTGATGAGGGTAAATATAAGGACGAAAAGTGTCTCGAATGTTTTGGAAAGTCATATAAGCTATTTCAGTTTTTCCGAAAATGGAAAAATTTATTATATAAAAGATGATAAGGGCGTAAGATCTCTGTTCCAAGCCAACGGTGACCTGGGTGGAAAGGTAGACTTATCAGACGCAATCCCAGTTAGCGAGGCATACACTTTGAAGGTGGATCTAAAAGATCAGAAAGCCTTGCTCAAAACGAAGGAAAATAATGCTTTATATCTTTTAACAAAGGTTGGCGACAAAAACTCACTTATAACGATTGGCAAAAACATATCTGACTTTGCGTGGGCCAAGGATAGCATCAGATTTTTCTATAAAATCCGAGGTGCGAATGTGGTTGTTTTTGAGTCTGATGATTATAAAAAAGAGAGCGTGGAGTATAACATTGCCGGTTCTGAAAAATTTCAAAATATTTTATGGTATGACCCTAGACATTTGCTGTTTCAAAGCGGAGACAAGGCGATGATCATGGACTTTGACGGAACAAACCGAGTAGTTTTGGGAGATTCGCTGGATAGCCTCAGGATATTTTTTACGGCTGATAATGGTGATATTTACTTTTTCTCCCCCTCTGTAAAACAAGAGCAAGCTCTCTTGTCTAGATATAGAGTAGAGTTTTAGTTTGGCATAAAGAACGAAAAGATATTGTCTAAAAATGACTTTTGTTTTTTAGCCTTAGGTGTTTCTACGACATCTTCTTTTGTAATAGTCTCTGGCGCATAGTATACCGGATCGGTCTGGTCTAATCGAACAACAAGTCTCTTCCAGCTTGTCCCCGGAGGTGTACACGTCATTAAACTCAGGGTTGGTGTCGCTGTTGGAGATAGGACGCTCACGTCCTCAGGCGCAACGACCACCTTATCCCTTACTGTATAAACAAATTTTTTTCCATTATTATAGACAACTGCCTGGTCCCCCGGCCCTAGTTTATCAAGCATAACAAAGACTTGATTGTACTTTCCTGTGTCCCACCAGTAGTTTGAACTATGTCCGGTTATAAATGAATTTCCGACTTCGCCCGGCATTGCCGTCCCCTGATAGTGTACAACGCCACTATGCAAAAGATTTTGAATGGTCTTCTCATCCTTGGTACCAGCATAAACTATAGGGACGTTTGCGCTTATTTTAGGGATGATAATCCGACTCTCTGCCGGGATAACTTCTCCGGGGGCTAGTGTGGCTGAGTCAGCCATCTTTTTCTGATAAACTTCTTGGGTTTTAACTATCAGTTTTTGTGTGTCAGCGGGCTTTTTCCACGATATTCGAGCATATATTAACGGCAGATTAAATAGTAAATAAATACCCAAGAAAACACAAGTGGCTATCACCGGATATCGATATCTTTTATATTTTAGTTTTTCTCTAATAAATTTTGGCGAACCCAAAAGGGCTTTCCCTATTTTTTTTAGTATTTTTCTAGTGCGGTCATTTCTTACAGTCTGGGGGTCAGTTTTATAGACCACATGTTTCGGGGCTTCTTGCTCTGGTTTTTTCTTGGAACCTTGAGTTGCGGAGTCTAATGACTCCTTTAGCTTTTCATGTCCGTGCTCCTGTCTGAAAAGATGAAATATTTTTTCTATATCAGAGATCTTTAGCTCTTGCTCTTCTTTCGGGGCAGAGGCTTCTTTTTTCGGGGCAGTTTTTTTATGGTCATGCTCCCCCACTATTTTTTTGATTTCCAGCATCAGCTTATTATGACCGTGGGCACTGCGAAAATCTGCAAGCCATTTTTCCAACTCGGAAATTTTGGGCTCGACATGTTTAGGGGGTCTTTTTTTGTTTTCGTTTCTCTTTTCTGTCATATTGTTTTACTCTACCATAAATAAGACTAAAAGTCAATGATTTTTAACTTGGATTCAGTTGCCTAAAAGTGTAAATTGCGCTATAATTCACTTGTTCTACTTTACCACAGATATTCATTAAATGAATTGTTTAAAATGTGCCCGCGTGGCGGAACTGGTAGACGCGCAGGACTCAAAATCCTGTGAAGGCAACTTCGTGTCGGTTCGATCCCGACCGCGGGCACCAAAGATTAAACAGATTAAGTTTTTAGCAAACTTTCTAAGGCTAGATAATGCAAGAAGAAAACGGTGGAAAACCAGCCGATAGCAGTCTTGAGACTCTCTCAACTTTGAAAGAGTCTCTTCAAGATGCAATTCGCGAAGGAGACTTAAAAAGAGCAAAAGAGATAAAAGAACAAATTGAGCCGGTTTTGGATGGTATGAGGCTGGAAATCAATAAACCGAATCCGGAAAATGTAAAGAAAATAGTGGATTGGCTTGATAGCAAAAGAGGCTGGTGTAGCGGGAAAAAACTCTCCGAACATACGGTGGATGCCCCCGATGTATCTGAAGCTGATCTTCGGGCAATGTTTCTAGAGATGAAACCTCTGGGCGTAGCCGATGCCGATTATGATACGAGAGGATATTACATTACTGCCCTTGCCGATAAAATTTTAGAGGATCGTTTTTCTAAATGGAATGAAGCGAATCCGTATGCCAGTAAAGATAAGATAGATGAGTGGTGGCAAAAAAATGGTAAAATCGAGCTTACTCACCCTGATACAGGACGATTTGCCTCGAATCGTTTTAGAAAGATAGGCAATGATTGGGAGAAAGGTACACTGATACTTAACGGTGATTTTGGAAATAGTCTCGGAAGCCATATGCGAGGAGGGCAAATTGTTCTTTCTGGTAATGCGGGTCCCAGTGCAGGAGCTCTTATGGGTGGTGGAAAGCTTGAAATCAATGGGACCGCAGGATATGAGCTTGGGTTTGGAATGAGTGGCGGTCATATAAAAGCAGATGTATCAGCACCTCATCCGGGAAACAAGATGAGCGGAGGAATTATCGAGATTGGTAAAGTTGATACAAAATTACGTGGGAGCAATAATCAAGAAGTTGATAAGCCTTTTATTGGTGACAGGAAGACAGGAGGAAAAATAATAGTTCAAGGCGAAGAGTATTGACTTAGTATTAAAAATGTGTTAATATTATAAAGTTCATTACAACCAACTTGGAGGGAGCACAAAATGAGCGAGACTCAGCTGCAATTCGTGGAACGAAAGGCACCGGAAATCATGAGCGCCCTTGCGGAAGCCCCTGTGTATAAGAAACAGGGTAGCGTATTGGCCCGCCCCGCTACTCCGGGCGAGGAAATCAAAACTACGCTCGAAAGCGGTGCTGAGGAAACGGTCAACACGGCTAACGAAGGTGACTGGATCGTCACAAACCCGTCCGGAGAGCAGTATATTATTTCCGAGGCGAAGTTTCTCGGCCGTTATGAGGCTACCGATGAAGACGGCACATACACGGCAAAAGGTTTTTGTCGGGCGATAACGAATCCGTTCGGCCAGCCGATCGAGATCATGGCCTCCTGGGGTTCACCCCAGACTGGTGATGAACGTTGTATGATCGCCGACACCTGCAATGCAGACGGCGAGTGTGACGGGGAGCCGTATCTTATTGATGCGGATGCTTTCACGGAGACCTATAAGCAGGTCTAAGATCGAAGTCTAAGTGGCTTCCTGGTGTTATATCATAGGGGCTTCATGCGGATAACCGCATGAAGCCCCTTTTTCATTCTTCAAAGCTCAACTATATCTTACTTTTTATCTTAAGATTAAAAAAGACACCCGTGCACAAGTGTCTTTTTTAAATTAGAGCTAGAAGTTTTTAGATATTAAACTTACTGCCATATTTACCGATAATTGGTAACTCTTTCTTTGTTCCACCAGCGGCTCCGATAATACCCATTATTACTAGTACGATACCAAGGATCCACAGCCCAAACCATAAGAAAATGCTAAGAGCCGCAAATATTAACCCAATAAAAGGTATAAATCCTAGTATGATGTTAAGCATAAATAGACCAACGTAAGCAACTATCATGGTTACAGCAAGGACTAATGCCTGTTGTACGTAGAATTTTGCGTATGAATTCTTTTTCATTTTTTCATCTACAAAATACCAAATTACCCCGATTAGAGAAACAAACGCAAGTATCGCACACACCTTACCTTCTTCTACTTCTTTATTATTTGTTGTTTCTTCTGCCATTTTTCACCTCCCTTCATTATTTCTTTTAATAACTCTAGTGTTATTATCTTAAAAATCAGAACCCTTTGCAAGAGTATTTTATATAAAAATGTTTGACCTGGACGGCGATCTGTATTATAATATTCTGGTAATTAAAACTGAGGTAACAAAGTGTCCAAAACAAAAGCGGGCGGTTCAACAAGATTAGGTAGAGATAGCGCAGGTCAAAGGCTTGGCGTGAAGCTTTTTGGTGGACAGTTTGCCGGTGCCGGACAAATCCTCGTTCGTCAGCGCGGGACCAAGTGGGAACCGGGAGAAAATGTTGCTAAGGGCAAAGATGATACACTTTACGCAAAGATTGACGGGCACATAAAGTTTACAAAAAAAGAACTAAAGAAATATACAGGGAAGTTGAAAAGAAAAACGATAGTAAACATAGAACCTGTAGAAAAATAAATCGGCTACAATCGCCGATTTATTTTTTAAGGCCTAAATCCAGCACTCTAAAAAAGTGAACTAGGAAAGATATGCGACTATCGAAGACAAAGCGAGGATAAAGTGAACGAAGATTTTGAAAATAATGTTGTCTGAGCGTTCTAGCGAGTTCATTTTTTCAAACCTGAGTGAGCTGCAATCCGACACTTTGTCGCCGCCATAAGTCGCGATTTTTACTCCACTTTTTCTAAAAAAGTGGA
>JAUSJO010000008.1 GCA_030647205.1 bacterium
TAAAGGGATTTAAAACGAACGCTGACATTTTTAAGGAAGCAGAAGAAATCATGGGGAAGGACTTTTTAGGCCCTCAAGCGATCGAAAACACATTTGGAATCCATCTCGAATCAAAAGATATCCCTCGGATTCCATTTTCCAATGAAGATTTAGAGCTAGCCAAGGGTCTTAGCCAGTTCCTTATATTAAGGACGGATAAAGCGCCCGATGGTGGAGATCTTACTCCTGGGAAGATGGCAAAGATCTCAAATGACCCTTCTAGTTCTATTATATCGAGCAGGAAATCCGCAAAGGCATTTAAAAAAGAAGGGATGGCTAAAGAAGTACCTCTAAAAGGCTGGGCTCTAGTTAGCAAAATGCCGTTAAGTTATAATACGGATATTATGTCTGTTAATGCTAAGGTTATTGCTTATTTAAAGGGAATAGTATTTAGTCGTAAGGAGATACCTAAAGAGTATGAAGCGGCTTTTAAGGAGTATGAATCCGCATTAGACACCCTAGCCTCTATCCAGATCAAAAGATTTCGGGGGAAAGGTAATAAAGAAGAGAAAAATGACATCATAAAAAACCTAGCAATAACAAAGTTAACTGAACCGTCTGTCTCAGAAGTTGTATATGATAGCTTGGTTTACGAAAGAAATAATGGAACTAGGCTGTATAAACAGACTGCTATATTAACAAGAAGTTGTTCTTCATCGAAAGGATTTGTTTTTGCGTTTTCCAATGGAGAAGATGGTAGGTTTTACATTGATTTTATTGATTATTTTGATTCTTGGAAACGTTCAGGTACTCCCGGGGGGATCCTCTCTCGCCGGAGTTAAAGTTTAATAGAAAGATTATGAAAGAAACAAACGAAACAACAGTCGAAGAATCCAATGAAGAACTCTCTACACTCAAAGAGTCTCTTCGGCAAGCTTTGGATGAGGGTGACATACAAAGAGCGGGGGATCTGAAGGAGAAAATATTGCCTCATCTGGAAGTGCTCAGGAGAAATACAGATATCTTTAAGGAAGCTAAGGAAATAATGGGAGAAAATTTCTTTGGTCCCCTAGAGATAGAAAGAACGTTTGGCAGAAAGCTAGATCGGTCAGAAATACCGGAGATTCCTTTTTCGAGAGAAGATCTCGAGGGGGCAAAGGAGTTAAGGCAGTTTCTGATATTGAGGACTGATAAAGATGCCGATGGAAAGCCTCTTACGATAAAAAAAATGGACGAGCAGTTTGGTCTTATGGAAGAGTTTGGATCCGATGCATGGGCTAGAAAGGAAAGCTTTTTTAACACTAAGACGCCGCGTACCGGCTGGGCCCTTACCGGCAGGGGAGGTTTCAAAGCAGGCAGTTATCTAGGTGCTACAGAAAAAGCTGAGTTGTGGCTTAAAAAATATGTTTTCCCTAACGAGAGCAAAATGCCGGATGAATATAGGCAGGCCCTTGATGAATGGACTAGAAAGAAAAAGGATATCTTCTCGGGGACAGCAAGTGGATCCGGGATAAAAAAAAGAAGAGCTACTTGGGATTTAATGAGCTTATCGTTGAACAAGCTTACTAAACATACACCGGTAGAGCTTTTTTATGATTCAATGGTCTACTTTCATCACAGAGCAGAAGATCTATATGAGGGCTTAAATGTGTGGACAAATGAATCTCCGAAAGATGATGTAGTATGCGTATATGTAGGAGGTGATACGGTTAATAAGTCATATAGCATATTTTGTGTTGATCCTGCAGAGACGTTTGCACAAGGTAGTAGTACTAGGCCTGTATTTATGACGTCTTTTTCCCGTCGGAGTTAAAATATATTATGAAAGAAATAAACGAAGCAACAGTAGAAGAATCCAATGAAGAACTCTCAACACTCAAAGAGTCTCTTCGGCAGGCCGTGGATAATGGAGATATAAAAAAGGCGGGTGAGTTAAGAACTGAGATTATGCCGCATCTTGAAGCATTGCGGGAAAAGGTCGGTATATCTTTGGAAAAAGCAAAAGAGATTATGGGTGAGGACTTCCTTGGCCCGGAAGCGGTCGAAAACACATTTGGTATTAAGCTCGAAGAAAGTGACATTCCTAGGATTCCCTTTTCAGAAAAAGATATAGAAAGAGCTAAACTATTTGACCAGTTTTTAATCTTAAGGGTTGATAAGAGTCGCAATGGATTCGGGCTGACAGTGGGAGAGATGGAAAGAAGTATAAGTGGAAGAAGGGTGAAAATGATTAACTCCTATTCATCAAAGGGAGCTGAACCTCCTAGGACTGGCTGGGCTTTGGTTGATAAAGAGCCGAGATTTGCCCCCTTTGACTATATAGAAGAAACGGAGAGTCTGATTGAATATATCAAGCAATATTTTCTTAGCGGTGGACTACCTGAGCAATATCAAAAAGCGATAGACGACTTTAAGGAGCGCAAACAGCTTATCAAAAATAGTATAGACCTAGGTCCTGGTGGTAGTTTTCCTGATCATACCGCAGGAATAGTAGCTGACTCGGATATAAACAAGCTTTCAAGGCAAACTATTTCTGAGGCGGCCTATGATGTTTGCGTGAACTATATAAACAACCCTCAGAGGTTTGCTGATAACTATTTGCGTATCAGGTCGGGGTCTGCTTTAGGTGATAGTTTATGTCAGCTCAACCTAATTGGTAGAAGTAGCAGCAGTAACGGGGATGTTACCGGTATAACGCTTTCCATTGGTGCAAGAGCGTATAGCTTTGGTCCAGGGGAGGATATAAAAAAGGAGCCGGGCTTTGTATTTTCCCGCCGGAGTTAAATATATTATGAAAGAAACAAACGAAACAACAGTCGAAGAATCCAATGAAGAACTCTCAACACTTAAGGAGTCTCTTCGACAGGCTCTGGATGAAGGTGATATACAGAGGGCAGAGGAACTAAAAATGGAGGTAGTGCCACTTTTAGAAAGTGTTAAGTTATATAATGACATTGGAACAATAGAAAACAAGAAAAACTATAGACAGGTTGCCGAAATTGAATGCAAGGAAAGTGTGTACGATATCCAAGTACTTCCGGATAAAAGGCTGCTTTATGCATATGGAAGAGGTGGACTTAAAATCTGGGGAAACAATAACCAAGGGATTTATCAGGAGGATATTTTGTTGGGACATGAAGCAGGAGTTAAACATACTTGTACCATTTCGGGAGAAAAAATAGTTTCAGGAGACGATAGAGGAATGGTTATAGTTTGGGAAAAAGACAAAGTAAGTAGAGAGTATTATGAGGTCGATAGATTTTCAGGACCCAGGAAAGAGATTAATTTTATAGAGCCTTTGCATGATGAAGAGCTGCTAATAGGCTCTTTCAACGGAGATACATGTGTTTGGGGGAAGGACGAAAGTAGCGGAAAGTATAAAGAAGTGCAAAAGCTTGATAATACCGCAAGATTTAAACAAGCTCAGTTAATGAGTGATGATAGTATAGTTACGGGGAACAAGAAGGGAGATTTAACAATTTGGGAAAAAGACAAAGGAACTGGGCAATATGTGGAAAAAAAGACGTTCAAATCGTCTCAAGATAGATATCTTCATACCCTCCATCGCTTACCAGATGAAATGATAGTGGCAGCGTATAGCGGGGAGATTGTTTTATGGAAAAAAGACAAAGTAAGCGGAGAATATAAAGAGGAATCAATGTTTGATATGGGCGGAGATATAGCATATTACATTTGTATGTTGCCGGATAAAAGACTGGTAACAGGCGGCTATCATGGAATTATTAAGATATGGGAAAAAGATGAAAATGAAAAAACATATAACCTTGTAGAAGTTGTCGGAGACCACGGTAATAAAATTGCGGGTATGAAACTATTACCAGATGGTAGGATTGTAACTGGGGGCCTTGATAAAAAAATTAAGTTTTGGGATGGGGATAAGGTAAAAAGGTCATGAAAGAAACAGACGAAACAGTAGCCGAAGAATCCAATGAAGAACTCTCAACACTTAAGGAGTCTCTTCGGCAGGCTCTGGATAGTGGAAATATGCAAAGGGCAGGAGAAATCAAAGAAGAAATGCTACCCCATCTCGAAGCGGTGAAAGACAAAATTATGTTGCCTCCCGAAAGGGCAAAAGAAATTATGGGCGAAGATTTTTTTGGGCAGGAAGCTTTGGAAAAAACATTTGGTACTACGCTTGAGAAGGCTGATATTCCAAGGATTCCCTTTACCGAGAAAGAGTTAGAGCGGGCAAAGGCCTACGACTGTTATCTTATTTTGAGAACCGGACAGTTGCCGACAGGTGAGAAACTTACGATGCGAAACATGGGCATGATGTTAGGCGAAAAATGGGAGAAGAATAATTTTGGCAGAGTTTTATACGACAAAAACCGTGATGAAGATACAAAAGCCGACTATTTCCTATCAGAAACACCAAGACCCGGCTGGGCTTTATTTAGAAAAAGCCCACTTATCGATACCAAAGGAGTGAATTATGTTCAACAAACGGGTAGAATACTTGAGTTTCTTAAGGAAGATCTCTATAGAGGTATGCCACCGCCAGATGATTTGCTGCAAGCTGATGAGGAATACAACGCAAAGATCTGGCAGATATTGCGTGGAGGTACGATGGATATCGAAAAAGCAACTGAACTAAAAGCAAATCAAAAGTATAGGCAAACTCCAGTTGAGTTTCTTTATGATGAAGCTGTTTTTATGTCTAACAAGTTGGGTGATAAAATATATCTTGGAAAAAGTGTTTTAACGAACAGATATAGAGTCGATGATAGCGGGGTACGGAGGATGGTGGAAGTGAGTAGTCCTTCTGGGACGGGCATGCGTATAAAATCTGATTCTACGGGTTATTATAATAACTCAGATCTTGGGGCTTCATTTACGATAGTAAAATAAAACGGAAAATAACATGAATGAGACAAGCGAAATAAATTTAGATGAATCTTACGACGAACTCTCGGACGAGCTCTCGGTTTTGAAGGAATCGTTTGTGTTGGCTTTGGATGAAGGTGATATGCAGAAAGCGGCGGGCCTGAAAGAAGAGATAGAGCCGTATCTTAGTTTGATGCAAGAGGAACTTGGTATGCCACTTGAAAAAGAGAGAGAAGAAGCGCAAGAGGTAATGAAAGGAGACTATCTGGGCCCGGAAGCGATAGAAAAGGCGCTTGGGGTTAGGATTGAAAGGAAAAATATTCCTAAAATACCTTTTTCAAAAGAGGACCTGGAGATTGCCAAGAAGTGCGGGCAGTTTCTGATACTTAGGGTTGATAAAGAAGCAGATGGTGAACCTCTAACAATGCCACAGATTAGTTGGCGTTATAAAGAAAGAAAAGGGAGGTCGGCACTTCATATACATGAGGCATTTCATGATAGTAACTTTGTGAACAAAGAAACGCCAAGTGTAGGGTGGGCGCTTGTTACTGTGGTAGGCAGGGAGGAGCCAATAGATATCAGTTTTCAGGAGGAAACGGAGCTACTTATTGACCATCTCCAATCAAATATTTTTAAAGGAAGAAAGTTACCGGAAGTTTATGAGGAAGCAATCCAGGAATACGAAGAAATGAAATCGGAAATAGAAAGGGCAAACGTCCCCCACTCCAACTATCTTCTCTCAAGACTAAAGATAAACAATCTTCTTAGGCCGAAGCCGGTCGATATTCTTTACGATGCGGTTGTGTCTTCTATTGTAAGAGGAAAAAGGATCTATGGTGAGTGGGGATTTAGAACAGGTGAAGCAAGCCAAGGTGAGATTATGGCTATGGGTTTTTTTGAAAATCCGGAAATGAAGATAGGGGGAGTCCATGACGAAAACGTTTATGGCCTGACTTATTCAAGGAGAATATAAGAGAAAATTATGAAAGAAATAATAGAAACAACTGTAGAAGAATCTAACGAAGAGCTCTCGCATCTTAAAGAGTCTCTTCGGCATGCCGTGGATGAGGGGGATGTGCAAAAGGCAGAAGATCTTAAAGCGGCAATATTGCCTCATCTTGAAGTTGTACGAAATGAGCTGGGGATTACTCCCGAAAAAGCGCAGGAAATGATGGGGGGCAAATATTTTGGACCCGAAGCAATCGAAAAAGCGTATAGGATAAAGCTTGAGCGAAAGGATATACCCAAAATCCCCTTTACTAAGGAGGATTTAGAAAAGGCGCAAGAATGCGGAGATTTGCTTGTACTTAGGGTTGATAAGGATTCTGATGGCAGACCCCTGACCATGGAAAGGATAGAGGAACTCGTGAGTACGGATGGCACCTCGGCCGCAAAAAAAGCAGATAAGTGGTGGGTTAAGGAGAAATTGTTTAGTCACGACATTCCGAGAGCCGGCTGGGCGCTGATATCGGGAAGTTTAATGATGGCAACGGCTGGGGAAAAATATCTAGAGCAAACAAAGATTCTAGCTTCTAATGTTTTGGCTAATGTCTTTATGGGAAGAGATCTTCCCCAGGAATATAAAGATGCCGTGGAAGAACTTGAAAAGAAGGCCCCTATTTTAAAAGTCCGTCAGTATGTTGCCGACGACAACGAAGTGTCAAGAGAAGTCGCCGAACTTAAAATAAACCAGCTCTTGCGACATACTCCGGTTGAGGTTTTTTATGATACTTTTCTTCATTACCATAATAAGAAGGAAGATGAGGGAGCACTTTATAGTTTTCATAATATCTGGACTAACAATTTTTTGCCCGGTAAGGGTATAGTTGCAGTCGGTTCAAATGGAGTTAGTTGCCGTCATGCAGTCCAAGACGGCAATCATCCATTTTTTGGTGTAATATCGAGAAGGAGTTAAATCAAGAAGGAGATAGGTGAATAACGCAGAACAAATAAATAATCCGGAAGATTCTAACGAAAAACTCTCAACTCTTAGAGAGTCTCTTCGCCAAGCCATAGATGATGGCGATATGCGGAGGGCTCAGGAGCTGCAGGAAGAGATATTACCGCATCTTGAAGCGGTGAAAGAAGGCATAGGTCTGTCTCCGGAAAGAGCAAAAGAAATAATGAGGGGAGACTACCTTGGTCCGGAAGCAATACGCAAAACATTCGGAATGCATCTTGAGAAAGAAGATATTCCCAGAGTTCCCTTCACAGAACAAGACCTGGAAAGAGCAAGGGTGTTTGGGCAGTTCCTGATTTTGAGAAGAGACCAGTTCGTAGATGGGACTCCCATGAAAATGCTTGGGATGGACAATATGGTATCGAATCGTAGAGTTAGAGTACACAACATGTTAATGGATGATGTTCCTACTGCAGGGTGGGCGTTGGTTAGTAAAGAGGCGAGTGCTCACAGGCGTGATTATATTGAAGAAACTCAAGATATGATTACCCATATTAAAAAAAGTATTTTCAGTGGGATAGAGATACCCAGAGAATATCAAGAAGCAATAGATGAGTTTGAGGAGAAGAAGCAAGAAATAAAAGATAAAGCTACCTCCGTCTTTCTTTCTGACGCATCAGAGATAGCGGCAGGCCTGAAAATAAACAAACTTGCGCGCCAAACTATCGCTGACGCAGTTTATGATACCTGTGTTTATTTTATAAATAATGATGAAACTTTTTTAAGTTCAAAAGCAAGTATTAGGACGAACAGTTCGGCTGCCGGCCAGATATATCAACTCGCACTAATCGGCGGAAGTTTCGGTTCAAGCACCGACAAGAGTAATCATCAGATAGCGATATCGGTTGAACGCAAGTCATGTGACTACGGACAGTATTATGATGGTATGGCCACGCCGGGATTTCTCTTTGCCAGAACGAGGTAGATTTTAAATAGAATAAATTATGGAAAATAAAGAACAAATAAATAGTTCAGAGAATGGCGAAGATCTTTCAACTCTCAAAGAGTCTCTTCGACAGGCGATTGACGATGGTGATGTACAAAGAGCAGGAGAGCTAAAAGAGGAGATAATCCCCCATCTCGAAGCGCTGAAGGAAAAGATCCGCATGCCTTTCGAGAGTGCTAAAGAAATCATGGGAGAAGACTATCTGGGTCCAGAGGCGGTTGAGGAAACTTTTGGCATCAAACTTAAAGAAAAAAACATTCCTACGATTCCCTTTTCCAAAGAAGAGCTGGAGATGGCAAAGAGAAACGGGCAATTCTTGATACTCAGGGTTAATGAATACAAGAAAAATAGGGAACCAATGAATATCCGGAATATGAGGTATAGGTCTAGCATCAAGGGCCTGGAAATAGTAACGGCAGTACAGTCTGACTCTATTCCTAGAGCAGGCTGGGCATTGGTTAAAAGTGATGCGAGTTTCGCCTTTCGTGACTATCTGAGAGAGACCGAGGACCTTGCTCAGTATATTAGTCTTAAAATGGACGAGGGATTAGTAAAATCTCCTGAAAAATATGTAGAGGCACTTTATGAACTTGAAAATAAAAAGCCCTATCTTGAATCAATAATGAGAACGTCAAAGCCGGATGCTAACTTGATAGCAGACCTCCAAGTCAACCGTCTCGGAAGACAAAGTATTTCTGAGGCTGTTTACGATACATGCGTTTATTATAAAAAGAAAGGAGCTCTCTTTTTTGGTGATGGTAAACAAGTAAGAACAAATACAGTTTCTCCGCTAGGAGGTATAATGGAACTGCATATGGCGAAAGATTGTTTTGTTGACGGAAAACTAAGGCTTTTTGTTGGGGCTGAAGAATGTTCTTATATTAGTAATGGCGTAAAATTTAAGCCGGCATTTGTTTTTGCCCGGAGAAGCTAAAAAAGTAGTATTTAGCAAATAATATTAGTACAATAAAGCTTATGGAAAACGAGGGAAATAGTTTCGAAGAGAACGTAGGCTTCTCGGTAGCCGGAACGGACGAGAAGGAAGGAAGTCCTTTTTCTGTGGAGCAAAAGGAAGAGGAAAAAACAATTGAGCAGTATAGAGCAGAGGCTCAGAAGATGATAGACGATTATCAGAGGTTTTTTGTGACTTTTGCTCGTGATGTCTCTCTTAAATTCAAGGTTTCCGATGCTTTCTACATCAATCTTGAAAACGGAGAAGTGAATCTTGATGCGGAGTGGTTTGCAGACAAAGACTGCTCGATGAACCAGATAAAATGGGCAACCCTCCATGAGATATCCCATTTCCATGATCTTGTCGGAGACTCTGAGGGGACGCTGAAAAACTTTGAATACATCATGGATCAAGCAAAAAAAACAGGCGCTGAAATGATGCAAAAGTGGGAGGATAAATACGGAAAAAGCGATCCGGAGTTTATCGAAAGGCTTAAAAAACAAAAACCGGCAAGCAGGAGAGACAAGTCAAAAACTATGAACTCGGTGGAGTCAGGAGCTTACAAGATTCACCACACTTTTTATAATATTTTAGATGACATTTGTGTTAACCGAAGGGTTTCGGACAAAGCGGCAACATTTGAAAGAGGAACGGGAGGCGGCGAAGAGATCTCAAGGCTATATGCAGAGAAACTTTTTGAGGGGACTGACTATACTGATAAACCACGGCATTTGCAGCTAATGTATAAGCTACTTAGGGAGGAAATGGTTCCGGATCAGGGTGTAGAGATAAGCCCCGAGGTTGAAAAGATTTTTGAAGAAACAATAAAGTTTAAAGGGAAAGAATATACTCTTCAAGAAATGGTGGACTATATAGTCTCAGATGGTTTGAAGGCGGGGCAGCGCTACTTTGTTATCAAAAAAACATTGGAGCCTATCTTTGAGAGTTTGTTGAAAAAGGATTTGGATGAGTGGGAGCCGGAAAAGCCTGAGAAGATGGAAAACCAGCCTAGTGGTGATGGAGGAGGTGGTGGTCAGGGGGCGTCAAACCCATTTGAAGTTGACTATGACGAGTTTGGGGAGAGCAATCCGGATCAGTTGAGCGAAGATGATATACGGGAGTGGCTGGATAAAGAAGTCGAGGAAAAAGAGCAAGAAGAGGAGGAAGCGAGAAGGGCAGAAGAGGAAGATTCAAAATCTGCCGAGGAAAAAGCCAAAGAGCGACACGAAAACATGGACAGAGAGTGGTGCGAACAAAACGGTGTAGAATACAGAAAACTCCAAAATTTTAGAAAGATAGAACAAGAAATAGCACCGCACCTTAAGGAGCTATCAGAGTTGTGGGAAAAGATAATCTTCGGTTCTTCGAAAGACGTAAGGACAGAGATGAAGGGCCACTATAAAACCGGGTCAGAGCTTGACGTCCAAAAAGCTGTCGAGGAGTGGCCTACCATAGAAAAGGGAGATCTTGATAAGGTGAGGGTAATGAAGAAGATGAAGTCTCAGGAAGTTTTGGTTGATATGCCGGAGCTTATCAGAGTACGTTTGGGGGGAGATCTTTCTGGGTCAATGTCATTTGACTCAGGCCAAAAGAAGCATGTTTTGGCTCAGTGTTTCGTCCTTGTTATGTCATCATTAAGAGAATTCAACACAAAGCTTAACTATACGAGGAGCCGGACAAAGTCAAAGTTAAATGCCGAAACAGAGGCTTGGGTTTTTGGAAATTATGCCAAAAAGATTAAAAGTTTTGGTGACCAGAGTGACTCTGACAGGGAAAGGGTTGAAATTATAAATATAGTAGATCATCTGAAGGGTAGTATGGGTGGTACTGCAGATGATGAGCTACTGAGGGGGATCAACGCTTCCTTATCACAGCAAGACCGCGAAAATATATCAAAAAAGAAGGTAATGGATATTTTTATAGAAGTGACAGACGGAGGTTCAGATAGCGCAACCCAGACAAGGAGTGAGCTAGATAAGCTCTTGAAAACCGGAGTGATTGCCAGGGCTTTTCAGATAGGTGAAGTTGACTCTGATGAAAGGCAAACTTTCGAACAGGTTTGGAATGAAGACAGAAAGAAGCGCCTGGGGGAAGAGGTAGGAGTCGATATCGGAAATCTCATTCCTGCTATGACGGAACTTTTGAAAGAATATTTAAGTAATATAAAGCTTTAGGTTTTTAAGAAAATATAGTAATATCAGAAAAAAGAAAGGAAACTATGGCCGTAGAAGACATGCAGAAAACATTATCCCCACAGGAGTGGCAAGACGTAGAAGGAAAAGTGGACGAAGCTGGAAAACATCATCGGGAGTCACGTAAAGCTTCTGCTGAGGTTTATCGGGATACAAAAATACCGGCGTCCCCTAGCCTTGATGAAAGTGGTGAGATACCAGAGCACCAAGAAGGTCAAGTTTTCAGAGAAGATCTCAGTGAAGAAGAAATTATAGAAAGATCAGAAAATCCAAGAGTTGTAGGGATGGCGCTAGAGAAAAAAGCCATTGCCGACCAAACAGCGAAAGAAATTATGGGGCTTGAGGGGTCTCCCGAGAACGAACTTGCAGAGTTGAGAGAGCAGAATCTGAAAAAGGCCTTGAGAGAAGAAAATGCTATTACGAGAGAACGCGAAGCTCTGGCAAGGGAAAAAATGAAAATAATGAGATCTATCAAAGAAGAGCCATCGTCCTTCCAGTCAGAGGCGCTTAGAGAGATCAACAGTGAAATTAGCGCCTTAGACAAAAAGGAAAAAGATCTTATAGAGTCAAGCCCCGAAGCCTACTATGGTATTCATCTGAAAGAGATGAAAAAGTATAAGGCAGCACTGGGCAAGGGAGAAATGGTAGAGACTGCTTACGTCAAAGAGCAGATTGACGACCTGCTTACTCATTTGAATGCGGGTCAGCCTGTATTTATCCACGGACACCTTGGTGCCGGGAAAACTGAAATGGCGGGGCTTGCAGCAAAAAAGTATTTGGGTAAAAAAGCACTTATTATATCTGGTTCGAAAAACATGTCTTCTGCTGAAATTTATGGTCATCAAGTATTAGATATAGATAAAATAGATGGCAAAGAGTTGGATAAGTACTCTGATGAAGTTGATAAAAAATACAAAAGTTGGGTAGATGAGAACAAAGCTCACCTAGAATCCTTAACAGAAAACGAGCGTTTGGCAGAAAAACAAATGGCTCACGACAGAATCTTGCAACTTTATATATCACAGTTTGGGAAAGGGACTATATCAAAGTTTTTGAGAGGCCCGATATATAAGGCAATGGAAGAAGGCCGTCCTGTCATCTTTGATGAGGTCAATGCGATCCCCCATGAAGTATTGATTAGTTTAAATGATCTTTTGACAAAAAGGGTTGGTGATACGATCGGAATGCAGCAAGACAGTAATGAAGAAGTCACCATTAAACAGGGGTATGGCGTTATAATGACCGGTAATCTTAACCAGGGAGACAGCGATACGTATTTAGGCCGTCAGGGCATGGATCCGGCATTTTTGGATCGTCTCTACAAGATGGAGTATGACTATCTTCCTCAGGGTACAGAGACCGGGTACATCAACCATGCGGGACCGGAAAACGAGCTTTTTCATTTGCTGCTAGCGAAAGTTATGGACAGACACGGAACAGCGTCATTACCCGGTCCTAAAGATTCAAGTATCCGAAACCTTTGGAATCTTGCCTGCGCCGCGCGTGTTTTCCAAGATGTTTTTTCAGGTAAGGCAGTAGAAGAAAGCAGTTGGTATAAAATGTCCGGCGAAAACTCAATTAAACCTAAACTCAACGAATCAGTACTTTCTATGCGTGGGCTTAGTAAAATTATTTCTTCTTGGCAGAAAGAAGGGTATACCAAGAAAATTGACTACTACATTTGGAAAGAGTTCATATCCGACAGTACATCTGCGTCTGATAAAGCATACTTTTATCAGCTTATGCAGGGCCGATTTGGTTTCTTTGAAGGTGGGGATAAAGGAGGAGGATGGGATCGAAGCCCGGACTATGGCAAGGGCGGGGCTATCAGTCGTTTTGACGTTAAAATCCCCGATGATGGGTCAATAATGGCAAGTCCTAAAATGATGTCTTTTGGTCCGCGTGAAATAGTTGATGCGGCATTTGGCAAACCACCGAAAAGAGCTGAGTGGCCGACAACCAAGGTGGGTAATGGAGCCGGTGGTCAAGACGAAGCACAAGATTTAGAGGCGATGATGGGATTTGAGGACTTTTTAAGGGAAATTGATGATACCCAAGAGGCATACGCAAAACAAAAAGATACTATTCCCTTCTAAATAAAAATATAGAATGTCAGAAATAGCCGAACAAAACACGGATGAAAGCTATGAGGCGCTTTCGGGCTTGAAGGAGTCTCTCCGGCAGGCTTTGGATGCGGGTGATATGAAAAGAGCAGGCAGCATTAGAGCCGAGATTGAACCAAAGCTTGCAAATATCAAGGAAGAGATAGAAAACGAAAAGAAGCGATTGGCGTTTTATCCCAGAGAGCTCGCAACTGTTGAGAACAAAAAAGACTATCACGAAGTTTGTAAGATCCCAACACCGGGGATTCAACGCTGTGTGGAGATTCTTTCTGATGGCCGTGTTGCAACAGGCTCTGATGAAGGGAAGGTTACACTATGGACAGTATCGGCGGATGGAAATCAAGGTAATGGATACATCTGGCACCAGCTCCCTTTGGATATTGACGATGGGACAAGAGGGCCAATTTTTACGCTTCAGGAGGCTCCCGATGGTGACATTGTCTATACACGTTCGGGTAAGGTCAATGTGTTAAAGAATAGCGGCATTATAGATGAGTGGTATCAGCACTTGGGTTGTACAGTGGCTGTAAACGGGGCAATATATGCTCTACAGGTTTTACCGGATGGCCAGATCATAACCGGTGATAATAACCAAGTTATTATGTTTCTAAAAAAGGAATCTCTTATAAAAACTGATGGCTATAATGCCGGCGAAACGATACGTGATTTGCAGGTTCTTCCTGACGGTAGCTTCATTGTTGATTATTTTAAAAGGGGCTCTATCGTATGGGAGAGAAATAATGAGAGTACCTTTAAGCAAAGATCAATCGCCTCCGATGAGGCTCATCAGGTTATGTCTGATGGGAAAGTTGTATGTGCGTCTGGAGGAAGGTTTCGTTTTATGGAAGAAACGTATGGTAAATGGCAGGAAGCGGAAGGGTTTGAAATCGATAAGTTTGATGTACAAGACAATTTTATTACTAAAATGCGGGTGTTACCGGGGAAAAGAGTGGTTGCCGGTGACTCTAAGGGCAATATTTATTTTTGCAGTAAAGATGAGGGTGAGTGGAATGTGAAAGTGCTTCAGGGGCATAAGGAGCTTGTTACGGGAATCCAAGTTCTCACTGACGGACGAATTATTTCAATATCAGAGGATGAAACTATGCGTATTTGGGATGGGGACAAAGTGGAAAAATAATGAAAGAAATAGAAGAAAACAATCCGGAAGCGTCTAATGAAGAGCTCTCAAACTTGAAGGATGCTCTCCGTCAAGCGATTGACGATGGAGATATGAAAAGGGCTGGTGATCTTAAGGCCCAAATAATGCCACATCTTAGTGTTCTGCGTGGTGAGCTTTCCTCGCGTTTTGATGAGGCGAAGGAAATTATGGGTGATGATTTCCTGGGTCCGGAAGCGATTAAAGAAACCTTTGGTATTAAGGTAGAGACAAAAGATGTGCCGGAGATTCCATTTTCGAAAAAAGAGCTTGAAAGGGCCAAGGAGCTGGAGCAGTTTCTGGTTTTGAGGGTTGATAAATCTGGGTTAGAGGACCCGTTGACGATCGGTAAAATGGCCGACATTGTTGGTTTTGACATTGATAGCGAAGAAGATCTACTGATGGAGGATACAATCGATGAAAATGCTCCGGAAACAGGCTGGGCGCTTGTGACAACAAGACTTGTGCCCCTTTCAAAAAACAGGGATTATTTTGAACAAGTCGGTGCACTGGCCCAGTACCTGCACGCCCAAGTATTTAAGGGGGAAGCTGTTCCTAAGGTGTATCAAGAAGCATTGAGTGAATATGTCAAGGAGCAGGTATCTATACTGAGAGAAATCAGCGCCATGAAAACTGAAGCACTGGAAAGTGTTACCGACCTTGAAATTACAAAACTACTGATGCCGACAGCATCAGAGGCTGTTTATGACATGCTGATGTATTGTGCAAATAGTAATGGTAAGTTGAATATGTTTGGTATGCCTGGAGATACTCATGGAGTTGTAACCCGGGATACAGTTTATCAGGGAACAGGATCCGTTGAGGTTGCGGTAGATTCGGGCACTATTATTTTAAGATATGATACTGTACATCGGACTCCGGATACGGCGACAGGGACACTTTTTGCAAGGAGATTTTAGATGAAGGAAGACGGCGCATGAACTCTGGGTTTTTGTTTTCAATAAATAGGTAACAACACAAAAAGAAAAAGCCCCCGTTGTTACGGGGGCTTGGTGTTGCGCAGTCGCATTGGGGGACGTTGCGACTAAAACTACTACTAGACAATCCGACTTTTGAGGTTCTTTTTTCTTGCCTACAGTTTATTTATTCCACCGGGTGCGCAAATGATCTTGCGCTCTATATACTCTTTTTCTGCTTTTTGGGGGCAGACAAACAAAAAAGTATATAGCGGTCCGCGTGGAATAAAACATCTCCCCAAAGATGCATCAACTGTAGAAAAAAGACCGTTGCAGTATAACAGGAGTGCCGGTTCTCCTAACCGCAATGTTTGCCATTATACCTCAATAATATGATTATGTCAATACTTTTCCAAAGAAAGAGCCCCAAGATTATATCTTGGGGCTCTTGGGACATAAGTCCCAAGTATTTAGCCGGCAAATATATAGTCCTACGTTCGCACTTGTCCAACACTTGTTTTTTTGAGTCCCAAGTGAAAATGGGCACAACCGCATTGTTGCGGTCCGGGAAGTACCCTCTTAAGGGCTTTGGGGACTTTGCGAATATTTAATGCTTTTGATCACATCTAGGCAATGAAAATCATCAAATATTGATATAGTCAGCCAAAGCTACCTTAGAGTTTTCCTCCCTGTCTTTGGTGTTTATCGAAAACAAGAATATCCATAGGATGTTCATGGTATTACGGGAGTGCCGGCACTCCTAACCATTACGCGGTATATTATATCCTATAAATATAAAGTCGTCAATATTATTTAAAAAAGAAAAAGCCCCCTGTAAAAGGGGGCGGGTTCCAAGCTAAATGCCGGTAAGGGCTTGGAATGTTCTTTCGGCGGGTTATCACGAATGATATACCAAAGGCTTCTTTTGATATGTGCCCCTCAGGAAGGCCGGTGCATGGTAAATGTTATACCCGAGTTGCTTCATTTACCTGCCTTTTTTGGGCTTGTCAGCCGAGTCATCCGCTTTATAGCGGCTCAGGGAAAAACGTATATCAAAACTTTGCAGCAAGATTCATGGTCCGCTTTCCAGAACATTTGCCGTTGCGGCATTACGGGGGTACCGGCTCTCCTAGCCAACAACAACGATGGATAGTATACACTAAAAGTTAATGGGCGTCAATATTATTTAAAAAAGAAAAAGCCCCCTTGTGCATCGCAATGATGTTAGGGGGCTTGGAAGCCACACAAATATTTGGAGAGTAATCAAATATTTTTGTGGCCGCCTATATAGCCGATAACCTAATCTGTTTTCCATAAAGGCTTGTCAGATCCTCCCGCCTCATTCTCCCTCTCGCGAGATAATAGGGAACTAATGAATGAGCTGTGTGGGATTTCCTCTACTTCAGGAAGCCCCACGATGCGACATCGATCTCTTTAAAGAGAACAATGTCGATTATTAGTGGGGAGGTCTGACATACAGATAGCAGTAGCATTACAGGAGTATCGGCGCTCCTAGCTAAAGCCGAAAGAGATTATATATTATTATGGTTATTGTGTCAAGTGTTTTAAAAAGGGGAGGGCCTCCTGTGAAGGAGGCCCAGTGCAAAATAGATTTTGCATGTCGGCATGGTTTTTTTAGAGTGTTTTATATAGCCTGTTGTGTTCTTATTTCATTTTTTGAGATTCATTGTATTTTGGTTACTATGTTTCTCAAGAATGTATCGCCGTTATTACTACATTGTTTTCTCTTGTATAACGATACCTTGCAGGCTACATATACTCTTCTGACGTCAGAACCCATGGATTACGGGAGTGCCGACTCTCCTAACATAGGTATGGGGCATTGTAGTATATTTATGACGTTTTGTCAATGGTTTCGTATCTATCTAAGTATATAAAAAAGGAAAAGGGCCCATTTACATGGGCCCCTTGTTTGGAGGCTAGACTAGTGTTCATATTATATCAATGAATTTGCCGGCAGGCATTACGCACTAGTCGTCTCCTGTCTTACACTATCTCTTGATGCTGTGTGTTTCTTTCTGTTCTGTGTTCTTTGTTCTTCGATCTTCTGGTGCTGAACTTTCAACTAATGACCCATGATGTTTCCAAACAGTGTGTATCTACTCTCAAGGTACGGTACTCTCATTATTCATAATTTATTTAAATTATGAATATTTGTTTCGCTGGATTACGGGAGTGCCGGCTCTCCTACCAGCGTCTTAGATTATAGCACTATTATTTAAAATGTCAATACTTTTATGGTTAGGCTGAGACTCCCCATTTTGCAAAGAATAAGCCTTGAAAATAGGCAAAAATCGTGCTATTATGGGGTTTCTAATTTAAAAACACTTTTTAAGGAGGTGATTTACACATTGCAGACTGTTATCAGAAAAGATAAGGAGACTTTTGAAAATCTTATGCGAAGATTTAACAGAAAAGTCTTGCAAAGCGGTACGTTAACTACGGCCAGAAAAAAACAGTATCACGCGAAAGCGATATCAAAAACAGAACAGCGCTCGATAGCCATCAGGAAAAAGGCTAGAAAAGATTACAAAATCAAACAGCAACTATATAAAGGACTTTAAAACCTTTGAGTATATCCGAAAACATCGATACTGACTTGAAACAGGCGCTTAAGAACAAAGAAGAACTTAAGTTGTCTGTTTTAAGGATGCTAAAAACCGCCTTGAAAAATGCCGAGATCGCAGCGAAGGGAATATTATCTGACGAAGATGCGATGAAGGTTCTAAATACTCAAGCCAAGCAGAGAAAAGACGCGATAGAGCAGTTTACAAAAGGTGATAGAAGCGACCTAGCGGATAAAGAAAAGGCCGAGCTTGAGATTATTGAAGCATATCTGCCCGAAAAAATGGGTGAGGATGAAATACGAAAAATCGTTCAGGCAAAAATAGATGAAGCGGGTAACGATCTAAACTTTGGAAAAATCATGGGAACGGTAATGAAAGATGTAGGACAAGGCGCCGATGGCCAACTAGTCAGGACAGTACTTACAGAGGAAATCGAAAAGAAAAATGGCTAGCATAAATGTTGTTGGGGACTTTTTTAAAAGCGGTCTCACCGAGGCAGAGATAGAAAGTGCGGTGGAGGCCGTTTTTGATGTTTTAGGGAAATCTAAGGGTATAAATGTTGCGTTTGTCGAGGCTGAAAATATTCAAAAAGAGAATTTAAAATATAGGCATATCGATAAACCAACAGACGTACTCTCATTTGATTATGAGGATGAGGGAGATATTCTCTTGTGTCTCGAGATTATTGATAAATATAAAGAAGGCGAGAGCTTAAAAGAGGCCACAACAAAGACACTTATACATGGCGCGCTTCACCTTTTTGGTCATGACCATGAAAACGACAAAGATCATGCTATAATGGAAAAAATGGCAAAAGAAATATTCGGGAGGTTAAAATGAGAGATGTATTACTGCTTTTTGGCATGCAGGGTTCAGGTAAGGGAACTCAAGGCGAGAGAATTAAAGAAAGATATGGCAGATTTACCGATGTTATCGTTGGCCAACTTCTAAGGGAAGGAGCAAAAACTAACCCCGAGATGCAGGCGCTAATGAAAACAGGCAAACTTTTTCCCAATCCTATGATTGAGGCGGTTATTGAAGAGAGGATTAAAACGATTCCCGAAGACGAACGAATTATTTTTGATGGTTTTCCAAGATCTGAAATCCAGCTTGAGATATATGAGAATCTAGCGAAGAAACATGGTTTTAAATCTCTGGCTGTTGATATAATCATAACTGAAGAAGAAGCGCTCAAAAGACTAAGTAAGAGGTATGTTTGTCCGCAGTGTGACTATGTAGCCATTGGTTCTGGAAAATGTCCTAAGTGTGGCGCGGATCTGGAGAAAAGGGTAGATGATCAGGATGAAACGGCCGTAAAGCAGAGAATTAGTATCTTTAAGAAAGATACAAGGCCAATTATGGATTATTTTAAGCAAGAAGGTGAACTTATCGAAGTAGATGGTGTGGGCACATTTGATGAAGTGACGGAGAGGATATTTAAGAAACTCGATGATTACTATAAAAAGTAAAAGAGAAATTGAAACAATGAGAGAGGGCGGCCATATTTTAGCCGCCATTTTAGAAGATACCAAAAACTACTGCAAGGCCGGCATGCCAACGAAAGAACTAGATAAATACGCGGGACGTTTATGCTTGAAGTATGGAGTAAAGCCGGCATTTAAGGGTTATCTCGACTTCCCTGCCAACATCATAGTTTCTTTAAATGATGAGATTGTGCACGGACTTCCCTCTGATGAAAAGGTTATTATGGACGGAGATCTTGTGTCTTTGGACTTCGGAGTGCTTCACAAAGGATTATATACTGATGCGGCCATAACCTTTGGTGTTGGTGATATTGATCCTTTGAAAAAGAAACTGATTGAGGTTGTAAAGAAATCATTTTTCGCTGGTGCGAAGAAAATAAAAGATGGTGCGTATCTTGGCGATGTATCGGCTGAAATTCAAAAATATATAGAAAGTCGCGGCTTCTCGGTAATCCGCTGTCTTGCAGGACATGGGATTGGCAAGAATATCCATGAAGAGCCGACTATACCGAACTTTGGCAAGAAAAAAACGGGAGTTATATTGAAAGAGGGTATGGCTCTTGCTATAGAGCCGATGATAGCCGAAAAAAGTTATGAGCTCGAGATTGACCCCGATGGCTGGACATACAGGACGGTTGATGGAGGATTAAGTGCCCACTTTGAACATACTTTGGTTGTTACGAAAAAGGGATATGATATTTTAACTCAATAAGTTCTCGTCATTCTGGTTTGACCAGAATCTAATTCATTTATCCACTTTTGTCTGGGCAAAAGTGGAGCAAAACCCACCGACTAGCACTACGAAATAGATAAAACTAATAAAAATTTATCATTCAAAACAGCAACCACTCCGTTTAATACTGCTTTTGTCCTCCGGAACATTCTAAATTTTTAAGTTTTATTAACTATTTCTCTGTGATGTCGGGAATACCAAATCCTCTCTTTGAAAAAATCATGCCGGAAAATACGTGTTCATTTCATCCGATAGTCGCAACTCGTTTCTAGTTTATTATTTTGGATATTTGAATTTGATTGAGCATTGAGCGTTGGAGCTTGATACTTAATCTTTCTCTTTGTCTTTGCAAATTTATGAAATACGTATATAATTTTAAAGTAAAATAATTAAATTCAAAGATAATCAATTTATGGCTAAGAAAGAAGAAATATTCGTCGGACTTGATATAGGCAGTTTCAAAATCACAACTGTTGTGGGTAAAACTGACGAAGAAGGTGAACTGAACATTATCGGCGTCGGAACATCCTTCAATACGGGTGTCAGGAAGGGAATAGTCAACGAAATCGAGGAAACTGTCAGCGGCATTTCCGAAAGCATGGAGACGGCGGAGAGAATGGCGGGGGTTCAGCTGGATAGTGCCACTATAAACATAAACGGAAGCCATATATCCTCTTTTAACTCTAAGGGCGTGGTTGCGGTTGGTAAAGCCAATCAAGAAGTAACCTACGAGGACACTATTCGTGTAGATGAGGCAGCTCAGGCGGTACAAATACCCACAAATAAAGAGATTTTGCATGTTATTCCGCGAGTTTATAGCGTTGACGGGCAAGAAGGAGTAAAAGATCCTATCGGAATGACGGGTATTCGTCTTGAGGGCGAAGTCCAGATAGTAACTGTTTCAGAGCCAGCTGCAAAGAATTTGAAAAAATGTGTTTCCCAAGCTGGTATACAGGTTGAAGATATTATTGCTAGTCCCCTCGCGGCTTCAAAGGCAGTAACTTCCAAACGGGAAAAGGAACTCGGATGTGTGGTTATCGATATTGGTTCCAGTACTACCGGACTAATAGTCTATGAAGACGAAAGACCACTTTATGTAAGTGTATTGCCTGTTGGATCTGCCCACATCACAAACGACATTGCTATCGGGCTTAGAACTTCTATAGATGTTGCTGAAAAAGTTAAACTCAAATATGGCACATCACTACACAAAACAGTGCCGGAAAGAGAAAAGATAGATCTTTCTGAAATAGATATGAATGAAGAGGGAATAATCCCCAGAAGACACGTTGCTGAGATTATAGAGGCAAGGCTGAGCGAAATATTCACACTAATTAAAAATGAGCTTCGTAAGATTAACCGTGACGGGCAGCTTCCTGCCGGAGCAGTACTTACCGGTGGCGGCGCGAAACTTGAAGATATAGATCAAGTGGCTAAAAACATACTGAAACTGCCTTGCGTGATAGGGAAACCACACAATCTAAAAGGTATGGTTGATAAGATTTATGATCCGAGGTTTTCTACCGCGGTTGGTCTGATGCTTTATCAACTGGAAGAAACTGAACATACCGGTGGAAGCAAACAGGTCGGCCTGGCGTTTTCAAAGATCAAAAAAGTTTTCAAAACCTTTATGCCGTAGAATTTCTTTAAATATTCTTTTAAAAATGGTATAATAAAACTCTGAAATTAAGGAGGAGGGAGTGATCCCTGCCTTTTTAGTTTAGTAACTATATTTTGTAAATCATATGAAGCAAGGCGAAAGGAGCTAGTAATGGGTCTTGTTATCAAAAGTGGTTGGTCAAAGGGAAGCAAAGAATTGGGAAAAGTGAATGGGTTGGCTGTTTGTAACGGAGATATTGTGGCTTTACACGGCGACCGCCAAATCCTTCACTGCGATGATGTTCATAATGTTTCAATCTTTAATGATCTCCTGCCGATGGATGTATGGGTAGGCAAGAAGATAGAGGGAATTTATCCTATTGAAGGATCTAGCATGGTTATGGGTCCGGGATCTCCGACATTCCACGATGATAGTAATGTACTTATCATGCATTTCACGGACGGGTCAAAAAGCGCACTCTTTGCGGAAGGTAGTATGCTTGTAGGGACTTCCGATAAGCGAGAAGATCCCGACATGGATCTTCTCGTTAAGGCGGGGATATTGAGCGCTGAGGATAAGGCCGAACGTGTAGAAGAGATAAGGGCCAAATCAGGACTCGAAAAAACCATATCCTCATCCATAAAAGAGCGTGGAAGGATGCAGAGTCAGCTTCCAGGGGCGGGTCGTAAGGAAGGAAGGGAGATCTATAAAACGATAAAACTCCTGGAAAGTCAGATAACCGAAGCTAGATCTAAGAAAGATGGTAAATGGAAATGGGCCGGTTACTCCTTTGACTGCGAGGTGCTTCTGAATTTTGTCCCGGGGATGGTAGATATTCTCGACTGGAGGAGCAAAAATGCCAACGGATATAGAAGCTACCTAAAGACAGATCAACTCCTTAAGCCTCAGGACCGTGAGATTGTAGCGATTCACAAGATCTTTGAGGCAAGCGAAAATCCTAAAGATCGATCTCAGAATGTATATTCTCTCGAGTTTCCGGGGCGCCTCTTCAGTCTTCCTTTTGGGATATGTAACGGCCAATGGCTTGAGTTTTCTCTTCATGGTCTGAAAACAGCAGGGCTCGTTCCCGCGGAAGAAATATCACGGATCAACGATGAAATAAAGAAAGCTGCGGAAGAACAAGATAAGGAAGATGATACCGGAGAGCGTCTTGATGATCTGTACAATGAACTCGATGAGTTCGATCTTGGCGAGAAAAGGACACGTGAGATATTCGCTGAAATCGCTTCTCTTGAAGCTAGTCAAGACGGTGAAGTTGCCGAAAAGATGGGCTAGAGATAGTTCGAATACTCCGGCGTAAGTGCCTATGCATATCATGATTTACGAAAAGGGGACCCTGCCTAGGGGGTCCCTTTTTTGCTTTAATTCTTCATGATTTTCATTGTGGATATCAATAAAAAATTTTAAAAATAAAACATTTTTAAAAAATGCAAAAGTGAAAAATAAGTTACTTTTGTTCTTGCTTTGAGCAAATAATTAGAACAAAACCAAAAAAACTATTGCATCGAGTATAAAAAAGATATACACTTATTTTCGGATGTTGAGAGAAAGTTATTTGGACTTAGATGTTTGAGAAAATTAATACTAATTTAATGAAAGCTTTGGCCTCTTTGCTGAAGACTTTCTAAATGATGAGGGGTACAAGAGCATGGCAGAAATCAAGCCTAGTATGGAGGCGTTTGCGCAAATAAAAGTTGTTGGCGTTGGCGGTTCCGGAATCAATGTTATAGATAGAATGGTAGAAACCGGAGTCAAAGGGGTCGAGTTTATCGGTATCAATACTGATACTCAGAACCTACAGTCCAGTAAAGCCACAAAAAAGATTCATATAGGAAAAACTATTACCAGAGGTCTCGGTGCCGGTGCTGACCCTGAAGTCGGTCAGAAAGCAGCCGAAGAGTCAAGTGAAGAGATAGAAGAAGCGCTAAAAGGCGCTGATATGGTATTTGTCACTTGTGGTGAAGGCGGCGGAACCGGAACCGGTGCAGCTCCTGTTGTAGCTTCTATAGCCAGACAGGTTGGGGCGCTTACAGTTGGTTTTGTTACCAAACCATTTGGTTTTGAAGGTGAAAAGAGAAAAAGAGCAGCTGAAGAAGGTGTAGAAGAGCTAAAAGAGCATGTTGACACCCTCATTACTATCCCAAACGATAGACTTTTACAGACAATTGAGAAAAAAACTACCATGCTTGATGCATTTTCTGTTGTTGATGATGTTTTAAGACAAGGTGTCGCAGGTATTTCTGATTTAATTACAGTCCACGGACTTATCAACGTCGACTTTGCTGACGTTAAAATGATAATGTCTAACGCCGGATCTGCCCTTATGGGTATCGGCATGGGAAGCGGCGAAAACAGAGCAGTTGAAGCAGCCAGAAAAGCTATCAACTCTCCACTCCTTGAGCTTTCAATCAATGGAGCAAAGGGTGTCCTATTCAACGTAACCGGTGGAGCTGATCTTGGAATGTTTGAGATAGATGAGGCAGCTAAAGTTATTACCGAAGCGGTTGATCCTGATGCAAATATCATATTTGGTGCCGTTATCGACCCAAGCCTATCAAATGAGCTTAAAATCACTGTCATCGCAACAGGTTTTGAAGGTCCAAAAACTACATCAGTCGGAGCTATCGATTCTGCAAAGACTATATTTGAAGAGAGTAATGCTTTTGAAGAGGAAGAGCTTGATGATGAGCTGGAAATTCCGGCCTTCATCAGAAAAAGAATGGAATAAATTACGAAGTACGAATAGGAAAAAAGCCCCGGAAACGGGGCTTTTTAGGTACTATTTCCGATTGGGTTATGAGGCCTCGCGCCACTCTTTGCGATTACCGACTCTTTGAACAAAGTCGATTATGGCATCGGCGCCTCTTTTGCTGTATTCACCGCAGTAGAAATGTGGCTGGCTGAAGTCGCAATTTTCATAGCCAGGAACGTGAAGGACCTTCTTTTGAAAGCCAGCAGTTTGAATCGCTTCTATGGCCCTGACGGCATCTAGTTCGGAAAGGTCAGCAGCGAAGAAGCATTCTCTGGGGATCCGGAAATCGCCGGGCTCCTCCTCTTCATAAACCATTTCCCGAGCTATCGATCCTGCCAGTTTGGCAAAGTGGTCTATTTGGCTAATTCCGTTGAAAGAAAGCTGGCCGCAGTAGAGATAAGGAATATTATTATCGAGTCCCAGAGAATCCTTGACATGTAGCAGATTGATTTTGAACCCTTCATCCTGCAAGACCCTGAAAGCCTCAACAGCGTCAGGTTCTCGAAGGTCGCAGACTAAAAAGACTCCTCTTTTTTCAATTTCTATGCCCATTTTTTCTCCTTTTCCAGTTCTTCGTCAACATAATTCAAGATGTCGTCTAGGCCATATCTACGCTCATTACTCCCGTCCTCTAGCTGTATAAAGGGAAGATGCACATGCCTTGCTAGTTCTTTAACTGTCGGAACAGTTTTGATCTCGACATTGGGGATCTTTTGAAGCGCTTCAACTGCTTGGCGGTTTGCTTCCATGTCAGCGCTAATTGCCATCAGAATAATCATTTTTCTCCTTAAGCTGGAATTTGACCTTATTTCGCTATTTCTTATAGTTTGCCTGGTCTACTTGACTGCAATCTCCTGTTTCAAGGTATGAAGAGGGAAACTGAGGCACAGTCCGGGCTTTCCGCCATAAGTATTCCTTTTCTTGTTGCAGAACCAGCCGCAACCCGCGCTCCATTGCCAGTGTGGTGTGCAGTTTTCACATCGAATTAAGTCGAGCTTAGCGATTTCGTTGATCTCTTCATATGTCATGTGCAACTCACAGATTTCCTTGCCATAGCGGTCATTCCAGTTGAGAAAATGGCTGTACTCATTAGCGCAGCCATGGGGAATCCTCCCCCAGCCGGTCGCATCTGGAGTTGACTGACAGAAGTAGCAGTTTTTTTCACAAGTCTGTGGCATCTCTTTCTCCAATCAGATAAGTTTTAAAGGTGCGGAAAAATATGCTAACAAATTTGTTTTAGCGAAACAAGTATACAGAAATAAGTTTTCAATTTTCAGCTAACAATTTCCAGTTAAATTCGAAATAATAACTAAAAATTGGGCTTTGACCAGCCGTAATAGAGTCTGTATACCTGTGAAAAAGGGGTGTGGAAAATAGGGAAATACTTTATTTAAAGCAAAAAATCTGTTCATAAAAAGTGGAAAAGAAAAGAGTTGACACGCTATATCTAGTGTTCTATTATTTTTCTAAACACCATAAGTGGTGTGTATTTTTAACGGTAAAATAGGTGAAAAGATGGTTTGTCCTGAGTGTAAGTCAAATAAAATCAAAGTTTTAGAGAAAAGAAATGCAGATGGCGAGCAGGTTATCCGCCGGAGGCGCGAGTGTGAATCTTGTGGGTTTCGATTTACGACATACGAAAGGATTGAGGCTGCAACACTCGTAGTCGTAAAAAAAGATGGGACAAAAGAGTCTTTCTCTAGCGACAAGCTAAAGGTAGGTATCGAAAGGGCCTTGGAAAAAAGGCCGATTACAGGAGTAGAGATGGAAGATTTCATCCATTTGATAGAGAGAAACCTAAAATCGCGCGGAACAAACGAGATAAAAAGCAGTGAGATTGGAGATGCGGTTCTTTCAAAACTAAAAGAGCTGGATGACGTAGCATATCTTAGATTTGCTTCTGTGTATAAGTCATTTGATGACATTGATAGCTTCAAAAAGGAACTGGAAAGCATCTCATAAGATAAGTTGATATAAAATATAAATTACAAATTAAAAAAGGACGGGGTGAGTTCTTTCGGGGGAAAGGAGAGGAAAATGAAAACAAAAACAAAACCAAGGCTTTCTGATGCTTCATTGGAGGTTTTGAAAAGGCGTTATCTTTTGAAGGATGATAATGGCAAGATAATTGAAAAACCAGAGGGCCTTTTTAAAAGGGTAGCGACTCACGTGGCGCAAGCTGAAAAAAAATATAGTAAGGGGCCGGGAGCAAAAAAGACCTCTGATCAATTTTATGAAATGATATCCAGCCTCGATTTTCTTCCCAACTCGCCAACGCTTATGAACGCCGGCAGAGAACTCGGCCAGCTTAGCGCTTGTTTTGTTTTACCTGTAGGTGACAACATGGGGGACATCTTTGGAACTATTAAAAATACCGCACTTATACACCAGAGCGGCGGCGGAACCGGTTTTTCATTCTCACGTCTTCGCGAAAAAGGCGCAAGAGTGAAGTCGACTAGTGGTGTTGCGTCTGGGCCAATCTCATTTATGACCGCTTTTAATGCTGCTACAGAGACAGTTAAACAGGGAGGTACCAGAAGGGGCGCCAATATGGGGATGCTTCGTATAGACCACCCTGACATTATGGATTTCATAACCTGCAAAGAGGACAATGGAGCTTTTAACAACTTCAATATCTCGGTTGCAATTACTGAAAAGTTTATGAAAGCCGTGGAAAAAGACAAAGATTATGACTTGATCTCGCCTCTTACAGGGAAGAAAACAGGATCACTAAATGCCAGAGAAGTATTTGATATTATAGTAAAACAAGCCTGGAAAAACGGCGAGCCCGGAATAGTGTTTATTGACAGAATGAATAAGGATAATCCAACTCCCAAAATTGGCGAAATAGAGAGCACTAATCCTTGTGGAGAACAGCCTCTTCTTCCTTACGAATCATGCAATCTAGGCTCTATCAACCTATCAAACTTTGTTGAAGACGGAGAGGTTGACTGGCGAAGGCTCAAAGAGACCACACGATGGGCAGTGAGGTTTTTAGACGATGTTATAGATATGAACAAGTATCCTATCGATGAAATATCTGAGATGACTCGTGCAAACAGGAAAATAGGGCTTGGAGTTATGGGTTTTGCCGATATGCTTGTCCAGCTTGAGATACCATACAATACAGATGAAGCAGTATCTGCAGCTGAAGAAGTGATGAAGTTTATACAGGAAGAGGGTCGCAAGATGTCTGAAGAACTGGCGAAGGAAAGAGGGATTTTCCCGAATTGGAAGGATAGCATCTATGGTGATAGTAAACAAAGGGTTAGGAACGCCACTGTGACGACTATAGCGCCTACAGGATCAATAAGCATGATTGCGGATGCTTCAAGCGGCGTTGAGCCACTTTTTGCGGTCAGTTTCATAAAAAATGTGATGGATAAAGATGAACTTGTAATGACAAACCCGATATTTCTCTCTATAGCTAAAAGAATGGGATTCTACTCAGAAGAGCTTATGAAGAAAATAGCAAAAAGCGGTACTTTGGAAGGGATAGATGAAGTTCCTGATGAGGTGAAAAGAGTTTTTGTTGTAGCACATGATGTCTCTCCACTGTGGCATCTGAAAATACAGGCAGCAATCCAGAAGTATACTGATAATGCCGTTTCAAAAACTGTAAATTTCGGCCATTCAGCAACAAAAAAAGATGTCGCAGAAGTGTATAAACTGGCTTATGACCTTGGTTGTAAGGGAGTGACTATATACAGAGATGGAAGTCGAGAAGAACAGGTTCTAAATATTGGGAAAGTGAATAAAAAAGGTGTTCAGGAAGAAAAAATAGACCCAACAAAGCGGGTTGTCAGACAGCGTGCCAGAGTTACCTATGGTAGGACTATCCAGATCATGACAGGTTGTGGGAAGCTCTATGTTACGGTAAATGAAGACGAAGAAGGAAGGCCATTTGAGCTCTTCTCTGCTATGGGAAAAGCAGGCGGTTGTGCTGCCTCTCAAGCAGAAGCTATCAGCCGGATGGTTTCAACATCTTTAAGGAGCGGTATAGAACCTAAAATCATTATTAAGCACCTAAAGAGCATTGCTTGCCACAGACCGTTTGGATTCGGCCCGGACAGGATTACATCATGCTCAGATGCGATAGCCAGAGCACTTGAATCATTTATCTCTCCTCCTACTCTTGGTATCGTCAGAGACCAAAGCATAGTAAAAGAACAAGAGCAGCTTGAGATAAAAATTGAAGAAGTAAGTACACAAACAGTAAAGCCGGAGATAAAAAGAGAAAGTTATATAGGGGGTATATGCCGTGAATGCGGCGGGCCGATCGAGTATGAAGGCGGGTGTATGGTTTGCAGATCTTGTGGCTACTCGGAGTGCGGATAGGAATAGTAAACAATCAAAGGTGAAAGTAAAGGTTGTAGTTTGATTTTGTTAAATTTTAGATTGAGAGTTTAAGATGATACAGATTTATACGGGAGAAGGAAAAGGAAAGACAACGGCTTCAGTCGGGTTAGCGGCTCGGGCGTCGAAGCACTGCAAAGTACTTTTTATACAGCTAATAAAAAGCGGTGATAGTTCGGAAGTATCGGTGCTTCAAAACACGCCAAACATCGAATATAAGGCCTTTGGAAGCGGTGAGTGGATTTTGGAGGATACAGACAAGAGTAAAGAGGCAAAAAACTGTCAGAACGCCCTCAAATACGTCAGAGGCAATCTTAAAAACTATGATGTGGTAGTTATCGATGAGGCGATAACGGCTGTGGACCTGGGATTATTGGACGAAAGTGATATTCTGAGTATTTTAGCCGAAATCCCTGATGATAAGGAGGTTGTACTGACGGGCAGAGGGGCGACGGAAAAATTGATTGAACGTGCGGATTTAGTTTCAGAGATGAAAAAAATAAAACATTATTATGATAAAGGCGTTGAGGCCAGAAAGGGAATCGAGTTATGAAGGAGATCAGTTGGAGGGTGAAAAAAGGATGGGTTTATCTTCTTGGGATATGTCTAATACTTGGAGTTGTGGCTATAGGGCTGCAAGACTCAAGTATGAAAGCAGAAGGGGCGCAAGATCCTTCTGTAAGTAGCGAAAGTACAGTCACTGACAGTACTGAGGCTAAAAACGAACCTGTAAGCACAAATACTGTTCCAAAAAAGAGCGAAAATCAGCCGCAAAATAAGCCTTCAGGTACAAAGGCAAAGCCGGTAACAACGGTTCGAGAGATTCAAGCAGGTGGTGTTGCGACGGCTCAAGTTCAAACAGTAAGCGCAGTTGCTCCTACAGTTGTCACACCGGTACAGAAAGATACGGTCGAGATGAATATCTCGGGTCTTGGAACCTATAAAGTAGAAATAGCTAAAGGCGAGAACGCTTTTCAGGCGCTTCAGGCGGCTGCAAACCAAAACGGTTTTATTGTTGAGTACAAAATGTATTCATGGGGGAATATGATAACAAAGATAGGCGCATCAAAAGCTCAAGGGACCTACTACTGGGCTCTTTACTACAATGGTGGTTACTCAATGGTCGGAGCAAGCGACCTGATATTAAAAAATAATGATAAAGTAGAGTGGAGGTATGAATCATGGATGTAAGAGTTAAGTCTGTTTTAGCAAAAATTGATGAGAATGCAGTTGCTATACTGCTCGTTATCGTCGCAGTATCAACAAGGCTTTTGCCTCATCCGGCGAACTTTGCCGCTGTGGGCGCTGTAGCGCTTTTCTCAGGGACTTATTTAAAGAAAAAGTATGCTCTCTGGCTGCCGCTTATTATTATGATGGTCTCAGACGTTATTATAGGCCTTCATAACCTCATTCTATTCACTTGGGGAAGCTTCATCTTGATGGGGTGTATCGGTCTTTGGGTAAGGAAGAATAAAAACGTGCAAAACGTGATTTTTGGTACTATTACCGGCTCACTTGTTTTCTTCTTCGTCACTAACTTTGCAGTGTGGGCGTTTACTCCGTTTTATGCAAAGACGCTGCAGGGGCTTTTGCAGTGTTTCGTACTGGCGCTTCCTTTCTTTAGGAACTCTCTCGCCGGAGATGTCTTCTATGTTGGAGTGCTATATGGTGCATATGAAGGTGCGATATATCTCTTACCGAGACTAAAGAAAAACATGGGCTTAGTCCAAGCAACGAATAAATAAATTATTCAAATAGTTATTCCAAAGAACTAAAAATTATTTTGTGTCAAATACCATAGCTTTTTTACCGGAGCTATGGTATTTTTAGCGCAGATAAAATGAAAAAATGAATAAAGCAGAAGAAAAAATAAATATTTTTCTGGAAGCCATTCCTTGGCTAAAAGACTTTAAGGGTAAGATTTTTGTATTGAAATATGGCGGAGAGCTGCTTGCGAGTGAGGAAAATCTTAAAAATATTGCCGGTGATATAGATCTTTTGTGTACTCTTGGTATTCACACAGTCGTTGTTCATGGCGGAGGACCGCAACTTGATGCGCAGTTAGATAAAAGGGAGATTAAGTTTGAGAAAAAAGGCGGTATGCGCATATACTCAAAGGAAATCTTAGATGTTTCTCAAAAGGTATTTACTGAAGTTGCAAAGGAAGTCAGACACAACATAGATGCTCATAAAGTAAAGACAAAACTTATTCCTTATGAATATATTCACGTAAAACGTTCTAAAGAGTTGGGATTTGTGGGTAAAGTGACATCCATCGACCCCATTTTTGCCAAAATGATTACTGGTCATCTTGTTCCCATAATGCCGCTTTTTGGCTGGGACGAAGAGGGAAATCTTTGCAATGTGAATGCAGATGATATGGCGGTGTCGGTCGCAGAAATGCTTGGTGCAGAAAAGCTAATTATCCATACATCGGTTGACGGGGTTTTGGATGACAAAGGCAAGACTATTACTCATTTGGACGTAGATACTGCAGAGAGAATGATTAAAGAGCGTCACATAAGAGGAGGGATGATACCAAAAGTTCTTCATGCAATAGAGTCTGAGAAAGTGGGGAAAATCCATATAATTAACGGGAATATCCCTCATGCGCTTTTATATGAAGTATTCACCAAAGAGGGTATAGGAACTGAGATAGTTCGGGATTAGGCCGTTTTGTCATCCTGAAGTATGGAGGATCTATGGTTCGTCATTCCGGACTTCCTGCCCGACCTGAACGGTCGTTCGGGCGGGGATCCGGAATCTAGGATAATTAAACCTGCTAAAGTAGTCATTATCATTATCCACTTTTTTAGAAAAAGTGGAGCAAAAATCGCGGCTTAGACGGTCTCTCAAAGTGTCGTCTGGTTCGCTCTCTCATCTTTAAAAAAATTAACTCGTTTCACTCAGACAAAATTATTTTTAAAGGTTCGTTTACTCCCAGACTTCCTTTTCGAGCCGATAGCCGCAAGAGAGTTCTCTTTGAAAAAATCACGCCGGGAAGAGAAATTTATTCGTGATGTCGGGATGTTTTGTATTTGACACAAGGGAAGCTATTTATGCTATTATGAGTTTATACAAAATAACCTTTCATGGAGGGGTTTTGAACAAACTTGTCAAATATATGCTCATAGTTTTTGTCGCATTCAACGTTCTCGGTGGAACTGTTTTGGGCTTGCATGATTATTCGCAGGATAAAGATGCAAAAAAGGCATTTCGAAATTTTTATGCAAATGATACGGCGGTGATGGGAGCATATGACAAAAAACTATCAAACTCTTTAAACAAATATGAAACTGATTTTATCGTTGTGGTGGCTTTTGTGGCCCTTTTGGGTATTTTATATTCATTCAGCAAGAGGGAATATATCAAGAAACATAAAAAGTAATATTTTGTGAGTTTAAACATAAACATTGAACTTGAAAACCTGTAAGATAATTTCAAAGAAAAGAGGAATATAATGGAAGAAGTCAAAAAATATGCTGACAGTATCTCTGCTGAACTTTCGGAGAAGAAAGGCGTCTGGACGCTTACAAAGGTAGTTGCGGAAAGAAAGGCATTCTTAAGCAAAAAGAAACTGGAGTATATCGCCAAGTTTAGATTTGATGATGAGAACAAAGAGATTCGATTTACGGAAATGCTCAAAGAGTCGGGCTCGGGTATTTCTA
Organism: bacterium; assembly: GCA_030647205.1. Lineage (GTDB taxonomy): Bacteria > Patescibacteriota > CPR2 > UBA1875 > JAJYID01 > JAKANV01. The sequence continues at coordinate 32,273 of JAUSJO010000008.1, forward strand.
GCGGCGATATGGATGATATGTCTCCCGGTTTTGGATTTAAGGCGGGAACCTACAAAACGGGCATGGGCGGGAGAGAAGGTAGTATAAAAGAGCAGTCAAATCTTTTCGGCAAGGATTATAGCTATGAATTTAAATTCGAAGAAATTAGAGCAAAAATAGAAGAAATCGCAAAAAATAAAGGTTATGACTTCAAATATCAAATAACGTCAAAAGGTCTTTAAGAAAGGAGTAGTCATGAAAAAAGGTTTAATCATCGGGGGTGCGGTTCTCACAGTGGTGGTTTTGATTTTAGGATACGGTTTTTATAATGCGTCGAAAGTACGCTCATACGCTAAGGATGTGGATGCGATAATTACAGAGAGTGATGCGACTTGGAATACAAAAGAGATCGAGAAAAGCTCGAGTTCGATTACGGATCTGCAAAAAGAAATGAACAAAGTAAAGACTGACTCGGAGGTACAACTCGCAAAACTAAACAGTATGAGCGCGCCGGGAAAAGCAAAAGATCTGGAAAAGAAAACGAAAGAGTATTTTGTTCTTGCAAAAAATGTCGCAGACCAGACAGCTACATTTTTGGAATATGTCAAAGTTGTGGAAGCATCAGGGAACGACTTGAAAAACATCGATAGCGGCGCCACGACACCTTCAGCAGCTGGTGTTGCAGCAACATTTACGAAAATGCACAATGCCTTGTCGGCAACTATCACGAAGCTTGAAGCGGCAACTCCCCCGTCATCTATGAAAGATTTTCACGACAAATACATCGCAGCTCTAAAAAAAATGGATGCGGCGATAGTAAAAGGTATCGACTATGCAAATGCAAACCAGCTGGATAAGCTTAGTACCATTACTACTGATTTAGACGGGGCAGTTAAAGATCTAAATGCCATCAAAACTCCGTCGAACGACACTATTCTCGAAGACTTGGTAACAAAGGCAAATAAAGACAAGCTAGACAAATATCCAGATCAAATAAAGGCCGAAGCACAGAAACTGGAAAAGACAATCATTAGTTACTAGTATTCTGCTATAGTCCCCTCGTCTTGTCATTCCCGTGGAGGCGGGAATCCAGTCTTGAAATAGTTTCTACTTCTTTAGAATTCATTTATTACTTTTTTAGAAAAAGTAATACAAAAATCGCGACTTATGGCGGCGACAAAGTGTCGGATTTCAGTTCGCTCAGGTTTGAAAAAATGAACTCGCTAGAACGCTCAGACAACATTATTTTCAAATCTTCGTTCACTTTATCCTCGCTTTGTCTTCGATAGTCGCAGGAGACCATTTGCCCGTAGACTTCCTTTGAAAAAATCATGCGGATTGAGAATTTTTCTGTGATGGCGGGAGGTAAGTTTTGGAACTTTAACCATAAACATTCTCTCCTGACTTTCTATAATTAAAATAGGAAAATATAGAGAGGAGGTGAGGGAAATGAAAATGAACTGGCTTGATTGGACTACGGGCGTTTTGGTCATCATTGGAGCGCTAAACTGGGGACTTGTCGGACTCTTTGACTATAACCTAGTGTCGGCGATTCTTGGTGATATGACATTTCTGACGAGGACAGTGTATGTTCTTGTAGGTATAAGCGGTCTTTATATGATCTATAGCTTGGCAACAAAGTCTATGGTGAAAGAATAAATGTTTTGTAGGTCATGAGCAAACATCCCAATATCTTCTTGGTATCGGGATGTTTTGTGTTAAAATGTTTTTATGAAATTGAGAATATTTATTCAAGGTGACGCCCCCGAAATGCGCGATGCGAAAGATCTTGCAGATAGGGTCAAGGATTCTGTTGTAGATAATGTAGACATTGAAACCCTAGATATAGAGGACCGTGAGGGTAAGGAAGTCGCAGAGGTTTATGATATTACAACTGTCCCATCCTTTTTGGTTACGACCGATGACGGAGTTTTTATAAACTCATGGGTAGGCAAGATCCCTGCAGAGTTTGAACTAAAGGGTGCAATAGGAGTATGAATACAACAGTGTTTTTAAAGAATGCCTTTGATTTTCTCTCTTCGGCTATCTTTGTCCTGGTATTTGTCAGAATTATTTTGAGTTGGATGCCGAATGCTCGTAATGCTCTGACTCAATTTGTTTTTGATATTACAGAACCAATTTTGAAACCTTTCAGAATATTTAATCCCAAAAACTCTCCTCTTGATTTCTCACCGATTATTGTAGTTATTTTGATTGAAGTGGCTAGGAATATACTGATGAGATTTATTTGACATTGGGAAAATCGGGTAATATAGTAACAAAAGTAAAACTTAAAGAAAGGGAAAATTATGAGTACAGAAACTATGCCACAATCAACAGAAAACAGTTTTGAGGGTGCTGACAATGACGAGTTGGCGCGAAGAATCAGTGACATTGATAATGCACTGCAGGTATATTCAGACGGTGAAGAGTCTAACTTAAAAAGAGGGGAAATGAGACGGGATCTTTTTGAGGAGCTAGAAAGAAGAATGAACGGAGACACTGCGGCGGCAGCAGATCTTGTGGAACGGATTGGGGCAGAAAACCTGAATGACGAACTAGCAGCTTAGGTTAAAATGAAGGTTCAAGTTAAAGTTAAAACTGGCGCAAGACAAGATTGCGTCAGTTTTGATGAAGAAAAAAATCTCTACATAGTTTCTACAAAAATCCCTCCGATTGAAGGACGGGCAAATGAAGCAGTTATAAAACTACTTGCCGGATATTTTAAAGTGCCAAAATCGGAAGTGACTTTAAAAACAGGGCAGAAATCAAAAATTAAAGTTTTTGAGATTGACGACTAAGTATTAAAATACTCAGCTACTTCCGGTGGCCAAAGTGAGTTTGCTTTTTCAGAGCAAACTGTATGAATATCATCTTTTTGTATATATTTAACGTCTGTTAGGTCATCTCCCGGACATAAAGCATGTGTGAGAGGTCTACATAAATACCACCGCGCAACTCTTTCTGTTTCTGCAACAACTGTTTCGCCAAAGAACTTTATAACCTCGATAGCTATGCCGGCCTCTTCCATTACTTCTCTGATGAGTCCCTGCTCCTCGGTTTCATTATCTTCCAAACTACCACCGGGAATATGCCAAGCTTCACTCAAAGGATGGCCTTTGGTTTTCATCTTCTTGCCAACCAAGACTTTTCCCTCGTGTTCAACGACTGCTACTATTGCTTTTCTATAATTTTTCATTTTTATCCTGACTTTTTATTATTATAGCAACATTTGATTATTACCGCTAAAGAAAGTATAATAAGCTCAGATCGGAGGGGTTGAAAAAACTTTTTCCGATTTTTTTGTACTTTGAATGCAATCCTGAAAAAGGAGATTTAAATGAGTCAGGACGCCAAAACATTGCAAGTAGTTGATGGAACTTCAGAACAGTTTCAAAAGAGCTTGGAAGATATTATGCTGGTTCTTGATCAGACTATAGCAGGGAGGAGAAGTATAACAGTTACTGACTTCCAGGGAAAGGATGAAGCATATCACGTGGTTTTGAAAAGAAACCGTTTCGAGCTGGTAACCTTAAAAGGTGAGACTGCTCGTATAAAGGCCAGTATTATTAAGGAGCTTGATAGTGACTTTCTGTGCTCTGTCGTCGGATCTTTGGTTGAAAGTAGCAACTCGCTTCTAATGGCAGAAGACATAGGTAGGATAAAGGTGCTGATAGACCTTTTCGAATCACTCGACAATACAAGATGGGTTTATGAGTTTGATGTTGATCGTGTATTGATACGGCACACCAGTCAAGAAACCTGTTCGGCGGACCGGTCAATAGGTACCATGTTCACTTCTCGCCCCGGGATAGAAATATTCTACAGAGCCCTTGAAAATTTTACAGAAAGGGCCACAGGGAAAAAGAAAGAGCTTGAAGATAGTATTGCGGCTCAAAGTGATGACGTGGCGATTCTTAGCTCTGATATAGAGGAGGCACAAGGTATCTTGGGTGTCCTAATGGAGAGACGGGAATGGCGCCCTTCTTCATCGGAAGGTGAATTTGATGCTCCAGATACTTCCCCCGACGAGGATATCCCGTTCTAGAGAAGAAATCTCCAAAGTAATAAATGAGCGGCTGTGTGGAAACACAGCCGCTTTTCTCTTTGTTTGACCTTGGTGGGTAAACAAAGTATAATATTTGTGCCTTAAGTAGGCACATTTTATTTAATTTATAAGTTATGAAAAAGTTTGTGCGTGTTGAGTCGAAACCGGATTTTCCAAAGATAGATGAGGAAGTTCTTTCCTTTTGGAAGAAAAATCAGGTATTTGAGGAAACGCAGAAAAAAGATGAGAGCAAAGAAAGTTTCGTTTTCTTTGAAGGTCCGCCGACTGCAAACGGTAAGCCCGGCGTTCATCATGTTTTATCGCGTGTTTTTAAGGATATAATCCCACGTTTTAAAACCATGCAAGGTTATCAAGTTGATAGAAAAGGCGGCTGGGATACGCATGGTCTTCCTGTAGAGCTTGAGGTAGAGAAGAACTTGGGCATTTCCGGAAAACCTGAGATAGAGAAGTATGGGGTAGAGAAATTCAACAAAAAATGCCGAGAAAGCGTTTTTAAATACGTAAAAGAGTGGGAAGAACTTACCGACAGGATTGGTTACTGGGTAGATACAAAAGATCCTTATATTACTTATGATACCAGCTACATCCAAAGTTTGTGGTGGGTGCTTGGCGAGGCTTGGAAGAAAGATTTGCTATATGAGGGTTATAAAGTTGTGCCGTATTGTCCTCGTTGCGGGACTACCCTTTCCTCACATGAAGTTGCGCAAGGGTATGAAGATGTCACGGAAAATACGGTTTATGTAAAGTTTCCGGTGGAAGGGGAGAAGGATACTTACTTTCTGGCTTGGACAACAACTCCTTGGACATTACCGGGAAACAGCGGCCTCGCATTTGGCCCCGAAATAAAATACGTAAAAGTAGAGTCTGATGGCGGGAAATATATTTTAGCCAAGGACAGGGCAGAGACGGTATTTGCCGGCAAGAAATACAAAGTTCTGGAAGAGTTTTTTGGCAAGGAAATGGTTCAGGATGTTCTGAATAAACCGACCAAGACAAGCCATTATGAACCGCTTTTTGCAGAAGGCGCAAAATTTAAAAAAGAAGAGGACACCCAGGAGTACCGAGCTATCCTTGGAGATTTTGTCTCTACCGAAGACGGAACGGGGATAGTCCACATAGCGCCGGCATTTGGTGAAGACGACTATAATGTTGGGCGACTGAAAAACGATCTTTCGGTGCTGATGACAGTCGATGAACAGGGAAATGTACTTACAGATGTTGGAAAAGGGAAGTTTGCTAAGGACGCTGACCCTCTAATAATTTCAGACTTAAAGAAACGGGGATTAATATTCAAAGAAGAAGAATATACTCACTCATATCCGTTCTGTTGGCGTTGTCACTCTCCCCTGCTTTATTATGCGCGTGATACTTGGTACATCAGGATGTCATCCCTCAAGGATGAGCTGGTTAAGAACAACGAGGAAGTTCACTGGTATCCTTCTCATATCAAAAATGGCCGTTTTGGTGAGTGGATCCGCGACGTGAAAGACTGGGCGCTATCGCGTGAGAGATACTGGGGCACGCCGCTGCCGATATGGAAATGCGAGAAATGCGGGAAGAAAGAGCTTGTTTCAAGTTTCAAAGAATTAGGCGAAAAAACGCACAAAGAGATTGCTGACGACTTTGATCCGCACAGGCCGTATATCGATGAATATACGTGGAAATGCGACTGTGGGGGCGACTTTAGGCGTTACTCGCATGTTATAGACTGTTGGTTTGACTCAGGGGCTATGCCGTACGCTCAGTGGGGTTATCCGTTTGAAGGGAATTCTGACAAAAATCTCGAGAGTCATTTCCCTGCCGACTATATTTGCGAAGCGGTGGATCAGACGAGAGGTTGGTTTTATACACTTCTTGCCATTTCCACATTTTTAGAAAAAGGACCGGCCTACAAACACGTCATTAGCTTGGGTCACATATTAGATGAAAACGGTCAGAAGATGTCGAAGTCTGTTGGAAACGTTGTAAATCCTTGGGATGTACTAAGTACTCACGGCGCTGACGCGCTTCGCTGGTATATGTACTCGGCAACAACGCCGGGCAATCCGCGAAATTTCTCTATCAAGCTCGTTGGCGAAGGGAAGAGGTTTCTAGTAACTTACTGGAATGTTTATAGTTTCTTTGTGACCTATGCATCGGTCGATAATTACACGCCAAGTGAAAAGCGCAAAAAATCAGAGAATATTATGGATAAGTGGATTCTTTCTAGAAAGGCTAAGTTGGTTGAAAATATCACTAAACATTTAGAAAGATATAATATTTACAAAGCGACTCAGGAAATCGAGGGATTTTTAGATGATCTTTCAAACTGGTATGTTCGACAATCAAGGAAAAGATTTTGGAAGAGTGAAAACGACACCGACAAAACAGCTGCATATGACACTTTGTATGAAGTGCTAATTGATTTTACTAAAGTGTTAGCGCCATTCATGCCTTTCATAACAGAAAAAATATATCAAAATCTCAACTCGGACATTGGTAGTATTCACCTGTCTCAATGGCCGACTTCCGAAAAAGAAGAAATTGATGAGAAGATTGAGGAGAACATGAGTTTGCATAGATCTACTCTTAATCAGATACTTTCCCTAAGGTCTGACGCTGGTATTAAAGTCAGGCAACCTTTATCAGGAGCAACGATTGTTAATAAAAAAGGAATTGATTGGGATATGAAGCTTTTTATGTCGATTCTTGAGTCAGAAGCAAACCTAAAAGCAATCAGCGAGGAACCAGAATCAACTTGGCAAGTTCAAATAGGAAAAGATGAGAAAAATTATAGAGTAAGCGAAGATGAATGGGTGAGGGTGGCCCTTGATACAAAAATTACAGATGAGCTAAAACAAGAGGGGTTGGCTCGTGAAATAGTCAGGCAAGTTCAGGCAATGCGCAAAAAGGCCGGATTTAATGTCGAGGATAGGATTCATCTGTATTGGAGTACCGAAGATAAACTCTTGAAGTCAGTATTTGAAAAAGAGGGAAGCTATATCGCTAAAGAGACCCTGGCAAAAGAGGTTGTGGTTGGTGATGTGAAGGAATCAGACTACAATGAGACAGCGAAGATAGAGGGGGCAGACATGTTGCTCGGTGTAAAAAAGGCTAAATAAACTAAACTATGTTTTTTAATCTCAGGTCCTTAAAAAACTTTGACTGGATAGTTATCATCATTACCCTTTTGCTTTTCGCTATCGGTATCGCCATCATCTACTCCACAACTTATGGAATGACCGGCGGTAGTAAGGAAGCTATACAACAGGGTATATTCGGTATAGTTGGTGTTTTGGCATTTTTTTTAGTGGCATTTTTTGATTATCGTTCTTTTCGCGGGACCAGCAGCATCTTGTATTTTATTACAATTCTACTTTTGGCGGTTGTATTTTTTACTGGGGTGACGACTATGGGTGCAACAAGGTGGATAAATATTGGTGGATTTCAGTTTCAGCCATCGGAGTTTGCGAAGCTTTTTATGATTATCGCGATGGCGAAGTACTTCAGTGAGCATGCTGAGGATATGCATAATTTCAAACGGATAGTCATATCGGGGATTTATTTTGCTATCCCGACGTTTCTGGTCATCTTGCAGCCTGACCTTGGAACTGCTCTTGTTTTTATCGTTATTTGGATATCGATGCTTGCTGTTAGCAGAATAAAATTGAAACACTTTTTAGTTCTTGTTATTGGAGCACTTCTACTTTTACCCATCGGCTGGGCAACGATGCACGACTATCAGAAGAAAAGAATCTTTGCACTAGTGGATCCGGCGAGCGACCCTCAGGGTGCGGGATACAACGTAACACAGGCGCAGATAGCCATCGGTTCCGGGCAGATATTTGGACGGGGACTGGGGCATGGTTCGCAGTCACAACTAAACTTTATTCCTGAAAAACATACTGACTTTATTTTCGCTGCGCTAGCTGAAGAAATGGGATTTTTGGGATCGGCAATTGTGATCTCGCTCTTTGCGGTACTTATTTTCCGAGGCATTACGATTGCGGCGAAATCCCGTGATTATTTCGGCATGTATCTTTCGACCGGTATAGTGGCGATGCTAGCCTTCCATGTGTTTCTAAACATCGGCATGAATCTCGGCATCGCGCCGGTAGCCGGTATCCCGCTTCCTCTGATTAGTTTGGGCGGTTCCTCGGTTGTAGTAACGTTTGTCCTAATAGGGATACTCGAAAGTATTCACATTCATCATAAAAAGATAGATTTCTAAGAGTCCAAAATGAAAGAATTAAAAAAGTATATACCTCTCGATAAGTCTTGGGTTATGAGAATGGGGATTTTGGATCTATTAAATATATACCCCGACATAAATGTTTTTCTAAGCAAGCAAAGATTTCTTAGCGAAGACTTAACAGCCCTAAAGGGCGTTTGCAGAGATTGGAATTCAAAGAAAAAAATTGATGTTGGTGAGTCGGGGACTCTTTATAGGTTTCTCCAGTTCGTCTCGTGGAGGTTTGATCTTAATAAAGAATTTATAGTTCATGGTACATTGCAAAGTAGAAATATATGTAATAACCCTGAAATTGTCCAGTACTCTCTAGACAAACTCTTAAAACTGGATCAGGGCACTTCTCAATGGGCAAGCGCTGCTGTTTTGTGTGGGGACAAGGAGAAAATGAAAACCCCGCCGTACAAACTAAGGTTAACGTATGAAGCGGTAAACCACTGGCAGAATCAAAGAGCTAAAGGAAAAACATGGAAAGCTCGTTATGACATAACTATTGAAAATCAAGCAAGGGCTTTCTTGGAAATATTAAATGGAGAGAATGCAATATTTAATCCGGAGCAGGCCGAAGATTACTGTTTTGCGAGGGTCTTCGGATTTATTACTAAAGAAGAAGGTGAAGAGCGTTGGCCCAGTTTAAGAGGGCACGAAAGTGATCGAATCGAAGAAATGGAAACGGCACTTGATGAATATCAGAATGGTAAAGTGATAACTTCCAAAGATCACAGAGTGGTACAGGCGGTTGCTATGAAGGCAAAAGTAGATAGAAAAAACATTAGCTTTCAATATCCAAACTCTGTGAGTAAATCATGGCCTCAGTTTTGGGATTTTTTGGAGAATATAGAAAAAATACGGTAGATTTTTAGCCTTGACCAAAAGAGATTATTTTGGTAAACTCTATAAGTTAGCATTTTAAATAAAGATATGGTAGAAAAAGAAAACAAAAAGTTTGCAGTGATAAAAACCGGTGGGAAACAGTACAAGGTTTCTGAAGGCGATGTTTTTGATATTGAAAAAGTTGAAATAGAAGACGGTAAAGATATCAACTTTGAAGAGGTTCTTTTAGTTGCTGATGGCGATAAAGTAGAAGTTGGCCAGCCAAATGTAAAGGATGCGAAAGTTAAGGCAAAGGTTGTGTCACAAGAAAAAGCCGATAAAATTATAGTCTTTAAGTATAAGAAACGGAAAAATTACAGAAAAAAGACCGGTCACAGGCAAAAAGTGACGAAAGTTCAGATAGAAAAAATAAGCGTATAAAACAACCTCGAAAAGGGGTTGTTTTTGCATAGTACAAGCGTTACGATAAAAACAGGTCATAGGAAAATATCTTACCAAATTCTTATGGAGAACCTTACAATTTATACTACGAAGGAGGGAGGTGTAATGTTGAAGCGTAAAGACATTGAGAAAGAGGTTAAAAGCCGGGTAGAAAAAGCGCTGGACTCATTGACAGTCAATATAACAAAGGAGATAACCATCGAAGGGCCGGTGTCGGGAGAGTCTCATGTATGTATGCTTTCTGAAGTGTTAAATGATAGCCAGAGGGCGAGAACTTTGAGGGAAATCGTCGAGTTTGAAAGCGGATTTCAGCACCTCAAAGCAAAAGTAGCGTAGTATAAATCCTTTAAAGGGCCCGCATCGTGCGGGCCCTTGTCCTTTGTAAATTTATTATTAAATTAGTAAACTTTAATGGTACAATAAAAGTATAAATGTCGGACTATTATTATCCAAAATACACTCCGGCAAACAAGGAGAAGAAAAATGACAGACAGTGTTCATATACCTAAAATAGTTATCACGGGAGGGCCATGCGGCGGAAAAACCACAGGGATGAGCTATTGTGTTGAGAAACTTCAGGATTATGGATTCAAGCCTATAGTTATTCCCGAGACTCCAACCATGTTTATCCTTTCCGGTCTCGACCCAACAGTAATGGCTGCCGATGAGTATATTAGATTTGAGGAAGGTCTGCTCAAATCACAACTTCAGATAGAGGACAACTTTGTTTATTTGGCGACTCATTTGAATCATAATAAACCTGTTTTAATTTTTGATAGAGGCGTTATGGATATTGCTGCTTACCTTTCTCAGGAGCAGTTTGAGGCGATAGTTGATGATATGGGGATGAGTATAACCTCGTTGCGTGACAAACGCTACGATGGGGTGTTTCATCTGGTTACGGCAGCGATCGGCGCGGAAAAGTTCTATACTTGCGAAAACAACCCTGCGCGACTAGAGACCAACCTTGAAGACGCGCGAGAGGCAGATAGGAAGACGATGGAGGCATGGGTTGGCGCTCCACATCTTCAGGTAATAGACAACTCTGACGACTTTGAGGGCAAAATGAAACGAACTTTCCAGGCAATATGCCGTGTACTTGGTATTCCTGTTCCCGTGGAAGATGAGCGTAAGTTTCTTGTTGCCGATTTTGATGAAGACGAACTGCCTTATCACCAAAAAATATCTATTGAGCAAGTGTATCTGCTATCAGAAGATGAGAATGATGAGGTGCGCATAAGGAAAAGAGGGCAAAACGGTGCGTTTTGCTACTATAAAACACACAAAGCTTCTACGGGAAAGGCGGGCAAAAGGTATGAGAAGGAAAGACCCATTACCGGAAAGGAATATTGTGAGGAGCTTGCACATGCTGATCCTGATAGAGTCCCCATTAAAAAAGACAGGATATGCTTTTTGTGGAAGAACCAGTACTTTGAGCTCGACATTATCAAGAGTCCCGGAAAACATGCCGGCAAGATTCTTCTTGAGATTGAGCTGACGGAAGATAACGAAGATGTTAAACTACCCTCTTTCATAAAGATACTAAAAGAAGTTACTGATGACCCTAGCTACCATAACTCTTCTTTGGCGCTAAAGAGTAGGGAATCATCTAAATCCGCTTAAAAATCAAGTTTTAAGAAGATAGTTTTTCTGCTATAGTGAAGATAACTATGGGACAGGTAATAACAGTGACAAACCAAAAGGGCGGGGTTGGAAAAACCACGACCACGATGAACTTGGCTGCGTATCTTGCAAATGAAGGCAGTCGGGTTCTTTTAATTGACCTTGATCCGCAAGGAAACTCAACGAGTGGCATCGGCATAGACAGAAGAAGTGTCAACCGGTCTCTTTATGATATCCTGATAAACGAAGTTCACCCGCGCGAAGCGATTTACAAAACGAAATATGAAAATTTGCACATTATTCCTTCGGCTCAAGTTTTGGCGGCGGCTGAGGTAGAGCTTGTTTCCCACTTGGCCCGCGAGCACAAGCTGAAAAATGCTCTGGCAAAAATTTCAAACGATTACGACTACATATTCATGGATTCTCCTCCATCTTTGGGACTACTCACAGTAAACGGATTAACAGCCTCGGATAAAATATTAATTCCTGTCCAGGCAGAGTATTTTGCCCTTGAAGGTCTGGGTCAGCTTTTGCATACAGTACAAAGAATTAAAACGAATTTAAACCCAAAAATTGATTTGCTCGGAGTCCTTATAACAATGTATGATAAAAGAACGATACTTTCCCGGCAGGTTGAGGGTGAAGTGAAAAAACATTTTCCCGGAAAAGTTTTTGATACAGTTGTTCCGAGGAATATTCGTCTTGCTGAGGCGCCGAGTTTCGGCAAAAGTATATTTGGATATGACAAGCTTGGCAAAGGGGCAAGCGCTTATAAAAGTTTAGCAAAGGAGGTGCACTTAAAATGTCAGTGAAAGGTAGCAGGGGTTTAGGCAGGGGCTTGGATGCTTTGATCCCCACAAATAGTACAAGTCAGTCTTCAAATGTTTCAGGGAAACCGGAAGGCAGTCTTATAAATGTTCCAACGAACTCTATCCGGCCAAACTCGCAGCAACCGAGACAGACATTTGGTGACGAATCTTTGGCGGATCTGGCAAGCTCAATCCAGGAACACGGAATTATCCAGCCTCTCGTTGTGGTTAAGGTAGAGGATGGTTATGAGCTTGTTGCCGGTGAGAGACGCTTAAGAGCGGCAAAAGTTATAGGACTAAAAGAAGTGCCGGTAATAATCCGAAGTGCCAAAGAACTCAAAAAACTTGAGTTGGCGATGGTTGAAAATATTCAAAGAGACAATCTAAATGTCTTGGATGAAGCGCGCGGCTACAAAAGGCTGATGGACGAGTTTTCGCTCTCTCAGGAAGATGTCGCAAGGAAAATGGGAAAGTCGAGAAGTGCTGTTGCAAACAAAATCCGTCTTTTGGATTTACCGGTGGAAGTAAAAAGGGCGATAAACGCAGGACAAATTTCAGAGGGGCACGGACGTGCGCTTTTGGGTCTTGATAACCCGGAACAGATTTTGATGCTTTGCGGACTTATCATCGCCCGTAAACTTTCCGTCAGAGAAACTGAGCAGAAGGTTAACGAGGTACTATCAGGTCAGAAAATATCGAGGTCTGATAAAAAAGAAAAAGACCCGAATGTTTTAGACCTTGAGAAACAGCTTCGTGAGTCGATCGGAGCGAGAGTGAAAATCCGAAGCAAGCGAAACGGCGGCTCTATTGTTATCGACTATACATCCCAGCAAGAGCTGGAAAGAATCCTAGGACTTCTTAAATAAAATTATTATGGGTATAAACGTAGAGTTTAATCCCGACTTGGCGCTTCGGGATATCTCAGAGTTTAAAAATGGAAACAGAGAAAAAGAAGAGTGCATCCCGGAAGATCTAAAAGCCGGGAGTATTTATGATTTTTTGAAAAGCGGGCAGAGAAACTATTGGTTGGAGGGTGAACTTCCTCTTCTTGAAACTAAGGGTGATGCAGTTTTATCCCGTCCGGTTGCGAGCATTATTATCTTAGAGATCACTCATTTTAAAGAAAAAGATAAGGTCTATACAAAAGGTAAATATAAAGTAGTCGAAATTTTTAGTGATGATAAAATTTATTTTGAAAGCTATGCGAGGGTCGGAGTAAGAGACTAAGCTGCGAGTGTTCGCTTGCCAAAGTGTAGCACTGTAAAATTTTTTATAGTATAATCATTGTCTCTAAGAATAACTTTGTGTACCTATAAATGATTCCAAAAAGGAGTGGTATGAATGGCGTATAGCCCTTTCTTGGATTTATATCCAACAAGCAAGATAAGTGGTAACAAGCTCAGCGAAGAAGAAATAGCATACTACAGGAAAAAAGAAGCAGCAAAGAGGGGCGTATGTGGTGAAGAGGGTTGTGGCGTTCCACTTGCAGGTGACAATAAAACCGGGAAATGCTCTATTCATGGCGGAAGTAAATACGAAAATGTGAATATTGGCAAGTACCATAAGAAGTGGAGAGACGATTTCTTTAGGGCCTTTGGCGCACTTAAGGAAAGAGGTCATAAGGTTACCAGAGATAGTCTGGATGACATCCTTATAGATCGTCCTATAGATAAATGGCTAGAGGTGCTCAGAAGAGAAGGATATCTCGTCCCTAGGGCAGCGTCTGTGTTGTATGAAAGAGTCAAGGACAAGCCACTGTCAGAAGAATCAGCAACGGTGAAGCAGATCGTAGAAGGGGTAGAAAGTCTTGTCATACAAAATGCAAAAAGATCATTTTGTATGACAGAAATCCAGAAATACTGTGGAGTAACCCCAAAGATCGCTAAGCTGGCTCTCAAAAATGCCGTAGGCTTAGGCTATTTAAAGGCTGTAGAGCCGGCACAAGAAGTTACTCTTACCAAGAAAGGTAAACAATTTTTAGCCAAACTTGGTTACTGAGACAAGCGCCCCGATGGATATCGGGGCGCCTTTTTATTGCATGTTAAATTTTAGTATTTAGGATGAGGGATAAGACCAAGCTCGTTGATCGGTAAAATTCTGATCCATGCTTTTCCGGTAATGTGGTCTTTCGGTAGAACTCCCCATTCTCTAGAGTCGAGACTGGCATTGGGCTGTCTGTTGTCGCCGAGGACAAAGTATTCATTTTTGCCCAGGGTTTTGTTGATGCTACCCAGAAGTTTGTAGTTATCACTTTTTGGGATGTATGATTCATTTAAAACAAAACCATCAGGATGCTCTTTATTTTTTATTGTCACGGTCCCGTCTTTGATGACGACAGTTTCTCCTGGTACGCCGATGATTCTTTTAATGAAATTAGTGCAGGGACCCTGAAGAAAAGTTCTATTGATAACGCTTTTTGATATAAAGCTGTCGCACTGGTTTTCGGGGTGCTTAAAAATTATGACTTCGCCACGATGCAGACCGAAGATCCTTGATGAAAGCTCCTCAACAAAGATATACTCATTGTCGTGAAAGTTCGGTTCCATAGAACTCCCCTTGACAATGAAGGGCTGAATGATGAAAAAACGGACAACTATTATTAAAACAGAAACTATCAATATTGTTTTGATTATTTCTTTAGTGAATATTTTTCCGTTTTCGGATTTTTCTTGTTCCATAGAGCTATAACTTATTCTTTCTTACTACAAACTAACAAACAGTGTAGCAACAAAACACTTGGCGGGCAATGGATTTTTTTGTATACTTTCCTTGTTAAACATTATCAAAATACGTAAAGGTAAAATGAGTAAAAAATCGATTGATGACATATTGAGTGAGATTGAAAACGAAAAAACCGGAGAAGAAGTGCGAAAAAACGAAGGCGGCGAAAAGACCCCTGTAAAGTTTAAAAAGAAAAAGAAAAAGAACTGGAAAAAAAGGATTATCCTTACATTGCTTGTCGTATTCTTGATTGGCGGTTCTTTAGTCGGTGTCAAAGCTTATATGATGGCAAAGAAAATGTTTCAGGGAGGGACGGTCCCCGGTCTTTTGGGTTTCTTGGGTCAAAACCAGCTGAAGGGTGAGGCGGATGGAAGGATTAATATTCTGCTTCTTGGCATCGGCGGTGCAAACCATCCCGGCGGAACGCTGACAGACACCATAATGGTTGCCAGTATCAAGCCGCAGACAAATGAAGTTGCTATGTTGAGCGTTCCGCGAGACCTATATGTTCCGATTGACGGTTACGGAAAGGACAAGATAAATGCCGCAAATGCTCTCGGCGAGCAGAAAAACTATCCCGGTGGCGGTATGGCACTCTCAAAAGATACGATTTCAAAAACTCTTGATATTCCAATCCACTATACTGTCAGAGTTGATTTTGAAGGTTTTTCTAAGATCATTGATGCTGTCGGCGGAGTGGATATGGATGTTGAGCAGGATCTGTATGATCCATACTATCCTGATGGTACATACTCAATCAAAAAAGGGCATTATCACATGGACGGGAAAGCGGCGCTTAAATATGCCAGGAGTCGTGAGACTACCTCTGACTTTGACAGAGCAAAAAGACAGCAGAAAATAATAATTGCCGTAAAAGAGAAGGTATTAAGCGCAGGAACGCTTACAAATCCTCAAAAAATGAATGATATTTTATCAGCACTTTCTGATCATATCAAAACAGATATGCAAATATGGGAAGCCCAAAGGCTTGCAACTATTTTCCAAAAAGTAGATAAAAATAAAATTATAAACAGAGTTTTAGATAACTCGGCAGATGGACCGCTTGAGTCTGCCAACATGGGAATGTATGTTCTTTTGCCTAAAACAGGAAACTTTAAGGAAATCCAAAGTATTGCTCAAAATATTTTTACCGATTCTTCTCTCAGAAGTGAGGCGGCGAAAATACAAGTATTGAATGCCACAGGGGTTTCGGGACAGGCGAAAAAGGCAGCAGATGGAATCTCAGGAAACGGATTTAAAATAGAAGATGTTTCAAACGCAGACGAAGTTAACACGGCAACCGTCATTTATGATCACTCAAATGGGACAAAGCCAAAAACGATAGAGTTTCTCGAGAAAAAATACTGTGTCAAGTCAGTGCAAAAGGCTGACAATACCGGTGCGGGCTATGACATCTCGGTTGTGATAGGTAAAGACCAGCTAAACAAAGACTGATGAAAATACCTGCAGGAAATAAATCGGACTTAGTTCTTGCATTTCTCTACGTAGAAAGCATCCTTCTCTCTTTAATAATAGAAAATAGAGGATTTTTCTGGCTCCTCTTCGCGTTTTCGACAGTAACTGTTTTTTTCTATAGTATTATTTTTCTGGAAATACACTGGAAAAAAATCCTCGAAAGCGAAAAAAAATATGATGTGACTATAGTTGTTGTAATGACGGCAATGCTTAATGCCAACGTTATGGTTTTTGCTAATCGTCTCATCCTTGGCATCATACTGCTTATCTACTATGTTGGTCTCAGGTACTTGATGGGAATGTTTAAGAGTTCTAATGTGAGCCAAATGCAGAAAAATGCCCTCAATCTGTCTGTTCTGTTTACAATATTTCTTGGCAGCAACCTTCTTACTAATATTACTATTATTTTAGAAAAAGGGGTTGGTGAGATAGCCGTTGCCCTTTCTAATGTTGTTATGTTTGCATTTCTTTATCTAATCTCCTACTATAACTTTGCAAAAAACAGAGTCCCAAAGAAGTGGGCTCGCGTGTATTCTGCCGTTTTGGCGCTTATTTTGAGCGAAGCGTCTCTACTTGCCGGTTTTTATCTTGAAAGATATCCAAGTATATACAAAGTTGAAAGCACATCAAACATGGCGATTGTTACATTGCCGCTTTTTCTGGTCGTAATATACTATATGTTGTATGGACTCATGATACATAAACTAGAAAAGAGACTTGCTTCACGTGTTTTAATGGAATACGTAGGGATATCAACCGTGATACTGATAACTTTATTTATAACTATACGTTGGTTTGCAACATAGGAGGCTTATATGGATCAATCTAGCAGTAGCAAGATCTCTGCGAAAAATTCAGATAATGAGAATGAACACGCAGTTTTAAAGAAAAAAGCTGCATTTTTAATAATTGCCTCTTTTGCTATGGGTATTTTAGGGGGGATCTTAGGATCTAATATTTCAAATGGGAATATAAACACTAACTTTGGCGGTGGAAATAAAACTTATAAGGTAACAGAACAGTCAGCAGTTATTGATGTAGTCAAAAAAGTTAGTCCTGCCGTAGTTAGTATTACAAGCGAGAGCTCGACCCTTGGGTTTTTTGGCCAAGTTCAACGGACAAAAAGTTCCGGTACAGGGTTCATTGTTGATCCAAACGGACTTATTGTTACAAATAAGCATGTTGTCGCAGATCAAAATGCCAAATACAGCGTTTTTACAAGCGATGGCAAGGAGTATAAGGCGGAGATTAAAGCTCAGGATTCGTTAACCGACTTGGCATTTATAAAAATTGATGCAAAGGGTTTACCGGTTGCGGATCTCGGCAACTCTGATGATCTTCAGGTTGGGCAAAGTGTGATTGCTATAGGTAATGCCCTGGGGCAATACCAAAATACAGTGACAACTGGTGTAGTCAGCGGTATCGGTAGGGCCATAGAGGCAGGAGACTCTACTGGCGGGTCTGCAGAGAATCTGGAAAATGTTATCCAGACTGATGCCGCTATAAACCCTGGAAACTCAGGTGGTCCGCTTGTAAACATTGGCGGTCAAGTTATTGGTATAAACACTGCCGTAGATCAACAAGGGCAGCTCATCGGTTTTGCAATACCGATAAGTATGATAAAAAAACAAATTGATTCCGTAAAAATTTCCGGTAAGATAGAGCGTCCCATTCTCGGAATTCGCTATATTCCTATTACGAAAGAGTTTGCGGCTAGAAATAACCTGAAAACCGAAAAAGGCGCGCTTGTCTACGGCGGGAGTGATCCGGGAGTCCTTCCGGGCTCACCGGCAGCCAAGGCGGGAATAAAAGACGGAGATATTATCCTAAAAATGGGCAATGATGAGCTTAACCAAAACCACTCTGTCACAGGGCTCTTACAAAAATATTCCCCAGGAGATAAGGTGACTCTCACAATTCTCCGTGATTCAAAAGAACAAAAGATAGATGTGACCCTCGGGAAAAATTAGAGATAGTTTTCAGCGAAATTATTTTCATAATAATACCTCTTAAGTTTGACAAATGTAGGTAAATTTTGCTTTAATGATAGTAAGACTGTATTATTAACGTAAGGTTTAGCTAAAACATAAGGTATGGCGAATAAAGAAAACTGTTGGGAGTTTAAAAAATGCGGCCGTGAACCGGGCGGGGAAAATGTTGGACATCTTGGTGTTTGTCCTGCTGCTCAGCATGGTGAAGGAGATGGCGTAAATGGAGGTGATTGTCGTGGTAGAGTATGTTTTGCCGTTACAGGAACTTTCTGTGGAGGAGAGATACAGGGAACATTTGCTCAGAAAGAAATAAGCTGCCTTGATTGCCCATTTTTCAATGTAGTTGAAGAGGAGGAAGGAAGCGACTTTTGTCTGCTTCTCCCGGGGCAAACATATACGCCAAGATACGACAAGAAGAAGTAAGGTTCATCCGCAAACACTATATAGATTTAAGTTTTTTAGTTTTGTTAAAGAAGAATATATTTTTTATAGCAAGCTTAATCCTGATTATAGGATTAGGTTTTTTGTTTTTTCAAACTAAAAATATTGAAAAACCTAAAACTGAAAAACCTAAGAATGATGTTTGTTATAAAGACAGGTGTTTCCAGGTAGAGATCGCAAGAACTTACGCTGAACATGAGAAAGGCTTGATGTCCAGGGAGTCCCTGCCTGCGGACCATGGAATGCTCTTTGTTTTTAGGGAGTCTAGTAGGTACTCATTCTGGATGAAAAATACTCTTATTCCGCTTGATATTATCTGGCTTGATGAAAATGGCAAGGTTGTTTATATCAAGGAAAATACCAAACCTTGTGGAGAGGGTTTATGCGAGACGATGAAACCAGATACCCCTGCTCTGTATGTCTTAGAAATAAATAGCGGGAAAGTAAAAGAAGTCGGACTAAATGTCGGGGATAGTGTCCAGTTCGATTTTAAATAATAAGAAAAGCGGCACCATTTCCGGTGCCGCTTGTTTTTATACCTAGCTCGTTATTGCAGAGATCTAGATCAGCGGTCATTTTTTTGTTGATACGGTGAAAGCCACTTCGATTAGTGTAGAACCTACCAAGAGATACATCTCATGTCTCCCTTAGTATTTTCAATTTGGAGTTGGCTTTTAGCTTTTAACAGGTTCCATAATGATTGCTATAGCTTCGACAAAGTGCTGAATGTACTGAGCATATTTACAGGTGACCAAGTTGCCGTTTACCACAACCGGCTTATCAATAAACTCGCCCCTCGCTTCCATGATTTCTCTTACCGTCGGAGGGTCGCATGTCACTCTTCTGCCCTCTGATATGCCTGCTGCAGCGAGTGAAGCAGCCCCGTTTCCTATACTGCCGATGCACTTTCCTAAGCCATTTATAGCGAGAATGAGAGTCATTAGTTCGTCTTGAAGGCGAAGTAATGCAGGGGTTTCATGAGAGAGGATAATCAGACCATCAAGCCCCTTTTCATTTATTTCTGAGTATTTTCTCGTATTGGCAAACTTGTGGTTATCTCCTATAGCTCTTTCATTGCTTCCTACGCCGATCAGTCGAAAACCCATAGGTTTAAGATGGGTTGCAAGTTTTAACGATTCAGCTGCTCTAAAACCGTTTTCGAGCACTATGCCTATTGCTTGTCCCTTGATATCCATCTTTCTCACTCCTTTCAGCAAAGAAAATTATGGCAGAAATGCTTGATAGAAGGATTGATAATATTTAGAAGGTGCAAAAAGTGATTATATCATAAATTCAATAAGTGGTAAAGTTTTTCTAATTATAAAAATAACCATAGAAACGCTTAAGCGTGAGTGCTAATATTATTCTCATGGAAAAGGAATATATGGTAGAAAAAGACGGTTTTGAAGGCAAACCGACATCTGTATGGCTTGATACGACGCCGGAAACTCATTTTGACGCTTTAGCTACTGATTTGAGCACTGATGTTTGTGTAGTTGGCGGGGGTATCGCCGGTCTTATGAGCGCATATTTGCTTACAGAAGCCGGACACAAAGTTGTAGTTATTGAAGCCGGGAAAATTGTTGAGGACGTGACGGCTTACACTACAGCGAAAATTACGTCTCAACATGGTGATATTTATAGCTATTTGATTAAAGCGATTGGCGAGACAAAGGCAAAAATGTATGCAGATGCTAACCAGTCCGGACTTAGAAAAATAGTCTCTATAATTCTGGACAAAAAAATAGATTGTGATCTCGTGAAGCAATCCTCATATTTATTTACCGAAAAATATAGAAATGTGCCGATGCTAAAAAAAGAAGCACAAGCTGCAGCGAGACTAGGGCTACCTGCCTCATTTGTTGAGAGCACTCCGCTTGGTTTTGATAAGGGCGCGGTAGAGTTTAGGAACCAAGCCCAGTTTCATCCGCGAAAGTTTCTGCTGTTTCTAGCAAAGGAAATTGTAAAGAAAGGGTCTATTTTTGAAAATACCAGAGCGCTTGACATTAAGGATGGCAGTGTCATTACCGATAAAGGCAAAGTAACCGCCAAGAATATCGTAATAGCGACACACTTTCCATTTTTTGATAAAGAACGATTTTATACCAAGCTTTTCCCACACAGGTCATATGTTCTGGGTATGAGATTAAAGTCAGAGGTGCCTGAAGGGATGTATTTTAATATTGATGGCAACAGGGGTTCTATGCGAAACCAGATAGTAGACGGTAAGAAATATCTTCTAGTAGGTGCGGGAACAGAAAAAGCGGGAGAGGATGCGGATACGGAAAAATATTATGAAAACAACAAACAGTATGCGGAAGCAAGATTCAAAGTCGACTCTATAGATTATCACTGGTTTACTCAAGATAATCGGACTTTGGACAGAGTCCCATATATAGGTAAGCTCTCGCAAGGAAATATCTATGTGGCGACGGGCTTTGGCGGTTGGGGGATGACGACAAGCGCGGTGAGCGCAATGATTATCACCGACCTAATATCAGACAAGGTAAATCCGTGGTCGCCACTATTTAACCCAAACAGAAGGGCTTATGTGAAATATACAAAAACACTCATTGGTGAAAATGTAAAACTGGTTAGCCATCTTTTGTCAAGACGACTAAAAAGGCATGCTTTTGATCTTCCGACCGGATTTGAGGCGGGAGAGGGGAAAATTATCAAAGTAAAAGGGAAGAAAGTGGCCATTTATAAAGATAAAAAAGGAGAGATTCATGCGATGTCGCCGAAATGCACGCATATGGGTTGTACGGTGAACTGGAATGGCACGGAAAAGACGTGGGACTGTCCTTGCCATGGCTCACGATATAACTATGACGGCAAGGTCATTCATGGGCCGGCGCTACGGGATTTAGAGAAAGAAGAGATTTAGTTTTGTATACTTGTTTTTGCTTTTGGGTGAGTGTAATTTAGTAACATAAGGCGTCATTCTGACGAAGGAAGAATCTCTAGATCCTTCGTACCTCAGGATGACAAAAACGTAAAGTAGGAGAGGTATTTTATGGCAAAAAACAAAAACTGGGAAGAGAAAATGAAAGATTCTAAGGATCTGCCGAAAGTTGTAAAGCTGGATCCAAAAGGCGTAAAGCAGTGGGGTGGCGAAACGATGGTTGTGCCCGCGCCTTTGGAGGTGGATGAGATTATGAGGAGTGTTCCGGAAGGTAAGTTGGTTACAATAAATGAAATTAGACAAAAGTTAGCAAAAAAACATCACACGGATATCGGCTGCCCACTAACATCCGGCATATTTGCCTGGATTGTCGCTAATGCAGCCGAGGAAATGAGAGAAACCCTAAATGCTCAGGGCAAGAAAGGGGAAATTAGTGATAAAGATATCACTCCTTGGTGGAGAACTCTAAAAACCGGCGGATTTCTGAACGAGAAATTCCCAAGTGGTCCTGACATGCAAAAGAAAATGCTCGAAGGCGAGGGGCATAAAGTTGCTCAAAAAGGCAAGAAATGGCAAGTAGAAGATTATGAAAGTAAAGTTGTTAAGGTGTAATTATGAAAATCAAACTAAACTACATTATTATTCCCCTTATCGCCGTAGCTGTGGCGGTTTCGGGCAGCCTAGCAACATCTGCAAATATAGCTAGCTGGTATAGTAGCTTAACGCTGCCATCATTCGCTCCGCCAGGACAGATTATTGGTATTGTCTGGACAGCGCTTTACGTTTTAATTACCGCCTCGGTTTTACTTTTTTGGAATAAATCCAAGCGCGATGATAAATTCCAGACTATTACCGGCATATTCCTCGTTAATGCTTTTCTAAATGCATTTTGGAGCTATGTATTTTTTTCTTTGCAGCAGATCGGCTTGGCAATTTTCGTATCAAGTGCAATGGCACTAACCATTTATGCCCTCATTTATTTTATTTATTCTCGTCAAAGAATTGCGGCACTGCTCCTCATACCCTACGGTCTCTGGGTAACATTTGCCACATATCTCAACTATCTCATTTGGACGTTAAACTAGAAGATTTCTTTTGTAACTATATACATATAAAAACTTTTATAGCTTTAATAAAATATAACCATGATAGATCCAAACATTAAACCAACAGGATGCTGTGATCCTTTTGATCCCGAACCTTGGGATAAAAAGGAGATTTTGTGGGATGAGAAACTTTTTATGAAAGATCATATAAAAAGTGTTTTCCATATACCTATAGATATGAACAAAGTGATGACGAGAGATATGGAGAAGATTATGAAGGCGAACGCCAAAGGCGAGCAACTCATGCTTTCTGACGAGAAGTCTCTCTGGGGTTCAGATATCTATATTGCAGTTGCAAAAGAAGTGCCGGATGCTCAGATGACTACTCTTTCGGGCACATTTCTGACAAAAGTATATGAGGGGCCATATAAGGATATACAAAAGTGGACTGAAGATATGAAGGAGTATGTGAAAGAAAAGGGTAAGGTAATAAAGAAAATGTATTTCTGCTATACCACCTGCCCTAACTGTGCCAAAGCCTACGGCAAAAACTATGTTATTCTCTTTGCCCAGGTATAGCTATCCTTGTGCTTCGACATTTTATGGCTTTGCACAATGTTTTTTTATAGATAACTATATTATAATGTTCGATAGACCTATTTTACCGATGCTGTATTCTATGGAGGGGCATGGGATGAATGAAGAAAGCGTAGAAATGGGCGAGAGTGCGCAAATGGACAGTGCCGCTACTATATACAGCGGGTACACGAAATGTCCATATTGCAAAAAACCTATTTTTTCAGAACAGCTTCAGGGGCCGGGTGGCACATATGAGTGTGGCTCATGCCACAATCCTATAAGACCTGAGTTCCTGGAATGGAGATGAAAAAATAGTCGTTAAAAAGTTTCTCCAGCAGGAGAAAGTAAAGGGGCGGTCCTGTGAGGCCGCCCCTTATTCTGCGGGATATATACATGGATTATTACAAACATTTAGGAATCAAGCAAAACTCTAGCTGATTATCCCTAAATAGGGTATAATTATCATATCTAAAAAATTGTAGTCGGGAGGGATCCCGGCTTGTTCATTTACAAAGACAAAGGAGAAATCATGAGTAGCGGACCTAATGCACAAAAAGCACGACGATTGTTGGAAGATAGAACTCCGGCTCGTTGTTTAACGTGTGGAATGAAACTAGCAACCATCTGGAGCAAGCATAACTGTCACATTCCTGTCGGAATCCACAAAAAGTAGGAAGTGGTCTGATGAAAAAAATCAGCAAGGTAGTAAATTCACTGTCTTTACCTACGTGGTTGTGCCCGATTTGCTTTATTGTGCGGCGTTTCTTCCCGTTTTCAACACCTTCAAAGGAGTTCTCACAATGGGGAAACTAAATGCAGGGTACGTAATAGCGGCAATGTTTTTCTTTGCGGCGATCATCAGCTGGTTTAGATGGTCAGAGATTATTCTGACAATTTTCTTTGTCGTTGCAACCATATGTTTTTTCCGTTTTGGGAGATCTATCTCAAGGGCTATCAGTGGCTCAACGAAGAGTCAAGTTAGGGAGTGATGTTCAACATGAGAGATGAAGCCGGAGAATACAAGCTGGACAAGTTGATAGATAAGGTAATCTTCGCGACGATTGAAGAAATATCAGATGACTTGCGCGAGCAGTTTTATGACCATAAGCGCCGGTCGGAAGGACAGATCAACTTCGAGGTCGGCGGCGAAACATTCTCAGTGAGGGAAGATGAGATGCCCAA
The DNA here is from genome assembly GCA_030647205.1 of bacterium. Taxonomy (GTDB): domain Bacteria; phylum Patescibacteriota; class CPR2; order UBA1875; family JAJYID01; genus JAKANV01. The sequence goes on from JAUSJO010000008.1 coordinate 56,597, forward strand.
AGACTTCAACGAGCAAAAGGTTTTTATCGTCAAGCGGTTCTTCGATGTCAAGTTGGATAGATACGCTGAGAATTTGCGGAAAATGCTGAAGAGCCCCTACTAGTTATACGCAAGACAAAAGGAGAAGCTCTATGGACAAAGAAATGGCTAATATATTTCTGGACTTGAAAGTCGCAGAATGTATCGAGGATTTTCCTTATGACTTTCCTATGTCAGAAGAGGCAGAAAAAGAGCTTGGGATGCGTGTCGTGACATGCCTCGAAAAAATCCAATCACCCGAAGATCTCTGGGCGATATTGCAGGCGGATGATACCAACTTCGAGCTGGCTCTTAACTACTCAACACCATTGTATGGTGCTTATGGTGGAGATACAGTTTCCTCTGTGAGAGCCGAGGCGGGGGTTAAGTTCTGCATCCTCCACAATATCCTCTTCTTCAAGTGTCTTGAGTTACTTCCAGAGAAAAAAAGACAAGAGCATGGGGTTATCAGCTGATCAGGCAAGCTTCTAGCCCAAAAGGCCATTAAGTGTCTCCGGAGAGAGCCATGGTCTCATCTTAAGACCCGATTTATTTCGGGTCTTTTTCTTTTACCCAAAATATTTATGCTATAATATTTTCATGAATAAAAAACTCAAAATTGCACTGTTTATAACAATCCCGATAATTATCTTAATTTTAATAGGCCTATCTGTTTGGTTTTTCTGGCCAAAAAATAAGGTTACCGTTGAGGGCGTTCCTGAAGATGTAGTAAAGACTAAGCTTCAGTTTACTCATGACATTTTTGACCCGACCAAAGTAAAGTTCGTGACACCGCTTGGTGAGCTAAACGGCGGATATGAGGAAGCGCAGACCATAAACGGTGTTTGCGTGAATAACAAAACCGCCGAAGAGGTAGAAGTGTATGCGCCTGCTGATATGACGCTTGAGGATTACTCGTATTTTGTAGACCCTCGTCAAACACGCAAAGCAAACTGGCATCTCGGCTTTCGGATATCAAAAGACGTAAAGCTAAGCTTTGATCACATCACTTCGCCGATTGACAGTATTAGGGACGCCACTCCGCCCACACCGACATCGGGCTATGTACCGCCAAAGAAGAAACTGAATTTCAAGGCAGGGGAGCTGATAGCCAAGACATCAGGGACCGACCAGGCTCACAACTGGAACATTTATTTGCGCGACACATTCACCAGTAATACTTTTGTAAATCAAGATAGATATGAAGCACTAAAGGATAGATATGACTACATAAACGCCACCTGCCCGTTTGACTACTATGCGGACGCTAAAAAGCAGCTGTTCATCGCGCTGATGGGAGCAACCGCGCCTGGCCAGTCAAAAACTTGCGGTAATCCTTCCAAAGATGTAAAGGGGGCTATCTCGGGTATGTGGCATTTAACGAGAGACGGCGTCCAGGCAGATTATCAAGGCGAGTATGCCACGCCACTTAGTATTTACAAGGACTCTGCCGGCAAGATAGTGCTTTATGAGATAAACAAGAAACGTTCTCTCTTGGACAGCACAAACCCGACCTACAAAGATCCTGCGACTATTACAACATCTCATTGTTATGCGCTCACGGACTACGGTGAAGGTGAAAAACCAAAAGGGTATGCATACTTCAAGGTTGTGTCCGATATGGAAATGAAGCTTGCCTACAGCGGAACCGGCTCCTGCCCGACAACATTCCCGGAAGCCACCGCAAAGACTTACTATAGGTAGCGAGTATGAATTTGGAAGAACTAAAAAATGACCTGCGAAGCTTAGCCGACAAAAGTAGAATCCCTGACTATCAGAGATTCTTCAAGACCGGAAAAGGCGAGTACGGTGAGGGGGATATTTTTCTCGGCATTGTGGTCCCGAATATCAGGAAAGTAGCCAGGAAATATAAGGAACTAGATGTTGCCGATATTTCAAAACTCGTGAGTTCACAGGTTCATGAGGAGAGATTCTGTGCGCTTGTTATCATGACTTTACGATATCCAAAAGATAAAGACACTTTTTATAATTTATACCTTCAAAATTTGAAATACATAAACAACTGGGATTTGGTAGATGTTACGTGCCCTCGTATTGTTGGCGACTATCTACTAGATAAACCCCGATATATTCTATACAAATTTGCAAAGTCACAGAACCTCTGGCAAAAGCGCATCGCCATCATCTCAACGTTTATGTTTATCAGAAATGATGACTTTGATGATACTTTAAATCTTTCAGAAATACTTTTGCACGATAAGCATGATCTCATCCACAAAGCGGTTGGTTGGAGCTTAAGGGAGGTAGGAAACAGGGCAAAGGTGGTAGAGGTGGATTTTCTGAAGAGACACTACAAAACCATGCCCAGAACGGCACTAAGGTATGCAATCGAAAAATTTCCGGAAGATGAGAGGAAGAAGTACCTAAAAGGAGATATATAGTTATTTTTGGCAGTACTATAGGCTGATTGGCGAACTTAAATTATATTGACAATAGGAAATGTTTATGTTATTATATGGAAATACTTATTTCAAAAAAGAGATAAGAGAATCTTTATAAAAATCTAAAAAACCTTTGGAGGTGAGGCGGATGCCTTCTCATTTTGAGAAAGCAGACCGAGGACTCAAGGCAAGCGGGGACGAGACTTTGTCAGAAAAGATGTTTTCCGCGATACTGGTACTGGCAATCGTCTACCTTTTCTTCCCTGAAGCGATGCCCTTTAAGTTCTTCGAACTGTGGGGTATCAGAGGAAATGACGGTCCCATTGACTGGGTCCTGTCATCGTGGCCCATACTTATTTGGGCTATAGCCGCTACCTCTTATTGTTTCCTGACCAGAAATCGTCAGGATGTCAACGACAGGGCTGAGGAGATGCTTGCAAAAGGCACACTAGTGAGTCTGTTTGCAGGCGTGGTGGAAGAAGTATGTTTCCGCTGGATACTGTTTCTGAGCTGTATCGTGGGAGCCATGGTAGGTAATTTTCTCTTCTTTGGCTTCCTGGGCTTCGGTATCGTTGAAGCAGTCCAGGTCCATATTTTGGGACCGATTGCTGACTTTTTCACCTTCGGTCACCTGAGTATATACTTGGGGAGTCCCACAAACTGGGCGATCGGAGCGGCGATCCTGTCAGCGAATGCGTTTTTCAGGAATGGCCACAAGTACCTTGGACCTCTGGGTTTCGTGAATAGCTGGTTTATTGGCATGTTCATGTTTATCCTGCTCTTTAGGTACGGACTGCTTGCCTGTATCCTGGTGCATTTCCTGTACGACTTCCTGATTTTCTCCATTCTCTATATTGATCGTGTTATTGAGAGAAGGTTCGGACTGGGCCTCCCGTCCAAGAGAACCGCTCCGGTCAGCTGGCTGGAAGACTTGATGGAAGAGGAGTAAGGTTATTAGATTAGTGTAAAGAAAGGGGCTGCATGTTTTGCGGCCCCTTTTTCAATTGAATTTTTACTTTAAATAAAGTATAGTTACTCAAAGAGGGGGTTTCCCTCATTTTTATTTGAGAGTACCTTGGACAATGTTGACTACTTCCGAGAGAGGAGAGTTATGAGCAGACATTCTCATGTAGAAAAAGGATGGGGAATAGCAGTATCGTACTACTGTGATGGCTGCGGTCATGAAATCGAGTCTGATAATGGGTATGGTTTCGAATGGCCAGCCATAAAGGTTGAAGGATCGTATTTCTGCTATGGCTGCTTAAAAACTGCTCTCAAACTTGGTGCTATTGTCGCCAGAGATGAAGAGCACAAGGAAACGATACTCAAAGGGCAGCGTCTGGAGGATTGGGATGAGGGCAACCGGATTATGACCGAAAAGGATGGAGAAAGACCATTTTACTTTGCAGACGGTGTGAAAGATCATTTACTACAAACTATCAGTTGAAAGGGGATGATAATGTCAACCAGATGCGAATGCACACACCCGATTCCCGAAGGACGTGGCTACTGTTTCAGGTGCGGTTACCCAATGGGGGTAGAAGCTTCCAAAAGGGCCAAAGCTGACAGAGCGGCGAAGGAAGCAGAAGAGGAAAGCCAAAAGGCCGGTTAAACGGTAAGAACAAGGAAGAATGTCAATTTGCAAAGCCCCAGGTCGAAAGACCCGGGGCTTTTCTTTTTGGGCAAATAACTATTCTCCGGAAAAGTAGTATCTCAGCTGTCCTTTTTCTTTACGCATGCTATAATTAGCCTATTAAGAAGGATTTTTTATGTATTCACCTGATAATTTTTTAAATCTGTTCCAAGGAAAAGATTATAGTACAGAAGAAGAACTAGAAAATGACTTTAAGGGCAAGATAACAGGCTTGTTTAATATCTCTAGCCAACGTTTGAAATCTCAACATCTGACAACTTCATTCGACAAAAGGCTTAGCAATAAAAGTGATGTTATTATTTGGGGAGAAGATGACCCAGATCTAGCGCTTGTCATTTTTGAACTTAAAATTGAAAAATCAATCAGACAGTTTAAAAAAGGGAGTTATGAGGATGCAAAGAAGCAACTTCACTTATATTGCCAAGACATGAGAGCCGCTTATGGTGTCCTTTTGTCTGAAAAGAAATGCTGGATATTTAGATATGACTACAGGGGATCAAAAACAAGTCATACCGAAGTGAAAATATTACCATTATTAAACCAGATTGAAAATGAGATGACCGCAAGTGTTTCAGAAGAAGTGGATCTTAGAAGAATGGCAAAGAGGAAAGATGGTATAGAGAAGGGTCTTCTTGAAAAAAGTGCTCAAATAAGGCTAGAAACAAACAGTAGACTCGGCAAAGAAAGAGAAAGACACAAAAAGTTACTTAAATTTTATACATTTATGGCGATGGGTGCTGTCGTAATATTTTTCATAGTAGGAGGTTATTTCTATAAAGGTGCAGCTTGCGATATTAAAGGTAATACTTCTCAAAATGGTGACAAGATATATCATACAAAAGAAAGCCCCTCTTATTCCAAAGTTAAGATTGACCCAAAATATGGCGAAAAAATGTTTTGTTCTGAGAAAGAGGCTGTTAACGCTGGTTTTAGAAAATGGCAAAGCAAGTAGCAGCTCATCTGTCTTTTTTCTTACCCTTGTGCTAAAATAAGGGCATTATGGACGCAAACAAGTCAGACATTAAAGATTTTATATATACCCCGGGTAGGTTTTTTAAAATTCCTGATTTCCAAAGACCGTATTCTTGGGATAAGGTGAATGTCTTAAACTTCCTAGAAGACTTGAAGCAAGCAGTCAAGACAAACCAGAAGCATTTTTTCGGTAGTGTAGTATACGTGAACGAAGGGGACGAAAATAGCACGATTATAGATGGTCAGCAAAGAGTGACAACAGTCGTTTTAATGCTTACTGCAATTTACCATATTTTATTGGATAATCCCGAAAAAAGCACGATGCATTCAGATGAGATCCTTGAAAACTATCTTTTTAACAAAAAAGATTATTATAAAGAGAAAAACCGGATCAAACTAAGAACTGTTACTACTGACGATGAAATCTATAAACAAATATTTGAACGGGCCAACATTAGTAGTAACTGCAGGGAAAGTAAACTCTATAGATCATATGAAATATTTTACGAGCACTTTAAGGGCCAACAAAGTTTGGAAGATTATGTCAAAGGCCTTGCTTGCTTCCAAATAGTAAAGATTTTTCTGGACTCTACCGATGACAATCCACAGAAAGTTTTTGAAAGCATCAACTCAACCGGGAAGCCCCTAACCGATGGTGACAAGATCCGAAACTTTGCGTTGATGCTCAACAATAGCGAGGCCAGAGAAATGGTGTTGAACAAATATTGGAAACTCATAGAGTCTGAGCTAACCGAAATAAATAAGGATTATATCTCAGATTTCTTTAAATACCTATTAACGGCAAAACTACAAAGAGACGTAAAAATTGATCAGGTTTATCCAGAGTTTAAAAAACTGTTTTATTCAAAAATCGATGACCGTCAAGACGATAAAGATAAACTGGAAGAATTCTACGGTGATATTCTTAATAACTTAGATTATTATAGCTTCTTAAAATTCAATAAAGACGAGGATAACGACTATAAACTAGTTAGTGATAAAGGGTTCAGGCTCAACTACCTTAAAGTAGAAACTCATTTCCCGTTTTTGATGAGCGTACTTGCGGAATATAAATCAAAAAAGATCGATGATGAAACACTGGTTAGAATTTTTGATATTCTGGAAAGTTTTCTTGCCAGGAGAATCATTTGTAATATTTACTCAACTGGTTTAAATAAGTTTTTTGCCGTTTTGCACAGAGAGATTGCCACCTATCAATCAGAATATCCTGGTAGCAACTATGCAGATGTTTTTGCGTATATTTTGGCTAACAAAACTGGTGATTTAAGGTTCCCAAAGCATCTCGAGATAGAGGACAACTTAGAAAACAACGAATTTTATACACAAAAAGGCATATATGTTAGATATATCCTAAGTTCAGTTGATGACAGTTCAAAGGAATCAAAGATTTTGAGACAAATCTCGGAAGGAACTCTGCCTCTCACGATTGAGCATATAATGCCGCAGACACTTAACAACGCTTGGAAAAAAGAGTTGGGACCAACCTATGATCAGATACATGATAAGTATTTGCATACTTTGCCAAACCTTACTTTGACGGGATATAACTCAAAATATTCCAACAACTCATTTAAAGACAAGAAGACAATTGAAAATGGTTTTATGGATAGCCCACTAGTTATAAACCAGTTCATTAAAAAACTCGATATTTGGGATCTAAAGGCACTACAAAAAAGAACAAAGTGGTGGCTCAAGCAGATTGATAAGGTTTGGCCAGTCCCAGAAACCAAGTTCGCTCCAAAGATTCAAGAGACAGAAATAATTTTTGCCGAGGATGATCTCATGGGAGCAAAGATTAAAGCGATAAAGATTTTTGGGGAAACATATGACTGCAAAAACTGGATAGCTGCATACAAGTTAATACTAGAAAAGTTATTCGAAAACGAGCCAGAAATCTTCAACTGTGTTGTCTCGGACGAGTTTTTACCTAGATATATAAAAACTACAGAAGATGATTTACTAGAACCGAGGGAAATTACTGGAACACCATACTATTTTGAGGCTAGTTTAAATAATAACTACAAAAGAGATGTAGTCGCTGCATTGCTAGAATATGCAGAGATTAGTCCATCGGAAATAACGGTACTGTTGGATGAGAAAGCTTAATAAATAAAACTATGGCAAGAAAACTATACGATCCGAAATCAAAAGAACAGTTTAAAATCAGCCGTACAGGTATAGAGAACTATATCCGTTGTCCGAGGTGTTTTTATATGAACCAGCGTCTTGGTATAGGTCAGCCGGGCGGATATCCTTTCACTTTAAACTCCGCCGTAGATCATCTTTTGAAAAAGGAGTTCGACATTCACAGAGCTGGCGCTACCACGCATCCTTTGATGAAACATTATGGTATAGATGCGGTTCCCTTCCAACATGAAGATATGGACAAGTGGCGTCACAACTTCACTGGAGTCCAATATATACATAAATCAACAGGATTTTTGATATATGGCGCCGTTGATGATGTCTGGGTGGATCCAAACGGCCAGATCATGGTAGTTGACTACAAAGCAACCTCAAAGGATGGGGAAGTAAATCTCGATGCCGAGTGGCAGGACGGGTACAAAAGACAAATGGAAATATATCAGTGGCTTCTCAGGCAAAACGGATTCAAAGTTTCGGATACAGGATATTTTGTATATGCTAATGGGCAGAAAGACAGAAAAGCATTTGATGCAAAGCTAGAGTTTGATATCAAAATAATCCCTTATACGGGAAGTGACGGATGGGTTGAAAAAGCTATAATGGACGCAAAAAAATGTCTAGACTCTGGAGATATCCCTGACTACACTGAGGGTTGTGACTTCTGTAAGTATCAAAAAGCACTCAAACAACTTTAGAAATTCCTTAGAATAAGGTATTTATTAACTGCTTTGTACACTGGATTTTCCTTCCAAAGAAGAGTAAAATATAAGCACTAAATGAGGGAATTTTATGACCGAGGAGCAGAAAAAACAGCTTCAGACTCAACTTTGGAATATCGCCAACGAACTCCGAGGCAAAATGAATGCCGATGAGTTTCGTGACTATATTCTTGGCTTTATTTTCTATAAGTATCTTTCAGAAAAAATGCATCTTTATGCCAACGAAGTTCTTGAAGCAGACAAGATAGATTACACCGATATCAAAGAGAACACAGAAGATGGCAAAAAAATTATTGAAGTTATAAAAAAAGAATCCATAGATAAGCTTGGCTATTTTCTCAAACCCTCAGAACTTTTTCATTCTCTGGTGGAGAGAGACGCGAACTCAAATGACATCATCGAAGATCTAGAGAGAATCCTTGGCAATATAGAAAGAAGTACTATGGGGACTGACAGCGAGGACGATTTTGATAAACTTTTCTCAGAGCTAGACCTAAACAACTCAAAACTTGGTAGATCTGTTCATGATCGAAGTCAGCTTATAGGGAAAGTTCTTTCTCATCTTGATAAGATAAATTTCTTTTTGGAAGATTCAAGGATAGATGTCCTTGGGGATGCTTATGAATATCTAATTGGTCAGTTTGCCAGTGGCGCCGGGAAGAAAGCAGGGGAATTCTATACTCCTCAAGAAGTTTCAGAAGTTCTAGCAAAACTTGTAACTTCGGGGAAAAAACATTTGAAAAGTGTTTACGATCCAACTTGCGGTTCTGGCTCATTGCTTTTGAGAGTTGCCAGATATGTCGACGATGTTGGCTTTTTCTATGGACAAGAAATGAACCACACTACATACAACCTTGCTCGTATGAACATGATTCTTCACGATGTTCGTTATGACAGATTCAATATCAGGCAGGAAGACACTCTGGAGCATCCACAACATTTAGAAGAACGATTTGAAGCAATTGTTGCCAACCCACCATTTGGCGCCGAATGGTCAGCTCATCAGACATTTTTGAATGATGATCGCTTTAGCCAGTATGGCAGACTAGCGCCAAAGAAGAAGGCCGACTATGCCTTTATAGAACACATGATTTATCAGCTGGATGATAATGGAACCATGGCAACCGTTATGCCTCATGGCGTGCTTTTCCGTGGTGCTGCAGAGGGACACATTCGCGAGCATCTCATCAAAGAAAAGAATTATCTAGATGCTGTTATCGGACTTCCTGCAAATCTCTTTTACGGCACGAGTATTTCTGCTTGTCTCCTAGTTTTTCAAAAATGCCGTAAGAACTCTGATAATGTTCTCTTTATAGATGCAAGCAAACATTTTGTAAAAGGCAAGAACCAAAACAAACTTCAGGCCGAAGACATAGAAAAGATTATCAAAACTTATCGAGAAAGAAAAGTAGAGGATAAATACAGTTATGTGGCAAGTCTCAAGGAAATAGCCGAAAATGACTACAACCTGAACATTCCTATTTACGTAGACACTTTTGAAGAGGAAGAGTTGATAGATCTCGCAGAAGTTACTCAAGAAATAAAAAAGATTGATAAAGAGATGGTGGGTGTTGATAAAAAGATAGCAGAATATTGTAAGGAGATCGGCATCAATCCGCCGTTTTAATTTTATGCTTTCTGAAGATGAAATAGTTAAAGAGATGATAAAGGCGAACGCGACGGAAGCGTATAGGGACGCCGCTCAACCAGCGGTTAGAGTAGTCGGGCAGTCAATAGCGCAATGTGTGTCATTATTTGTAACACCCATCGGCAGGATGGCGGCGATTTTAGAAAAAAATCTTCACCTTTATTTAGATAAACTTGATAGATATAAAGAGAAAGAACTTATATCTCCAGATGTTAGAATTCTAGTGCCGATACTGGAAAAGTTGAGGTATACGGAAGACATTGTAGTGGCAGAATATTACGCAGAGATACTAGCAAAGGCATCTACCAAGGAAAATTCAAAAAGGGTGCTGATCTCATTTATCGAAATTTTAAATAGATTAAGCTCTGACGAGATCAAAATATTAGAGTATATAAACTCTAACGATAATATTGTTGATTTTGAACCAATAACTGAAGAGGAGAGCGGACAACTGAACTTACCTGCTGGTTTTTGCAAAGCTGTTATTAAGGGTGCGGTTCCCGTTATTGATATTAAAATTGTTCAAAGTGGCACTACAGGTTTTTCGATTGCCGGCAGAAACTGCAATTTATTGCCCGATCTAATTAATCTTTCTGGGCCAAGGAATATTGATTCATATGTAGACAATATGATCTCACTCGGTCTCCTGGAGCGACCACATGACAGATCTTTCGCAAACAAGAAAATTTATTCAAAGCTTGAAAATGACCCAAATGTTATAGAGTTACAAAAGGGCTTAGCGAAAAGCCAAAGGATTGAGTTTGATAGGGCACAATTGGCAATAACTAGTTTAGGCGTAAAACTTTTAGAACTTTGCTCAACAGGGGTTAAGCCATGATGGTGGAAACAACAAATGTTCCCAAACTTAGGTTTAAGGAATTTAAGGATGCGTGGCAAACTCCTACGTTTGGTACTGTATTTGAACGTGTAACTACGAAAAACAAAGAAAATAACCAAAATATCCTAACAATTTCAGCTCAGGATGGACTAATCGGCCAAGATAAATTTTTTACTAAACTAGTCTCCGCTAAGGATGTGACTGGCTATTATCTATTACGAAAAAATGACTTTGCTTACAATAAGAGTTATTCAAAGGGTTACCCCATGGGGGCGATAAAGAGACTTTTCAAAGATAACGCTGGAGTTGTATCAACTTTGTACATCTGCTTTAGATCGAAAGAACCGAGAAGCATTATATTTTATGAGCAGTATTTTGATGCTGGGAAATTAAATATTGAGATTGAAAAGATAGCGCAAGAAGGGGCAAGGAATCATGGCTTATTAAACATGAGTGTTGTTGATTTTTTTAAAATGTCTATCTTAAGACCAAACATTACAGAACAAGAAAAGATTGCGGGGTTTTTGGGGAGTGTTGATGAGAAAATTGGGAAATTGGAAGAGAAGAAAAAGCAGTTTGAGAAATATAAAAAAGGTGTAATGCAGGCGATTTTCTCGCAAAAAATCCGCTTTAAAGATAAGACTGGAATGGAATTTCCGGATTGGGAGGAAAAGGAATTGGGTGAAATCGGTAAGACATACAACGGACTAACCGGTAAATCTGCGGAAGACTTTGGAAAAGGGTTTCCATATATTACTTATAAGCAAATTTTTGACGGCTCTAATGTAGATGTTTCAAAATGTAGTTTTGTGAACATTAAAGAAAATGAAGCACAAAGTAAAGCGAAGAAAGGTGACGTGTTTTTTACTACATCTTCTGAGACGCCCCTAGAAGTTGGTTTTTCCTCAGTCTTGTTAGAAGATGTTGAGGATGTGTATCTTAATAGTTTTTGTTTCGGATTTAGACTGTTTGATAATAAAAAAACTTTGCCATATTTTCTAAAGTTCTTATTTAGAAGCGAGTATTTTAGAAGAAAAACAATAAGATTAGCACAAGGTAGTACTAGATATAATATCTCAAAAATTGGTCTTTTAAAAACAATTATTCAAATACCGGATTCAGAAGAACAGGGGAAAATCGCCGAATTTTTGACAAGCTTGGATGATAAAATTGATTTAATAAATAAGGAGTTGGGGAAGGTTAAAGAATTCAAAAAAGCCCTTCTCCAGCAGATGTTTGTGTGATGATTATCAAACTTTTAAATAATTCTGATAAAAACCTATTTGTTGGTTTGGCTGGTCCTGGAACTGGGAAAAGCCATACTTTTAAGACTATTATTAATTCAGGTGAATTTAAGGGCAAGAAGATACTTATATTATCGTTTATTAACAAATTAGTTAACGACCTAGAAAGAGAGTTCGATGATTTTGACAATGTTAGAGTTTCCACACTACATTCGTTTGCGTTGCAGAAGTACAAGAACTTGTTTCGTGAAACAACAATAGAGCTCGAACAAGACCTAGACGGTTTGATAAGTGAAGATTATTTCTATATTAATAAAGAGAAAATTAGTTACGAAGCAAGGCTATGCGAGGGTAATCTTGATAAAGAGGAGGAGGAGTTTTATTTGGGGCGGGCTGAATTTTATAGCAATGAAGGGAAACTTTATTCTTTCAACTCAATAATTCATGCAGTCAACAGTATCTTCTCAAACAATAACGATAAGATCCCAGATGAATATGACTTAATACTCGTAGATGAGTTTCAGGACTTTAATCAACTAGAATATAACTTGATCAAGTTGTTGAACAAGAAAAATAAAGTTATCTTAGTCGGTGACGATGATCAGTCCTTGTATGACTGGAAGCACGCACGGCCAGAGCTAATACGTGCACTATATAATCATGAAGGAACAGGTGAATTTTCGTTAGACTTCTGCTACAGATGCACACAAGTTGTTGTTGACGCGGTAAATAGCCTGATATCAAACGCGAAGAGTGATGGTTACCTTCAAGATAGAGCAGATGAGAAGAAATTTCTATATCCCACAGAAAGGACTGATGACAAGAATGAAATAAGCGCAAAACATTCTTGTATCGATTTTGTTTCGGGGGTGAGTGGCCATCAATTGATATACCAGCTAGCGACAAGAATACGAAAAGAAGTAGAAGAACATAATGGCGGCAGAGTACTTGTATTAGTTCCATCTTTTCTTAAACAATCAATTTATGAAGGTCTTTCTGGGGAGGGTTTTAATGTAGTTGAGTTTGAATTATTTGGGAATGAAGGACGCAATAAGATAAAACACAAGTATCTAATTGAGGCATTTAAAACGTTAGCTATAAGAAAAACAGATAACTTAATGTTAAGGAAGATAATTCCGTTATATCTATCGGACTCTGAAATTAGAAAACTAATAATAAATTGTGATAATCTCCAAAAGAAAATATGGTACGTTTTGGATGGAGAAACAAAAGTTCGCATTGAGCAAGATATAGCATTGTTTAAAAAAGCAAAGCAAGGAAAGACTGAACTAACGGCCGATGAGTTGAAGAGATTTAGTGAAATATTTAACCTAAAGAATTTAATATCAAAGATGATAAAAGGTTTTGCGCCGAATACTCGGGGCGCTATAGAGGTTGAGATGACAACAGTGATGAGCTCTAAAGGACTTTCGGCTGATTTCGTGTATTATATTGGGGTTGATGATTATATTATGCTTGATAAAGAAACAGGCGAGCTAACTGACCAAAAAATCTGTGAGTTTCTAGTTGGGATAACAAGAGCGAAGAAAAAACTAACATTATTCTCAGCAAATGAGGGCGAGCCAGTAATACTGAAATTTATTGATAGTAAATTCGTGAGGAGAAGTAAAACCAAATGACAGCACAATCAGAACAAGCATTAGAGAATAGTTTAGTCAAACAGCTCGAGGGGATGAGATACGAGCGGGTTGTTATTTATGACGAGGAAATGCTCTTTGTGAACCTGAAGATTCAGCTGGAAAAACACAATGGTATAAAGCTGAGCGATAAAGAGTTTGAGAGGATTCTAAATCATTTGGACAAAGGGAATGTTTTTGATCGGGCGAAGATATTGCGAGACAAGATGCATCTGGTTCGAGATGATGGCATGAGTGCATACATAGAGTTTCTAAACACTCGAGAGTGGTGCCAGAACGAGTTTCAGGTGGCAAATCAGATCACAAATACGGGTGAGTATAAGACTAGGTATGATGTAACTATTTTGATCAACGGACTCCCTCTGGTTCAGATAGAGCTAAAAAGAAGAGGACTGGAGCTAAAGGAAGCTTTCAACCAAGTAAATCGATATCGCCGGCACTCATACACCGCTGCTCGTGGTCTTTTCCAGTACATTCAAATCTTTGTTATTAGCAACGGAGTAAATACAAAGTACTATGCGAACACGGTGAGCTACATGACAGACAAGAAGCAGTCCTTCAAACAAACATTTTTCTGGGCCAATAAGAGTAATAAGAACATAAAAAAGCTGGATGATTTTGCCAAGATATTTCTGGAGAGATGCCATCTGGCGAAGATGATTACAAAGTACACAGTACTTTCTGAAGCGGACAAGATTCTGATGGTTTTGCGACCTTATCAGTACTATGCGGTTGAAGCGATAGTTGATCGAGTAAAGAACTCGAAAAAGAATGGTTATATCTGGCACACCACTGGAAGCGGCAAGACATTGACAGCATTTAAGGCGAGCCAGACCTTGATAGATTCACCCGATGTCTATAAAGTCGTTTTTGTCGTCGATCGGAACGATTTGGATTACCAGACGATAAAAGAGTTTAATAAGTTCAGAGCGGGAAGTGTTGACGGAACTGATAATACTCGGATGCTGGTGAAGCAGTTCGAAGATGAGACGAATGACGCAAAACTGATCGTGACGACCATACAAAAGATTAATACTGCTATCAGTAAAGAACGACATCTGAAGAAAATGGAAAAGCATAAAGACAAGAAAATAGTCTTTATTTTCGATGAGTGCCACAGGAGCCAGTTTGGTGAGACGCACAAAAGGATTACTCAGTATTTTCAGAATTATCAAATGTTTGGCTTTACCGGTACACCGATATTCGCCGAGAACGCTGTGGGTTCTGGGGCTGACAAAAAGACAACTGCCCAGCTTTTCGATGAGTGTCTGCATAAATATGTGATTACCGATGCGATATCTGATGAAAATGTTTTACGATTTCTAGTAGAGTATGTGGGTAGATACAGGAGAAAGGCAGATAGTGAGAACGACATAGATATAGAGGTTGAAGGGATTGATACAAAAGAGCTCATGGAATCGTCTAAGAGGATTGAAAAGATTACCGACTACATAATCGCAAACCATGATAGAAAAACTCATTCCAAAGAATTTACGGCTATGTTTTGTACCTCGAGTATTGATGTTTTGACAAGATATTATGAAACTTTCAGGAAGAAGAAAGAAGCGGGAGAGCATAATCTAAAAATCGCCACAATCTTTAGTTTTGCCGCAAATGAGGAAGATAAAGACGCTGATGGAATGATAGGTGAGGCGGATGTTGATATAGAAAAGGACCAGCCTATCAATAAACACTCAAGGGATAAGCTCGAAGAATACATCGGTGATTACAATAAAATGTTTGGTACTAACTTCACAACAAAAGACAACACCAGCTTTTATAACTATTATAAAAATATTGCACAGAGAGTGAAGGAAAGGGACATTGATATTTTAATAGTGGTAAACATGTTTCTGACCGGATTTGACGCGAAAACTTTAAATACTCTATATGTTGATAAAAACTTGCGATATCACGGACTGATCCAGGCTTACTCAAGGACAAACAGAATATTAAATGAACGTAAGTCGCATGGCAACATTGTAGTTTTTAGAAACTTAAAGAAGGCGACCGACCGAGCCGTAGCCCTCTTTAGCAATAAAGATGCAAAGGAAATAATATTTTTAGAACCATATAAAAAATATGTTGAGCAATTCAATGGTGTTTTGCTCGACTTAAGGAATTTGGCACCCACACCGGACTATGTGGATGATCTAGTTAGTGAAACAGATCAGCTAGTTTTCGTAACTACATTTAGAGAATTAACTCGTTTGAAAAATGTTTTAACTACTTTTGCTGACTTTTCTTTCTCAGATACAAGGATATCGGAGCAAGAATTTGAGGATTACAAAAGTAAGTATCTAGATATATATGACAAAGTTAAGAGCGATAATGAGCATGAAAAAGTTTCTATCTTAGATGATGTTGATTTTGAAATTGAGTTAATAAGAAGGGATGAAATAAACATTGATTACATCTTGAGACTCCTTGCTTTATATATTGACGCAGATGAAACAGAGCGTAAGCGTATCGTGAAAAACGTTTCAGATATCATGTCAGGAGATTTAGCTCTAAGAAGCAAGAAGGAATTAATTGAAAAGTTCATAGAAGAGAACATTCCTGAAATTAAAGATTCGACAGAAGTGGATGGCGCTTTTGAAGAGTTTTGGCGAGAAGAACAATTGAAAGAATTTGAGAAGATTTGTAAAGAAGAAGGCTTAATGGATGAAATGCTGCAGAAGGTAATAGATAGATATTTATACACGGGGCTTAAGCCAAAAAGGCATGATTTGGCAAAAACATTGAAAACCCAGCCAAAAGTTCTAGAGAGGGACAATATAATCAAAAGGATTGGGAAGAAAGTAGATAAATTCATCGAAACGTTTTTGGATGGGGTGTAAAAATTTCTAAGCAAGCTCTCAGCTTTATCTTCCTAAATAGGTAAATTTAAAAATCTACCGATTTTTTGTGCTAGAATATTCTTATGTCAAATGCATTTCGGAAAATCATTGAGTTTATAAAGGCGAAAAAGATAAAATTATGAGTAAGTTAACTGAAATTAGTTTTTGAGCTCAAATTTTGAATAATTAGTATATCCTTCTTGACAAATAGTATACTAAAACGTAAAATAGTATACATAAATAAATTAAAGTAAACTATAATGAAAATTGAAATAGGTAAATTCGTAAGCCAACCAAGAGGGTATAAGTCCTTTGTCACCAATCCCTTTCCTCCTAAGGGTATTTTTGGCTTTCCTGCTAAAACGCTTGTGAAGGCAGATAAGGCTACTAGGCTTGTCGGTAAGCTGGATGGTGTTACACACGAGTTGCCGGATGTGGACTTCTTCCTATATATGTTTATTATTAAGGATGCTGAGGCATCCTCTCAAATAGAAGGAACAAAAGCAACAATCGTTGATGTTTTAGAGGCCAATGCTGGGATAGCGCCAAAAGAGACAGATTCAAGCGATATTGACTTTTATATTGAGGCCTTAAATTATGGGATTGTAAGAATAAAAAAGTTACCCCTGTCCTTGAGATTTATTAGAGAGTTACACTCTAAACTTATGACGGGTGCAAGAGCGACTCATTTTTCAGATCCTGGCAACTTTCGAAATTCTCAAAACTGGATAGGTGGTGCTACGTTGTCTGATGCGAGTTACGTTCCACCAGCTGTTACTGATATGAATCCAGCTCTCAGTGATTTGGAAAAATTTTTACACAATGAGGAAGTATTGCCATTAATCCAGGCAGCTATTGCTCATGCTCAGTTTGAGACGATTCATCCTTTTCTTGATGGTAATGGTAGAACCGGTCGACTTCTTATCACCCTTTTGTTATTGGAAAGGAAGTTATTAGATAAACCGGTATTATTTCTTTCTTGGTATTTTAAAAAACATCAAAAGGTCTATTATCAGAAACTCGGCGATTACCATGATGGTAAGGTGGATGAATGGGTTAATTTTTTCCTAGATGGGGTGATCGAAACCGCCGAAGATTCCATTAGAATCAGCAAGAAGATTTTTCAATTAAGGGAAGAAGATATGTGCAAGATTCATGCCCTTGGCAAACGAGAAGCTGAGAGTGGCATTTTGGTATTGAGAAATTTATTTAAGATGCCAATCATAAATTCCAGAATAGTTATGGGATGGACCGGCTTCACTAGAGCAGGATCTATAAAACTGATAGAGCGCTTTGTAAGTCTTGGGATATTGATCGAGAGAAAAACAGAAGGTAAGGAAAAAGTTTATTCATATGTAAATTATTTAAAAGCGTTTACTAGGGATAACAAATAATAAAGTAATTAGCAAACTCTCAGCTTTATCTCTTATTACTCATTAAAAACAATTTTGCGCTAGAATATTCTTATGTCAAATGCATTTCGGAAAATCATTGAGTTTATAGAGGCGAAGAAGATATTGGTTATTGTTTGTGCCTTGGCGTTAGTCATTATTGTCATTGCAACAACTGTGGTTTTGATCAAAAGATCTCCAGAGAAAAAATCAGAAGAGTTTAGAGATGTTCCAAAAATTGCCGAAACAAGGGTTGATGAAAGTGCCAGTCAGTGGCCGAGTACAAGCGCGAAGTACATTACCGCTGTGCCGGTAGACCTGAGCCAGATACAAAGTATTTCTAAGTATCGCAGTTGTGCGGGGCATGACTTTGCCGGGTATAGTTTTGAGCAGGTACAGGAAGCTAATCGCTCAATGAAGCACTATGTCTATCCGACTCCGCAGTTTCAGGGGACGACTGACAAGGTCAAGGTGTTTGCTCCTTTTGACGGAGTGGTTTCAAAAGTTGAGCTTGAGAGTGAGGTAGCCGGTCAGCCCGGCAAGCGCCCTAAAACAGGAAATAGCATCACTTTTTCAACTGAGGTTGATAAAAATGTTGGTTTTGAGTTTAGTCACGTCTACTTCGCGGGAGATTTTAAAGTTGGTGACAAGGTGAAGGCGGGCGAACTGATCGGTTATGCCGCTCTAGGTGACAAGGGCAACGATTTTGACCTCGTACTTTCCGGGACGCGCCTAAAGAACGAGAAGGCATATGGTAGCGCTTTTGACCACATGACAGATAGCGTCCTCGCAGAGTTTGCCAAGTATGGTGTAACGCCTGAAAATAATAAGTTTACTAAAGAATATCGAGATGCTAATCCCTGTGACTTCACTCAGCAACAACAAAGAGGTCGTACGGGCGCTGACTGGCTCCAGCTAAAACACTGACATTCCAATATTCTCAAGAATGTAAGAATGTCGTTTTTTTGTTTCTGTATACTTGTTTCGCCACACATATTCCAATATTCTTGAGAATGTAAGAATATTTTTTGGAGGGATTATGAAGAAAACACCAAGACAACTTGAAAGACATTTAAAGGGTCTGGCAAATCATAGGCGCATTGAGATCCTGGACTGTATCGCCAGAAATGACGGGATAATACTAGAGTCAATCGCCGAGCACTTGGAGTGTAATGTAAAAACAATTTCAGAGCACACAAGAAGGTTGTATCAGGCTGGACTCGTAAACAAAAAGTATCACGGAAGGGCAGTAATGCACTCACTTTCTCCATATGGTAAGCAGTTTTATAGCTTCATAAAAAAGTTCTAACATTCCAACATTCTGGAGAATGTGAGAATGTTAGTTCTAAGTAAGATTTTAGTCGTATCTTGAAAGTTTATTGTAAAAACGCTCAATGAAAAACATCGAGCATATGTTAGTATTTGTATAATATATGTTGGTTTCTTTAAACTATAAGTGAAGGGAGATAAAAATGACTGAAGAAGAAGACAAAGAAAAAAGAAAAGAGCGTATTGATGAACAAGAGAGAGCAAAAGAGAGGGCAAGCGAAAGAGAAGTGGAGCGGATCAATATACAAGAAAGAGAAAAGCATCGATTGAATGAGAAAGAAGCGGATCGGATTGCAACAAAAGAGCGTGAAATACATCGATTAAATGAAAAAGAGGCAGAGCGAATTCGTATTAAAGAGCGGGATAGAAATCGCCGCCGCTGAAGTTTGTGTTTTTAAATAAGTGAAAACAAAAAAGAGGCGGCCTTGTGGGGCCGCCTCTTGTAGTAGCTTTGCTACTTAAGTTGCGATCATGTCTGGCGACATGATTTATATATCACTGAACGAAGGAGCGAAATGACCGATCATGCGGTAACCGTCCATGAAGTAGAGTGTGGAGTGACCAATGTTACCTCCAAGAAAATTCACACCTTCAGGTACGATAATGTTGATTGAGTCTGCGCCATATCGCGGTGTTGCGGGGAAGTCGGCTTTGGCTACAAAGAAGTCTCTCTGCTGTCGTGAGAACGGATAGGTATAGTGGTGAGTTACTTCTCCGCCATTTTTGCGGAAGCCTTCGAGCCAGTCACGGTATTCCCCTATGGAAGCGTGGACCAACCTGTCGGCAACTATCTTTTGCCCATCTTCGTTGATCACCTCAGAAGGCATTAGTGTCATATAAGCACTGATAGTTGTACCCATACGCCGGCTGAGCTCATTGGCTACGAAGGAGATACCCTTCGAAACGAATCGATCCATCGGAGCTCCGATGTGTTGTTCCCGGATGTGTTCGTTGTACTCTAGGAGACCCCGAACGTTTCTACACTCATCTTGAAAACTCAGAGATCCCCAATGGATAAGATACTGGATTGTTCTGATATATTTAGGCTCCAGACCTTTTATTGACTCAGGGTTACGGAAAGACTCTGTGATAACCCGACTTTCCTGATCGACTGCCTTGACAATCAAGTCACCGGTCGTGACTTCTGAAACGTAGCCGTTTGTGAAGCTGCTAATGGCAACTACACCATCAAGTGCGAAATGGGTTTGATTATGCATGTGGGATGAATGCCCTTTTTCGGCTTCCGGATGATCTTCCAGATATGCTTGTAGTTCCGCGATAGCTAGATCACGGAGTATGGAAGGATCCATATTCTCATAATCCACGGTATGGTCGATACGACCGAAGCGCCCTGTCTGATAGCTAGTGCTGGAAGCCGGCCTGCTCTTCGTAGCCGCGCTGGCGCCTCCAAGCAGGAGGATTAACAGGATGATAACTATCAATGGGTCCATTAGGGACACATCCTTTCTGTTTGTTTGATTTATTTTAGTTAAAAAGGGGCTCCAATGCTTTTATGTTATTATGCATGGGATTGGTACATCATAACATAAAGACTATAAAATGTCAATGAGGATATCGTTGTAGATGAGAAGGGGGAAGAGTGTAAATAAAGCACTTGACTTTGTTAGTGTATTTGATACAATATCATTAACAACTATAAGGAGGAGTGATGAACATTGATACGAAGGCCCGCGCCGTTGGATGCATGATAGGAGCTGCCTATGGTGATGCTCTTGGCGCTCCAGTCGAGTTTATGAGCTATGAGGAGATAGTTGCCAAGCATGGTGCCGAAGGTATAGATGTGCCGGATGTACGCTGGGAAGGTCTGCCGCCTGGGATTATCACTGATGATACTCAGATGGCTATGGCGACCGCAAACGGTATACTCGACTCTCCCGGTCAAGGAGACGTACTTGAGAATATCTTCAAAAGGTATCTCGAGTGGAGAGAGTATATCAGGCACAATCGAAGAGGTGCCGGCAAAACCTGCAGGGAGTCACTTGACTCCGGTGTCATGGGAACGATCGAAAAACCGCTGAACGAAGGCAAAGGATGCGGTGGAGTGATGAGAGCCCACCCTGTTGGTATCGCCTTTCGGGAAAGTCCGGAAAGGGCTTTTGAGATCGGTATGCGTTCCGGAGCGATCACCCACGGTACACCCGAGGCGTATGTGCCATCAGGAGTCATCGCGAGTATCGTCTCGCATATCTTCTTCGGAGCGACTCTTGAAGGGGCAGCGAAAATGGCTCTCGTTCAAGCCGAAAACCTGGGCGAGGAAAAAAGCCGGGAAACAGTCAATTTCCTGAAAATGGCTCTCGATGCAGCAACCGATCAAGCGGTTCAGACTATTCACGATAAGCTGTCTGTGCCTAACGCAACAATGAAAGGCGGCGGTTGGCTCGGATATGACGCTCTGGCCATCGGCTTATATGCCGCGAGGGTCAGCCTGGATGATCCGGTCAAAGCTGTAAAAATCGCAGTTAACCACAGTGGTGACAGCGACTCTACGGGCGACATCACCGGCGCAATGATGGGCGCAATCTTTGGTCCGGAGCCATTCCTTAAAGAACTGGACAAGACCGGGATAGCTCTCGAGCACAGAGAAGAGCTCATTTCCATGGGTGAACGTCTTGCTATCTGGCAACCGTAAGCCAAACTACTCCCCCACGTAACATAAGTGGGGGAGTTTTCTATTTAGTCTAAAATCTTGATAGAACAGCAAAATGAGGTATACTAAAGCTATAATAAGGAGTTTGTTATGTCAGGAGAAAACTTTACTTTAGAAGAAGCGAAAGAAATGGGCGAAAGCCTAGGAATAGAGTGGGACATGTTTGACGTTGAGCAGTTTCAAATGGGTATGAATGTAGAGCTTGAACATGGAACGATGCACAGGGTATCAAATATTACTAATGACAATCCTGAGATGACCGCAAAGATTGCACTTGCCCACCTAAATGAAATCCGCGACTACTATACTCGTCTTGAAGCTATGGAAAAAGAAGGCGAAGCATTCTGGGAAGGGAAATAGTTCTATGAAAATAACACTTCTTGGGACTGGTTCATTTGTTTCGGATCTTGAACATATGGGGCCGGGGTATCTCTTGGAAACGGACGATAAAAAAATTCTGGTTGATACAGGTTGTGGGGTCCAGATACAGCTCATTAAACTGGGTATAAACATTTATGACCTTGATTATATATTTATCACTCACTTTCATCCCGATCACACAGTGGAACTCTACTCTATGTTGGTCAGAAGGTATATGCTCTCTGCTTTTTATGGAAAGGATCCAAGGCCTCTATATGTTTACGGCCCAAAAGGGATAGCTGAGTTTATAAAAGGAATCGCAAAAATACATCAACTGGATCTAGTTCCTCAATTTAAAGAAATATATTTTGAAGAGCTGGTTGATAAAATGAAAGAGCTGGACAACTTTAGTGTAGAAGCGTTTGCGGTTGATCATTTAAACTCCGACGCGGTTTCGTACAGGTTTCAGGCGGAAGGCAAAAAAGTTGTTTTTTCCGGAGATACTAAGCTTTGCGAAGGGATTCAAAAAGCGATACAGGATGTCGACCTCTTCATTACTGACTGTTCCGCCCCAAAAGATAATCCTATCGAACCGCATCTTTTGACAACTGAGATAGGTGAAATTTCTAAAAAAGCAAATGTAAAAAAAGTAGTTTTATCACATTTACTCCCTCTGGGCTACGACACAGACCTGGTCTCTGAAGTGAAAGAAAAGTTTGATGGTGAGGTAGTTTTAGGTAAAGATTTGATGGAACTAGAGGTCTAGTGAAAATCTGGAATTTGAGAATTAGGAAAGAAGATAAAGGAATTTTTGACCGGATTAAGTCCGGTGAGAAAACCATAGAAACACGGCCGCTAAATGCTCCGGATTCAAAGAAAGACTATTCACAGATAGCATCTGGCGATAAACTTATATTTTCTTGTGACGGTGAAAAGTTGTATAAAAATGTCGAGGCAGTAAGGATCTATAAAGATTTTGAACAATATTTAGATACGGAAGATTTGGAAAATATTTTAGGGAAGGGAATGACCAAGGAAGTTGCCAGAGATATCCATTACGGTTTCCCAGGATGCAAAGAACGGCTTGAAAAGTATGGTATTATAGCTATGGATATGGAGCAAAAATGAACGAAGGTGGCAAATATAACCCGGCAGAAGGCTCAGACGTATCTGGGCACAATGATATAGATGAAAACAATGAACTCGCCGATGAAAAGATTGAGAGAAGTTTTCTTGTTTCAGGGTTGCCGGAAAAGTTAGAAAATTACGATTACTATGAGGTGGAGGAGACTTCATCTTCGGGAAAACCTAGGAAAATTTACAGAGGAGATAGTTTGGGGAAGGGGGATTATGTTAAAGTCAGCGGAATATATGTCAGGAAAGACTATCTAGAGCAGCCGTCTCATATCCCTAACAAAAAAGCGATCAGGGATAGATATGAAATACCATATGAAGATCCAAATCTGGGAGAAATAACCATTCATTTAGATATTTTCAAAGAACCTCTCAATAACAAGGGTGCCGTAATGGCTAATGTTGACTTTGCTAGCGAAGAAGACGCCAAGGCCTTCACACCGCCAGACTGGTTTACAGAGGAAACAACAGAAGAGATGGCAGAGGATATGAAGAAAGGGGTATCTATATTTTCGGGGACACTTATTCCTCAAAGAGCTATTCTTGGTGAGGCGCTAGGCAGGTTAAAACAGTCTGATTTTTATACAAAATCGGCTAAAACACAAGCCGATATCAAAAACAAGGACTTTGATTGGGGGCAAGAAGATCAAAGAGTTAGGGATTTTAGAGACCAGGTAGAGGCCGAGAAATCTTTGATGGAGAAGAAGGATGGGTTAAGCTTTGATGAGCTCAAGAGAGGTGATGTTTTTATCTTTGAGACAGTTAGAGATATAAAGTTTGAGGCGGAAAAATATCTTGATAGGTTAGAGCAAAGAATCAATAATCTGCAAGAAGGTGATCCTGCAAGAAGGAAAATGACAGAACTGCTCAACCGAGGCAGGGTCTTGCTTGAATATGCCGATCTTAAACCGGTTGGCGATGGGGAGAGGCAGCATGATTTTGATACATTAAGAGATGCCATCAGTGAATACCCAGACTTTTTCGAGGCCCAAGATGTTAGCGGTAGAT
The DNA here is from genome assembly GCA_030647205.1 of bacterium. Taxonomy (GTDB): domain Bacteria; phylum Patescibacteriota; class CPR2; order UBA1875; family JAJYID01; genus JAKANV01. The sequence goes on from JAUSJO010000008.1 coordinate 80,646, forward strand.
ATAGAGTTGAGGTTACGGGGAAAAGGAAGCTGCGTGTCAGGGGAGGAGAAAAAGAAGACTGTTTACTAGTAAAAATGGACAGCGATAGTCGGGGAGAAGATGGTCTCACGGCTAGAATCGCAAAAAAAGACTTTAGTCTGGAGAACTTATCCGAGAGTTTGGGTAGGATTTACTTCGAGAATGTTAAACGGGGTGGAGAACCGCATGCGGGCGGGATGTCGATACCGAGAATTGGCAGAGTATATAAGTAGAACTTATATTGCATTGCCTGAAGTATTGACAAAATCAATTTATTTGGTATAATTGATTAGTTTTAAACTGCTTATTTTTAAGTCAGGTTTTATGCCCTTTTAAAAGTGAAAAGGAGGAATCATCTACTAGCTAGCCAAAGTTTTCTTTATTGTCAATCCAACAAAAGATTGGAGCCCAAAAGTGGTAAGAGCAAACTTAAAAAAGCCCTCTGTAGTAGAAATGAAAGAAGTGATTGCGATTTCGGAGAAGATGAGGAGGATAGAAGCTGATCTGAATGATATTTTCCCTGAAAGGGAATTTCTCATCCGTCAGATTATCATGGCTCTTTTAACCAAAGAGCACATCATGGTGTACGGTGAGTACGGTACTGCCAAGTCAGACCTTACCCGTACGCTTTTTGAAACCATCACCGATGGCGAAGTGTTTTCTATTGCTCTCACCAAGTTCATGGCGGAGTCATCGTTCATCGGCATTCCGAATCCGAAAATCATGGCCGAGGAAGGCCGTCTTGAGTACGATGTCAACTCCGGAATACTGGTAGCGGACTTCGTCGAGCTGGACGAGTTCCTGGATGCATCTGATCCCACGCAAAGGACGTTCCTTGGGATCCTCAATGAGCGCGTTTTTAAACGCGGAAGACAAACGGAACTTGCAAGACTGCATACCGCAGTGGCATCAACAAACGGTAATCCGCGGGAGGCCCTTGCGAATAAGGATGATCTGGGCGCGGTGCTCGATCGCTTTTTGTACTGGTCACACGTCGGTTACTTAAAGGAACCGGAAAGCCGCCTGAAGATGTATGCAAAGTACCTCTCTGGCTCCAAGCCGGCAGAGACGGTATCTCTGGCAGAACTGCAGAAGATATCAAAAGTCGTAGTGAATCCGTGTCAGATAACCGACCCAGAGATTATCGAGGTTTATGATATGGTGATCGAGGCAGTGGCTGAGCACTCCCTGGATGGCAAAGTCAGCGACCGGAGAAAGTGTAAACTCACGACTCTCTTGGAAGCCAACGCAATATATCATGGCAGGTATGAAGTGTACCTCGATGACATTGCGGCTGTCCGCTACGGCATCCTCGACAACAGCGATCCTGATAAAGTGGCTCATGTGGATGAGATCATCGCGAACATCATCGAAACCTACAAAGTAGAGAGGGCAAAGTCCAACCCGGACGATGCCTACCTCGACCTGCTGGGCAAGTACGATGAAGAGGTTCAGGCAGTTTTAAACAACGGTTTCGATCAGATGCCGTTTGATGAGCTGTCAAATGTCGTTGCAGATCTTCAGGAGATAAGGTCCAAGGTTGAAAACATAACCCCGGGCCTGCCGAAAGTCCAGGAAAAGAGGATGCAGATCCTAAGCGACGTCGATGCTCTGGTTGAGCGCGCAATCGCGAGGTTTACCCAAAGCAACCAGCGTGTAACTATCTAGGGAAAAAGGAGAGTCATGGATTACATAATACCGATAGTGGCTCTCGCTCTCCTTATGCTACTGCTACTACTTCTTATTAAGTATTTTTTGCGTAAACGCCGACAGGCTGAAATGCAAAGATACCTTGAGGAGTTGGAAGCTGCAGAGTCATCAGGATCCTCACAGTCTTTAAGTTCCGGTGAATCAACAGGACAAGGCGAGGGAGATTCTGAGGCGGCGGATGAGAGCAAGGAGGCAGAGGAAAGAGAAGCTCTGAGGCAGATGCTGCTCACACAAGCGGCCAGGAAAAAGAAGGAGCTTGCTGAGAAGATGGTGGGTGTTAAGCAGATCATAGCTAAAAACAACGCACTCTCGCAAGTTCTTTGTCAAAAAGCCGGAATGTCGCACATGTCGCTTCAGCAAATGAACGACGAAGAGACAGTCAGACAGATCGCGAAGCGAATGAAGAAAGCAGACATTGAGGTATTTAAACTGGCAGCGTCTCAGCAGGATATTCAGTTTAATCTGAAGTCCGAAACGACGAGAGAGCCAGTGCCATATCCGACTAACGATATGGAGCCCACACCGATGTCTGACTTCGATCAGATGCCGCAGATCATGGAGACCCAGAAGTATGAGCTCGGAGAGCAGTATTATTCCGAGTTGGCACAGCAAAGGGTGCTCGTCATGCAGTCCTACGAAAGTAAGACCCAAAGGAAGCTCCTATATATACTTATGGATGTTTCCGGATCGATGGCGGACGACATGAATAATGGGTTCCCAAGACATGTATGGGCTCGGGGTATCGCGCTAAATCTCATGCTCGAAGCACTTGAGGGTAAGGCTAAATACTTCTATCGGCCATTTGACGGTGAAACACATCGTCTGATGCAGGTGGAAAATCGTGATGAGGCGAGAAACGCGATAGCTGCCGTGGAGAGCACTGGTTTCTCCGGTGGCGGGACTGATATACCGAATGCTATAGCTCGTGCATGTAAGGATATCAGAACCAAGGGCGGAGATATCGGCAAAGCCGACATTCTTCTCATAACCGACGGGAGGTCCGATATGAACCCCGCGGAAATGAAAAACACCTTAGGAGATATCAAACTTCACACTATAGTGCTCGGCCTTTCTTCCGAGGAGCTCAAGGAGATATCCTCAACTTATAAGCAAATAAGCTAGGATGTCCCACAAGGGGCGCTTTGAACGGACTTAATTGTCCGAACAAAGCGCCCTTTTTCTTTTGTCTAAAGAAAAAGCAATAATTTTTTCTCAAACAGTTTGCTTAGGATTTTTCTAAAATAAGGTCGCTATAGGATAACTCAACCAGGTCTTTTTCCGGAATTCCAAATAGTTTCATATATTTTTGGCACTGATCATACAGAACTTCTTTGCTTATCTTGCCCGTATCGTCAACTGCCTCAATCTCAATGAAAGTGCCTAAATCGCGAACCGTATCTATATGAAATCTCACGTTATCTATAGAGTAAATTTCTCTTTGTTTATCTACAACTGTTAGAACTTCGAGCGCCTTTTCTAGGATTTCTTTTATTGAAGCCGCATCCTTGACTTGGGTTCGGGTGATATTTGACTGTTTCGGACCGCATTTGTTTTCTCTGGTATAGTAGATCAGATGATTCTTATTATCTACTTCCCGTAATTTGAGACGACCATCACTCACCTTGAAGTAAGTGTCGACTTGGTGGTCAGTACCTAAAAAGTCGGCTTTTTTTGAATTTAAAATTTTACGAACACGATCATGGTTTTTTGAGAGTGCTTTAATCTCAATATTGATATGTTTTTTCATTATTCTAGGTTTTCTAATGCTTTTTCTTGTGAGGCTTTTTGAAGTGCGGAGATAATATCATCCAGTTTACCGTTTAATATTTCCGGTAAGTTATGGGAAGAGAAGTTTATTCTATGATCAGTAACTCTGTCTTGAGGGAAGTTATAAGTGCGGATTTTTTCGCTCCTATCTCCCGAACCGATTTGTGACTTACGAAGGTCACTTCTTTTTTTAGATTCTTCCTCAAGTTTTATTGCGAGTAGTCTGGATCTTAAAACAGACATCGCTTTTTCTTTATTCTTCAACTGCGACTTGCCATCTTGGCAGGAAACTATCATGCCTGTAGGTATGTAAGTGATGCGAACGGCAGAGTCGGTAGTGTTCACGCTTTGTCCGCCTGGACCTGATGAGCGAAATACATCCACTTTTATGTCAGCGGGAGAGATCTCAATATCTACTTCTTCTGCTTCCGGCATTACAGCGACTGTTGCGGCTGAGGTGTGTATGCGTCCTTGTGACTCTGTTTCAGGAACACGCTGAACTCTATGAACTCCGCTCTCGAACTTCAAATATTTGTAAACATCTTCGCCCTCAATACGCGCTACCATTTCCTTGATGCCCTCAATCCCCGTAATATTCGAGGTCATAACAGACACTTTCCAGTTCATCTTTTCCGCATATCGTGAGTACATTCTGAAAAGATCTCCGGCAAAAAGAGCTGCTTCATCACCGCCTGTGCCGGCGCGGATTTCCAAAATTACATTTTTCTCGTCAGAAGGATCTGTCGGGGTCAGCATAGTTTGAAGCCTTTTTTCCGTTTCTATAATTTTGCCTTCAGTCTCTGCAATTTGCTCGGATAAAAACTCCTTCATTGACTCATCGGTCTCTTTCTCCACCATATCTTTAGAGTTTGCGATATCGTCTTTGAGCCGCTGTAAATCCTCAAAAACCACGAGTAACCCCTTCAACTCTGTATGTCTTCTTGATAAAGTCTTTAATTTCTGGGCGTCAGAAGCTATATCGGGAGAGGCGAGTTCCTTCTCGATTTCTTCAAATTCTTTTTTAAACTGGTCGTATTTATCTAGCATAGATACAATTATAGCGCTTTTTGGCGTACCAAAATAGCGCTATACCTATAAATTATTTATTTTTCGTCAGTTGTTTCGTTTTGATCCGGCTTAACATCAACTGTTTCTTCTTTTAGTTCTTCTTTAATTTCTTCCATTTTTTTGTCTAAGCTAAGAACTTCCTTAGGCTCGACTTTTTCTGTCTTTGGCTTTTTTGAATCCTTTAGTTTTTGTGCTGTTTCCATCCTTGCCTTAAACTTATCAACTCTTCCGGCTGTATCAACTAGTTTTTGTTTACCTGTGAAAAATGGGTGACAAGCAGAGCAAATTTCCACTGCCAAATCGCCAACGGTATTTTTTGTCTCAATGACATTCCCACAACCGCAGGTCACTTTTGCTTTTTTATATTCCGGATGTATATCTTTTTTCATAACAGAGATATTTTAGCAGAAAAAATCAAATGTATCAAGGGTTTTGATACAGCATAAAAGCATTGACATTTTGGATGAATATGATATAATACCGCAAGTACGTTGTAAATCAATTCTTTCTGGAGGGAGTCCTCATGAAAATTATCCTCGGTTTTGCGATCATGGCGCTTGGAGGATACTTATGCACCTTAGCGATGGGTGACACGAGCAGTCCCATAAGTGTCCTTGGTCTTACCGAGTTTTTTGCTGGGATTATAGTTTTCTTCACGGGGCTCGGTATTGCAGTGGATGATTTTGTAAATCGGCTCCCCATCTAACAGGAGGTTGTTCAGATGACAAGACTAATCGGTGTTGTAATACTGATAGTTGGGCTGGTACTGTTTTACATGGCAGTTACCAATCCTACTCCGGCAGATGAAAGCCTGGTTGTCTCTGTTGAGGCAATATTAGCAGTAGCTTTCGTGGGCTGGGGAACTTACACCGGGTTTCGGAGTTTGCTCCATCGGATATCCGTCTATGCCGGGCTATCCAAAGACAACTAGCTCCGACAACTTGATATACCGTACGCCTAGGCGGGCCATATGCAACATTTGGCCCGCTTTTTCTTTTATTAAGAGTTATGCTATAATCTTTTTATCTAAAAAAGCTTGAGTCGGGAGGGATCCCGGCTTGTTCGTTTACAAAATTGCTTGGAAAAGGAGGATATCTTGAGTAATAGCTCTGATAACAGTATTAAACTTTCTGTGGGGGTGACCGACCATTTAATACCGTTACTCGTAGATCTTTTCTATGATAACGGCGAGGGCATGGCTCTAAAAAGTAGTCTGCAGGGGTTTATTTCAGAAAAAAGCCAGGAACGAGCCTGGTCGAATTTTCAAGATGTCTTTGGCCTTTTGGATAAAAACGAAACCGAGGAGAGGTTCGAGGGTTTTAGCATCATAATTTCTAATATAGACTTTACCGGATACGATGACTTTTGCCATCTAATGGACGAAAAGGCAAGGGAGCTTAGCAGAGTGCTTGCAGACGATCCGATCATAAGAAACAGAGACTCAGGAGAAATCTCTGCAAGCTTGTATCGGGAATATGCTTCGCTGCGCATCATGGAAGCATGTATATCCATAGTGATGGATGTGCTTATGGCTCTTTTTGACCGGCTGCCTTTTAGTAGTCAGCAGTTCATGAGCGAACCTCTTGCAAACCTGCCTCTGTCCTTTGGTATCAGTTTGCATAAAGTCAACAGTCAGGAAGAAATGATAAGGGCTAATCTTATCAAATTCGAGGATATCAAGCCCTGATAAACTTCTGAGGGAGTTGAAAAGCTCGAGACTACCCATAAAATGGTGGCAAAAGCAGAGGATTCAGGCGAAAATATCCAAGCAAGATTCTATGCTCTCAATTAAGCAAAAAGAGCAACCTATGGGGGGTGGCCATCGCAAGTGGAACAGTGATTCCACGATGGCCACCCCGACCCGAAAAATGAGTTCGGGTCTTTTTTATAACAAACCTGTGATGTGTCATATGGTTAAGTGTTGCATATTTATGTTTATCGTGGTATAGTTACTAAACGTTATTATCCGGGGGTAAATCCCCGGTTTTTATTACGCGCAACTTAGAAAGGTGGTTTTCAAAGTGGCCTTTGAATTGGAAAACAAAGCATTAAAAGGGATTATTCAAAGCGATCCGGGAATGTTTTCAAACTATAGTTTAGAAGGGTCTGCTGACGATAAATTCGTGCCATATGCATTCGCTTGCATATACCCCATAAGGACGCTGAGCTATGTTTTTTTTCAAGTGGACGGGGGCGAGATTGATGTCGCAGCTCACCGCAAAATGATCATGGAGTACACGCTGAGAGATGAGGTTTTTGAAATACAAAAACCCATACTTGAAGTCTGGGACGGTTTGAACGAGCTGCATACTGATCTTGCAGTAAGTCTCTACGCTGAAGTCCTGGACAGAATGCAGCTTCCTTTCACATTCATCATGTTTGCCCGGACCTATCCCAAAGGAGAAAGGCTAGCCGCTCTTTATCATCCTTCTGAGTTTCCCAGTTCTGTCTGCCTCAATTTGTTAAAGGAAGCAGTCAAGAAAAGAGATGTGAGGGATAACTAGGAAGGACTGGAAAACGATTTGTGGGGGTGGCCGCCAAACTGGAACTGTGATTCCAAAACGGCCACCCCGACCCAAGATTTGTTTTGGGTCTTTTTTATTTTGCCAGCACTTTGGCTATTTCTTTTTTTAAATAGGTTAGGGCTGTAGGATCAGCTTCATTTTGTGTCGACTGAATACATTTTTCTAGAAGTGGCAAGTATAGTTTTCTTGTTTCTTCAAATTTTCTTTCCCTCTTGGCTTCATCGATATCATCCGAATCTCGCAGGTTGTGCAGTCTGTCGGCAAACTTGACTATGATGACACCCATGTCGTCGCATTCGTACATTTTTTTTACGTAACTTTCCACATCATTTGTCTTTGTAAGATATCCAAGGCCGTTTACCACTCTTTCTCCAAAAAGTTTGTCTAGTCCATGGTTTGAGAGGATGAAGCTGTCTTCGATAATGTCGTGCAGAAGCGCCATGATAATCATCTCAGGATCATATATCTTTAGCTCATTTATCAGAACAAGGGCAACGTTTTTTGGATGTTCAAAATATCTTGCTCCCTGGTCTCTAAACTGATTTCTGTGTCCATATTTTGATAAGGTATAGGCGTCTTCTATGGTTTTTAGGTCTTCTTTTGAAACATGAGGTCTCAAAGTATCTAGAAAACTTATTCTGTTTACAGTTTGTTGATTTACCATTTCATTTAATCCCTTCATCGTTCGTTAGCTTTATTGATGGAGTGTGCCCCCGGGCGACTTAGCCGCCCGGGATTATAGTAGCACTTGTCAGTTAGAAGTGGAAGGCGCGGGTTTCTTGGAGTTGTTTGTCCTTGTCCAAGAACAAATTGTACACCTCCATGACCCTTTGCATCTCCATCTCTCTGAACTTTTCCGTTTTTTCGTTGGCATCCTCTTCTGGCATGACGTACACGGGATAGTCTTCATGGTCAAACGTGTCACAGACCACGATCATGTGGGTTGCTCCCTGTTTCTTCCCTTGATTGAACCATCTTGAGATCGTACTTGGCGCGGTCATAGCTCCTCCTTTGTTTGGGGTTTAGAGACGTCCTAGAACGAAAAAATGCGGCTGACAAGGTACTTACTACCTTGTAATAACCGCAATGGACGCTTTCTAGATGAAAGCCGCTGACCTATTACATTTTCATTTTATCATACATACCGTATTTGTCAAGTACTCGTTGCGTGTTTTTTGTCTTTAGGTCCTTGGTTGGTTTATAATACATTCATGCAAAAGGGGATTATTATGATCGGACTTTTTATCGGATCATCCATTGGCAGCTACCTGCCTGTACTTTGGGGTGGTAGTTTACTTTCATTCACTTCAGTATTATTGGGCGCAATTGGCGGTTTGGCTGGTGTCTGGACAGGGTATAAAATTACACAGAGTTTTTAGTATCTCGATTCCCTTGCATTCACCTTTATTCTTTGCTATACTAAACAAGCTTAAAAAAATATTAAAACACACGCTTTTTGATGCTCGATTCCTCCCGTAAAAGGGTTGTTGGGCAGGTGATAAAGGCGGAGGTCCGACGAATGTCGGAAAGAAAAGGAGAAACATGGCAGAAGTAACAATGCAAAAGCTATTTGAAGCGGGAGCACATTTCGGGCACCAGACACAAAGGTGGAATCCGAAGATGGCTCCTTATATTTTTACTCAAAAAAACAAGGTTCACATCATAGACCTTGCTCAGACTGTTAAGAAAATGGACGAAGCGAAGAAATTCGTTGAATCTATAGTGAAAAATGAAGGCAAAGTTCTCTTTGTCGGTACAAAGAAACAAGCGCAAAGCATTATTAAGGAAGAAGCCGAGAAATGCGGTATGCCTTATGTCTCAGAAAGATGGCTTGGCGGAATGCTGACGAACTTTCAGACGATTGCCTCAAGGACAAAGTACATGAAAGATCTTGAGAGAAATATCGAAGAAGGTACCGGGATGACAAAAAAGGAAAAGCTTAAGGGTGAGGAAGAGCTTAAAAAACTTCGAGCAAACCTTGGTGGTATCTTGGATATCACTAAAGTTCCTGATGCAATCTTTATAGTGGACATTGCTAAAGAGTCAACAGCGGTGAACGAAGCAAAAAAGATAGGGATACCAATAGTTGCGATCGTAGATACCAATGTAAACCCTGAACTTGTAGACTTTCCCATACCAGCAAATGATGACGCTGTGAAAGCAGTAAAAATAATTTGTGAGTATATTTCAGACGCGATTAAGGCGGTACCGGTAAAGAAGGATACTAAAGAAGGTCCTGTAGCCACCTCTGATGACAAAAAGGAAGATAAAGTCTTGGAAAAGGATATAGAGAAAGCAGAGGAGCTAGAGGAAAAAGAAAAAGAAGTATTAGCGAAAGAATCAAAGAAAGAAGAGAAGGAGGCAAAATAATGGCAGATATAAAAGCAAGTGATGTAGCGTCTTTGCGTAAAATTACAGGCGCTCCCATGATGGATTGTAAAAAAGCACTAGTTGAGTCAAGTGGAGATACAGACAAGGCAATCGAGTATCTACGGAAAAAGGGAGCTGCAACAGCAGCAAAAAGAGCCGACCGTGAGGCAAAGGAAGGCGTAGTTGCTTCATATATTCATGGTGATAAACTTGGTGTTCTGGTCGAGGTGAACTCAGAAACTGACTTTGTCGCAAGAAGCGAGGACTTTCAGAAGTTTGCTAAGGATGTAGCGATGCACGTGGCAGCAGCTAATCCGGAATATTTGAAACCGGAAGATGTCCCATCGGAAATCTTAGACAAAGAAAAAGAAATAGAGCTTGAGAAGCTAAAAAAAGAAGGCAAACCGGAGAATATTCTAGAAAAAATCTGGGAAGGCAAAAAAGAAAAATATTTTAGCGAGAATTGCCTGATGAAGCAAAGTTATGTGAAAAATCCTGATATTACCATTGAAGAACTTTTAAATGAAGTTGTTGGGAAAATCGGGGAAAAGATAGAGATACGAAGATTCGCACGGTTCGAAGTAGGAAAATAAGATTAGCACTTTAGTATAGATTTCCGTTCTTTACGGGAAATAACAAAAGGAGGAACTACGATATGATACAAGAAATTGTGAAAGAAACTGAGCCAAAGTTTAAAAAGGCCATTGAGATACTGGAAGAGGAAATGGCAGCCATCCACACAGGAAGGGCGAGCTCTTCCTTGATTGATGGTATTCTTGTCGACGTATATGGAGTCAAAACTCCGATTAAAGCTGTTGCAAATATTTCTATACCTGAGCCGAGATCTATCTTGATACAGCCTTGGGATAGGTCAAACATATCCCAAATAGAAACAGCTATTCGTGAATCAGACCTGAAGCTCAACCCGGTAAACACTGGTGAAAATATCCGTATCAATCTGCCGGAGCTGACGGAAGATCGAAGAAAAGAGTTCGTTAAGGTTGCTAAAGAAAAGGCAGAAAGTGCCCGAGTATCAGTACGAAATGTTCGCGGGGAAGCTTGGAACGCCATAAAAAAAGCAAAAACTGATGGGAAGATTGGCGAAGATGATATGTATTACGGTGAAGAACAATTGCAAAAGATTGTTGATAAGCACAATAAGGAGATAGAAGAAGTTTTCTCCAAAAAAGAATCCGAGCTTTTAACTATTTGACATTAAATTTTTTAACGAAAGGAGCCTTGTTTGGCACTTTTAATCTCGATCCTAGGAGTTTTGTTTGTTTTCTCTCTCATTATTTTTGTGCATGAGTTCGGTCATTTTATAGCTGCAAAAAGAAGCGGAGTCAGGGTTGATGAGTTCGCTTTTGGTTTTCCTCCAAAACTATGGAGTAAGAAAAAAGGAGATACTAAATACGCCATAAATCTTATTCCCCTCGGCGGTTATGTGAAAATTCACGGCGATGATGGGTCAAATCCTGACGATCCGACTAGTTATGCAGGAAAACCGGCGTATATAAAAATTATTATTCTGCTTGCCGGCGTTACCCTGAACTTTGTACTGGCATGGTTTATACTTTTTGGCGGATATCTTTTTGGCATGCAACCGATACTGCCCGAGATGGCTGCTCACAATGGCATCCAAAACAATATGAAAGTTGTCGTGTCAAATGTCGAGAAAGGCACTCCGGCTGAAAAAGTGGGCATTCAAAAGAGTGATGTGATAAAAAGCGTAGATGGCCAGAGCATAAAGACAAATTTTGAAATGCTCAGCTATTTTCAGGAGAAGTCAGATAAGTCTGGGGGACAACCGATATCTGTTAAAATTGTAATAGAAAGAAACGGCGGATCACTTGAAAAGACTATTACAACCTATAAATCAAAGCAAAAGTCCGGGAAAAATGAGGTTGAGATAAACAGGATTGGTGTTGTTGTTGATAATAAAGGGAATATAAAGGCGCCGCCTCTAATTGCTGCAAAAGTTGCTTTTCAAGAACTGGGCAGGATGATGTATCTGACTATCTTGGGGGTTTTCGACCTCTTCACGAAGTTGATCATGAGTTTTCAGGTATCAGATAATGTTGCCGGTCCCGTAGGTATCTTTGTAGTAACCGGCAGCTTTGCGCAAATGGGAATATCCGCACTTCTTCAGTTTGCGGCAGTTCTATCGATAGCTGTTGGCGTTTTTAACATTATCCCGATTCCCGGTCTTGATGGCGGACATACGCTTATAGTTTTGATAGAAACAGCTGTCAGAAAAAAGTTTTCCAACAAAACAAAAAATATCATCCAGTTTGCCGGTTTTGGGGCACTGATATTACTAATGGTAGTTGTAACCTTCAAAGATATCCTTAGATTTGGTATTATTAAGTAGTTTGATAATTAAAGTAATAATTCAAAAAAATGAAAACAAGCAAACTTTTTACAAAAACAACAAAGAATATCTCGAAAGAGGCTGAGAGTAAAAACCATGAGTTTTTGGTTCGGGCCGGTTATGTGGATCAGTTAATGGCTGGTGTTTATACATATTTGCCGTTAGGCCTTAAGGTTTTGCAAAAAATAGAAAGCATCATTAGAGAAGAAATGACGGCCATTGATGGGCAAGAAATATTGATGCCGGCGCTTCATCCCGCAGAGAATTGGAAGAAAACAGGCCGCTGGGAAACTATGGATGACCTTTATCGTTTCACGAGTTACTACTCAAAAAGTGAAGTTGCTTTAGGCGGTACACATGAGGAGATAGTGTCTCCTTTAGCAAAGAAATTTATATTCTCATATAAAGATTTACCTAAATATGTCTTTCAGATACAAACAAAGTTCCGGGATGAGAAAAGGGCAAAATCCGGGATCTTGCGTGGTCGTGAATTTAGGATGAAAGACTTATATTCTTTTCATACTGACGAAAAAGACCTAAACAGCTATTATGACAAAGTAATAAAATCTTATGAGCAAATCTTTAAAAGAGTTGGCTTAGCGGAAAAAACTTATTTGACGTTTGCTTCTGGCGGGACATTTTCTAAGTTTTCCCATGAGTTTCAGACAGAGTCTACTGTTGGCGAGGATGTCACCTATATTTGCAGAGATTGTAAGATGGGGATTAATAAAGAAATTATTTTGACGCAAAAAGAATGCCCAGGTTGTGGGAAAACAGATCTCGAACAAGTAAGCACAATAGAAGTTGCAAATATTTTCAAATTAAAAACAAAGTTTACTGACCAATTCAAAGTTCATTATTTAGATGAAAAGGGCAGAGAAAATTCTGTTGTCATGGGTTGCTATGGTATCGGCCCTTCCCGAATAATGGGGACTATTGTTGAGGTTTTGTCTGACGAAAAGGGGATTGTCTGGCCAAAGGAAGTTACTCCATATCAAGTTCATCTGGTTGATTTAAATTTAGAGAAAGACGCGGAGAAGGTTTCTAAAGCGCTTGAGCATGCGGGCTTGGAAGTATTGTGGGATGATAGAGAAGAGTCGGCTGGGTTTAAGTTTGCAGACGCAGATCTTATGGGCATTCCGGTTCGGGTTGTGGTTTCAGAAAAGTCGCTAAAAGCGGGAGGATATGAGATTAAGTTTAGGAATGAAGATAAGGCTGAAATACTGGATGAAAAAGAATTAGTTAAAAAGATAAAAGACTATTATGTTAAATAAAGTATTCGGATATTTTTCCCACGACGTAGGGATAGACTTAGGAACGGCAAACACTCTCGTGTATGTAAAAGGCAAGGGAATTGTTATCAATGAGCCATCGGTTGTTGCATTAAATACCAAAACCAAGCAGATTTTAGCGATTGGCGATGAAGCGAAGAAGATGGTCGGTCGAACACCTGCAAATATTGTGGCTACTCGCCCGCTTGTCGATGGTGTCGTTAGTGACTTTGAAATCACAGAGCAAATGCTTAAGTATTTCATTGATAAAATACACAAAGAAAGTTTCACTCTTTTCCCCCGTCCCCGTGTAATTATAGGAATTCCCTCTGGCGTGACTGAGGTTGAAAAAAGGGCAGTGGAAGATGCAGCGATGAACGCTGGTGCTAGACAGTCATTTCTAATAGAAGAGCCAATGGCAGCGGCGATAGGAGCAAGACTACCTGTACAAGAGCCAGCAGGTTCTATGATAGTGGATATTGGCGGCGGAACGACAGAAGTAGCTGTAATATCACTTGGCGGCATAGTTGCTTCGAGGTCTTTGAGAATTGCAGGAGATGAACTAAATGATGATATTATCCAGTTTGCCCGTGACGAGTTTAACCTGCTTCTTGGTGAGAGAACGGCTGAAGAGATTAAAATTGCGATAGGAAGTGCTTACCCAAGTGATGAAAAGCTTGAAGCAACGATGCGCGGACGAGATCTTGTGACAGGGCTTCCGAAGGCTATGACAATAACAACGGATCAGGTCAGAAAAGCAATTCATAAGTCTATCGCCCAGATCGTAGACGCGGTAAAAATGACAGTTGAAGAAACTCCACCAGAGTTGGTTGCCGATATTATGGACAGGGGTATCATTCTCGCCGGCGGCGGCGGACTTTTGCGCGGACTTGATAAACTCCTCGCATTAAATACTAAGATGCCGGTTCATATCGCCGATGATCCTTTGACGAGTGTTGTTCGCGGCACTGGTTTGGTTCTTGAAGATATAGAGTCCTTAAAGGATGTCCTTGTTACGACGCAATATGAAAAATCGCCTAAAGTATAGGTTGTATTAAGTCATGAAAAAAATATCGTTTTTAATATTCTTTAGCATCTTAATTATTATTTTCAGTCTTCTTTTTTTTAAATCAAAAGGCTCTTTTTCCGGTGTAGACTCCGGGATAACCAAAATCTTTCAACCCGTGGGAGCAGTTTTTACAAATTCAACAGGTGGAATAAAAAATTTCTTTTCAAATCTTGGAAATATCGGAAACCTTCAAAAAGAAAATAAAGAGCTAAATGAGAGGATAAATGC
>JAUSJO010000001.1 GCA_030647205.1 bacterium
CCTTTAAAAATAATTTTGTCTGAGTGAAACGAGTTAATTTTTTTAAAGATGAGAGAGCGAACCAGACGACACTTTGAGAGACCGTCTAAGCCGCGATTTTTGCTCCACTTTTTCTAAAAAAGTGGAAATTATATTAAAGGAAGACTGTCATTCCCGCCTCCGCGGGAATGACAGAGATATAGCTTCTGGACAGGCCAGAATGACGGGAACTGAGATCCTTCGTACCTCAGGATGACAAAGCCTACTTTAAATTTCTCGCTGCTTCTTTAAAGATCTCTCCACGCTTTTTATAGTTTTCAAAAAGACCAAAAGAAGCGCATCCCGGAGAGAGGACAACAACGTCCCCTATCTTCGCTGCCTCACTTGCTCTGCCAACTAAATCGTCCATATCTGTAAATCCTTCTCGGATATCAGCACTTGGATCTACAGATAAAATATTGTTTTTAATCTCCTCTGCTGTATCCCCTATTAGAAATACCGTTTTTACTTTTTCAGCTATTACCGTCCCCATCTGCGTATAATCTGAGCCTTTTTCGCTTCCTCCGGCTATTAAGATAACCGGTTCATGGAAAGCGCTCACAGCAGCGATAGTTGCTTCAGGAGTAGTCGCAAATGAGTCGTTATAGTATTTTACCCCATCAACTTCAGCCACGAACTCTAGCCTATGTTCTAATCCTTTGAATTCTTTCACCGTTTTCTTTATTGAGCCCAAATCCGCCCCGGCAATATATGCTACCGCCAATGCCGGACAAACATTTTCCAGATTGTGTCTGCCCCGAAGCTGAAGCTCTGAGGTTGAAGCAATCTTTTCTTCAGTATCTTTTATACATAAAACTATATCGTCATTTTTGCTTACGTAGCAGCCATTTTCAACAGGGTTTTGGATTGAGATTTCATATATTTCCGCTTTAGTTTCTTTTTTAAACTCCCTTGGAGTTTCATAATCGGTGTTTATTACCGCAAAGTCATCCGCAGTTTGATATTTAACTATCGGACTTTTGGCCTCGACATATTCTTCCCTATCCTTGTGGTAGTCAAGATGCTCGCTGGTTACATTTAAAACAACGGCAATGTTCGGACTTTTCTCAAGGTCCATGAGCTGAAAACTTGAAAGTTCTAAAACAACTATTGAATCTCTGTTTAGCTTGTCTAAAAGTGATATCGCCGGCACACCGATGTTCCCGCCAAGATAGACATCCTTGCCGCTTGCCTTTAAAATCTTATAAATCAGAGTTGAGGTCGTGCCCTTACCCTTTGTGCCCGTCACCCCAATCGTTTTTGCCGGGCAAAGTTCTAAAAAGATCTTTATCTGGCTCGTAATTTCCGTTCCTTTTGATACAACCGATTTTAGTTCCGGGGTAAGCGGTGATATCCCCGGTGCCCGAAAAACTACATCGTAATTGCCAGTAGAATTTAGATAGTTTTTGCCAAAAATAAATCCTACTTTATCGTTTTTGAGTTCCGGATTTACTTCAAAGAAAGCATCTTCATCTATGACATCCGCAATATCTGCCTTTATCCCATGCTTTTTTAGAAACTCAAATGTAGCCCTACCCTCAACGCCAAACCCCGCGATCAATATTTTCTTGCCTTTATACTTTTCTAACATCTACCCCGCCTTTATTAACAACTGACAACTTTGTTTTAAACTTCTCTAGATCACCCGTTGTCAGAAATATATCATTTTTGTTTCTTTTTGCATAATCTGAAAATTTCTCAAGCTGCCTTATAATCGCTTCCTCGGGAGCAATAAATGTCTTGTCAGGATAGAGCTCCTGGAGCGTATCTTGGATTAAATGGTAGTGAGTACATCCCAAAACAATCACCTCTTCGCCGCCTTTCATCTTTTGGTCCATTATGGCTTTAATATCAGATTTTTTAATATCTGGGAAGTCTGCTTCTACTAAATCAACGAGATCGCTTGCACTTACAATCCGTGCATCTTTGTAAGCCTCTTTTTTAAATTCCCCATGCGTTTTAGTGGTTCTTTTAGTCGCTAGAACTAGTGTCTTTTTTCCGGGGAAGAAATCCTTAGCCATTTTGATGCCCGGTTCAACGCCAATGATAGGAATATCAAACTCACTTCTTATCTTTCCTCTGGAGCTCACTGTGGCGCTATTACAGGCTATGAGAACAACTCTTGCCCCCTGATCCTGAAGCAACTGTATGTTCTTTCTAGCCAAAGACCTGATTTCTTCCTCTGTTTTCTCACCATACGGAAAGTTACTGTCATCTGAGAGATAGATAAATCCCTTTTCCGGCATTTTTTCCTTCGCTTTGAGGTAGAGCGACAAACCGCCAATACCGGAGTCGAAAATCCCTATCATTTTATCCCTAGAACAAACATAGCGATTAGTATTATCGAGCTTAAACCCATGAAAATCATTGCAAACATCCCAAACACCTTCACCCACCCAGGATTTGTATGTACTCCCATGATTTTCTTGTCATTGCCGATTTTGAATATGAATACTAAAAGCACGGAAGCTATGAGTCCATTTATCACTGCAGCATAATAGAGCGCTGTGATCGGATTTATCCCGATGAAATTCATGAGGAGCCCAACTAATGTCGATAAAGCTATAATTCCGTAAAACCCGTGAGCTTTCTTGAATTTCAGACTAAGCCCTTCATTCCATTTCAAAACTTCAGAAATAGCATATGCCGAAGCACCGGCCAAAACCGGTATAGCAAGTAGCCCAGTGCCTAAAATCCCAAGCGTAAAAATTAGTGCCGCAAACTTTCCAGCTAAGGGCTCAAGCGCTCTTGCTGCATCCTCAGCTGTTTCTATATTTGTAATGCCGTTTTTATAAAGAACAAAGGCCGTTGTTACAACGATGAAAAGGAATGTCAAGTTGGCGATACCCATACCATAAATCGTATCCTTTCTCATTTCGTGTATTTCTTCTTTTATAATAGCCGCTCTGTGATCTGCCAAAACACCGTCATCTTTCTCCTCCTCAACCTCCTGATAGCTCTGCCAGAAGAAAAGATATGGTGAGATGGTTGTGCCGATAACGGCAATGTTGGCAGTCAAAAAAGCAACATTGAAAGTAATTTTAGGAACAGCAAGAGAGCGAACAACTTCAAACCAATCGGGCCTGATAATAATTGCCGTAATAAAATATGCAGCTAGTGAGATCACTAACCAGCGAAGAATTTTTGCATATTGGTGATAAGAAACGAATACTTCAAGCCCAATGATTAAAAACGTGAAAAGAATCGCAGCAAGATAGAAGTTTATACCGGTTATCATCCTTACTGAAGCGGCAATAGCCCCAATATCGGCACCTATGTTTATGGTATTAGCAATAATTAGTAGAACTATCAGAACAAAAACAGTCGGGTTGCCAAATTTCTTCTTTAGCGCTCCGGCAAGCCCCTTGCCAGTAACGATGCCTATACGGGCACAAGTCTCTTGGACAGCGGTCATCATAGGCAGAAGATATAGGGCCAACCACGAAAGACCCAAACCAAACTTTGCCCCAACCGTAGAATAGGTACCAATACCCGATGGATCATCGTCAGCCGCTCCGGTTATAATACCGGGGCCAATTCTTTGGAAAAGTGATTTTTTGTGTTGTCGTCTCTCTTTTTTAGGCTTGGACAGAAACTTCCTCAAACTGTTTTCGGTAACAAAAACTTTTCCGTCTTTTACTATCGACTCCACATGACGGGCAAGTATCAGATGCTTGGCGTATCTGGTCGAGATTTTGAATTCTTTTTCTAGCTGTTTGAGAGAGTATAGTTTCATTTTTTAAGTCTTTGAGTAGTTTACGGCATTTCCGCTTGGAACAACCTCTATCCAAGTCTGCCCGGGATTTAACTTAATTGTATTGCCTACAGAGTCTTTAAATATTGTTTGCGACGATCTAGCATCTTTCTCCCAAGTTCCTTCCACCTGTTCCCCATCTATGTAGAAAAGCGCCCGACCGGAGCCAATAGTTTTAATCGTCGTTAGCTGAGCTCCGTCTCTTGATTTACCATAAGAAAAGCCTGTAAACTCAACTATCACATTTTTCGGAGCTATTTGAGCGCCGGTTTTTTTTTCTTTAAATGGAGCACCAACTTGTGACCTTAACCAGACATTATTATTCCTGTCATAAGTATAAGTAGGATCAAATCCGCCACCGGAAAAGTTCACTTTGAAAGTAGCCGTTTGAGGCCTTGTCTCGGCTTTTGATTCAGTTTTAAATGCAAGTCCGGCAAAGTTGCTCGTCGCAGAATATCCTCGACTTTGTCCGGCAGCTCTCAGCTTATCCGTGGTCGTATAAACATTGTGGGGAGCATATCGCGAGTTATCCCTCCAGAAGTAGTTTGCATTAAAAAATTGGTTTAAATCCTGGATTTTTAACGGTCCGATCTGATCAAGTGCCGCTATGTTGCCGCCGACATGAGCAAAGAGTGCATCGTATTCCAAAACCCAATCAAGAAAGTATATTCTTGCCGAGCGCACCGGGCCTATTTCTTGAGCTTCATTTTCTTGGAAAATGGCTAAAAATCTCGTTATCCCGCCCTCAGCCAAGGTCTCATATACTATGCTTGCTTTGTCTAACCCTGACTGTGGCCTTGCATCAGGATGATTTTCTATCACAACGGCTTCAATCTTTTTATTTAAGTCAGCAGGGTCAACCTTACTCCCCATAAGCTTTGACGGCACTCTCTTGTCTTCAGGAACCGGCTGTTTTTCTGTCTTTTTTACCTCAACAGGTTTGTTATCGACAGGTTTTGATAAATCCGTGTAAATTATTACCCCACCAACTATGATGAGAACCGCAGCGATAAGAAGAAAGTATTTGTTTTTTAACACTTTCTTGAGATTTTTAAAAAATACCTTTAGCTTATTCATTGAGTTCTATTTTACAATACAAAAAGACTTCCGAGAAGAAGTCTTTTTATGTATAAATTATTCCTTTTTTGCTTCTGGTGCTTCAGACGACTTGGCTTCTTCGCTTCCTTCAGTCTCACCTTCTTCAGCTTGGCCCTTTTCAGCTTCCGGCATCTCACCTGCTTCAACAGGTTCCTCAAGCTCTGCAAGTTCTTCTTCACTTCTAGGTGGTTCTACAAGAGCAATAGTTTCCTCAATATCATCTTTTATTTCTACGCCTTCCGGCATTTTTATATCTTTCAAATGGATTACTGCTTCAAAGTCTTCAAGCACAGAAATGTCAACTTCTATTTCGTGAGGCAGGTCGCCGGGCAAACACTCAACTTCAACCTCGCTTTTGTTAGTAATAAGACTTCCGCCAAGATCGATGACAGCCTTTGAGTCACCAACGAAACTAAGAGGGATAGGCGCTGTGATTTTCTCACTCATCCTTACCTGATAGAAGTCAGCATGAAGTATGCTGTCACTAACTGGGCTTTTGTCGATATCTTTAATAAGAACATTTTTTGTTTTCTCTCCGTCAATCTCTACTTGAATGATGGTACTACCACCGGACATCTTGTAAGCTCGGTCAAAATCTTTCTTGTTAACACTAAGTGACATATTGTCTTTTCCCTTGCCATACAAAACAACGGGGATAAGACCTTCTCTTCTCAAAGAAGAAACTTGCTTTCCCAAAATATCTCTCTTAGTTGCCTGTATTTTTATCTTTTCCATATTTGTAATTTTTTCGCAGACTCTATCTTACCAAAAATACTGATTTCAGTCAACAATAATCCCATAACTACAACGCATTGAACCGGCGTGATTTTTTCAAAGGGAGTTCTCTTGCGGCTATCGGCTCGAAAAGGAAGTCTGGGAGTGAAAGAACCTTTAAAAATAATTTTGTTTGACGAAGGAGTTAATTTTTTTAAAGATGAGAAAGCGAACCAGACGACACTTTGAGAGACCGCCTAAGCCGCGATTTTTACTCCACTTTTTCTCAAAAAGTGGAAATTATATTAAAGGAAGACTGGATTCCCGCCTCCGCGGGAATGACGGAATAAGATCCTTCGTACCTCAGGATGGCAGAAGAGATTGAAAAACGGTTATTTCCCTAAAGATTTCTTGAGATCACCATTAAACATTTTCAAACTAGAGTGAAAGTCTATAACCTCGTTAGTCGATATCGGCTCACGAGAAATATTCCTTAGATCCGCTATACTTAGATCGCTTACAATTTCTTTAGCCCTATCTTTTGCATAAATATTGACCGAGACTGGAAGCTTGCACTTTGAACATGTCATCTGGATTAAAAAGAGACCATCAAACTGACCGACAAACTGTATTTCGTCAATTTCATAGACTTCTCCGCATGAAGGACATTTGAGGGCAGTATAAATATTTTTTATTAGTTCAAAGAATTGGTTTCCATCCATGTTGCTTCACCCCTCTTATTTAATTATTATTATATCACACCGGTCAAGTTTGGCTAATTTTTGTCAATCACAACTTTAGACTTCCTGATTTTTGGAGTTATGAAAAACTCAAGCCTACGCCCAAGCATTAGTCTGGTCTGAGCGTCAACTGAGGGAATCGAGCTCAAAAGAATTGCAACAGGCGGAGTAAAAATCCACTGAGTAATCATCCCAACATAGCGAAAGTGGGAGTATTTTTCAGGTTTTTTGGGAAGCAGATGAAGGTAAGCCCAAACACTAAAGAATATACAAACCCAAGCGGTCAATGCAAGGTTTGAACTATACCTTGTTACATTATGAGCAATCACAGAATCCATAAATTGTTTGTTGAAAAGAAGAGGAATCCAAGCTGTTGCCAGAAGAAGCGACGAAGACGCCCAAGAAAGATGAGACACGTACTGACGGAAGGTTTGTATAGTTTTCTCTCTTAAGGGTATTTCAGGATGTTTCATAAAATTCTTCACGACAAATGGAAGGTCGCTCGCTCCCCAAGCCCAGCGTCTCCTCTGAAGGTATTGGCTTTTAAATGTCTTAAAGAGAGTCTCGTCTAGGAGACAATCCTGATAGACCGGTACTAACAATGGAACCATCTCAATATTTCCATTATATGCAAAGTAGGTTCTGAAATACTGATGCCCATCTTCAACTATGGTCTGGGTAGACCAAAAATCTGTCACAAGAAGGGTTTTCAAACTTTGAGTATGAGCGGCAAATGTCCGTAGTCTATAAGGCCTCATAGACTCAACTATTATCCAAAATGAGGAAGCTATAGCCGCTACCCTGTTTGGTGCGGGGGCATCCCAAATATTGTTGAAAAGAAGTGCTACCGGCTGGTAAGTTTTCCTGCTACGATCCGGATCGATAATATACTTGTAGGTAAGCCTTGAAAAATATTCGCCATGCACTATGTGATCAGCATCCAGGGTCGTCACTAGCACATTTTCAGGATCCATTTTTTCCTTCTCAATATATTCCATGACTTTCCTGCCGGCTGAGGTTAGATTTGCCCCTTTTCCCTTCACTTCTCCAGCCTGATCTCTATGAATATAGAAAATCAGATTCTTAAACTTTCCCGCATATTTCTTCTCCAGTTGCTTTGATATCTTTTTAAAGTTTTCCTCATCCCTTTCTTCTCCGGTGACAACGGTGATGATTTTCTTTGATGGATAGTTTGACTCGACTAAATAATGCAAAGTCTCATCTAGAATCTGAAAACTTTCCTTATAAGTAGGGATTATAGCCAAGTGGACTATGTCATTGATATTTTTGACAAGCTCCTGCCTACCACCCAGGTTAGCTATCTCCTCAATTTCCTTCTTTAGGTCTCTATACTTCATTTTAGATAAAGATCCCCTCGTCTTTTTTTGATAATCTTTCTCTAGCTTTTCTAAAAACCCACTTAGATCTTTTGAAGCCGCTTCGGCCCTCGCATACCAGTCGGTGCGCATATTGTATTTCATATGATAGAGACCATTTATCAGGTGCCTGGCGATGTTAAAGGCCTTCAAAAACCAATATAAGTTAAAGATCAAAATAAAATATGCCACCACCAGTGGGAACGAATACGCAAAAGCAAACGGAAAAATAATTACAATCCAGACAGAAAGACCTGGGATAATCTCGAAGATTCTTTGGAACCTGTAGGAATCAATCCATGTTTTCATATTTTAGGAGCCTCTGGCGTTAAGCGCTATGATTTCTAAGAATGCAATGATACCTAAAAAGAAATTTATTCCTAAAAAAACATATGTCAGGAATTTATCTTTTCCATAGAAATACTCTGCAGCAAGAATATTGATTATCACTGCCAAAGAAAGAACCACGGGAATCACAAAAGACCCCGTCCACGAACCGGTCTTTACTATCCCAAAAAGATAGTTGTACTTTAGCGGAATCGATGACTGGTCAGTTTTCAAATGTGTTAAGACAAAGGCCAAGTTGATAACAACAAGCACGCCAACGCCAATTAGAATATACTTAAATGGCTTTTCCTGTAAAAAAGACTTTTCATGGACCCTTCTTGCCCTTTTCTGAATCTTGGAGGTGTCTATTTTTTTAATATATTTTTTATACATAGCTTATAATCTTTCTATTATACCATGCGCTTCTGGAGCCGATAGTCGGAGTCGAACCGACGACCTACTCTTTACGAAAGAGTTGCTCTACCAACTGAGCTATATCGGCTCAAACATATAACTGGAGCGGGTAGCGGGAATCGAACCCGCCACTCGACCTTGGGAAGGTCACGTTATACCACTTAACTATACCCGCAAGATCCTTTTGTAACTTGCATATTTTAGCACAAAATCACTTTATCTTCAATTAGAAATAGGGATAATAAAATGTAAACTAAGGGCAATTAATGCCGTAGTCCTTGAGTCCTTCTTTTTTAACCGCATCTTTACAGTCGCCACCTTCTTGAAGAAATGCTCTAATCTTATCCATGGCGTACTTCTCTCCGGACAATGAGCCAAACTTACGACACGCATCTGCGTACTCTTCGCACTCCTCAAAAGTAGTACAGCTCTTTGCACATTTGGTCAAAACATCTATGATCGGCTGCATATCCTCGGGCTCTATGAGACCAAGAAGTGCCAAAGTTTCTATCGCCTCTATTTTTTCAGAACAAGAGTTGGTACGGCTAGTTATGTCATTTCTGGCCTTTTGACCGGCATCCCTTATGGCTGATGAGCCACTTCGTCTAGCTGCCTCAGAACCTGTTCTTGCCGGCGGATCCACTACGTCAGGGAGTTCTGGCGGCTCAGACGGGAAATCTCCATTGGTTCCACTATCTGGCTCCTCAGGCGGCTCAACATAGTCAGGAATGTCTATCGGCCAGAAAGGCTCACCAGTAACAAATGGGTTGTCATTCGCCGAAGTAGAACTGCCCGAGCTATCGTAGCCAGGAAGCTCTGGTTCTGATGAGTCGTTCGAGTCATTTGCCGAGGGGTCATAATCGGGGAGTTCAGCGTAAGCCTTCTGCACCAGCTCAAACCGACTAGTCGATTTCTTTGTGGGCTCTACGGCCAACTGCCTGTATAGCGCTGCATATCTCGGCCACGGCAAGAAGCTAGCTTTCTCATTTGCAAGATTTCGCTTAAAAGCTGTGCCGAAATCATCAATCCTTTTTTTATAAGCCTCTTCATTCCCAACTATTTTCGCTAATATAGCCCCTTTTAAAACTTCGCGAGGGTAGTCTTTCTTTTCACGTTCGAATCTGTCAATTTCACTTTTGTAGGGCGTGAGATCACCGCCTAAAGCGACTAGGTGCGTGAGGACTTCGGTAACATTTACATAGTCGTAAGATCCTTCAAAGGTCTTTTTTGCCAAAACCCCTGCCTCGTTCTTGTCTATCTTATCAGCCATGTAGTATCCTGCTCTCCATACATGGGTGTTGTAAGCGTTTTTATCCCCCATAGGTATGGTCGGATTTAGTACTATTTTTGAATATTCTTGAGAGCCAAGTATAACAACTTTACCGGGCTCAACCCCCACACCAAAAGGAATATCGCGAAGACCGGCACAGATCTCCGGATCAAATCCCCGGGATCCTATGGCACACCTGTTCCACGCAACTGTGCCTGTTTCTGAAGTAGCTTTCGGTTTAGACGTATTGGGTTGAATACTCAGGAATGCAGGCCTGATAAACGTAGTTTTGTCCCCTATCTGAACCCCCTTGCCTGCATCAGCCTTTCCATAGTTATCAAACGGAACTTTTTTCATCGGCGTCAAGGTAACCGTGGTTGGGAGGATGAGCGCATTCATTGGAACTTTCAAAGTGTATAGTGTGCCGTCGGAAGCCTGAGTCGAAAGAACTCCACCTCCCGGACCAATAATCTTACTGACCGTCTTATCCGTTTCAAGTTGGGGATTTTTTGTTATCGAAATCTCACCCGAAGTCTTTGCTGACTGACCGGTCTTCCTAACAAAAAACAGATAACAAACAACTCCGATAATGATTAAAAGCAGTAGCGCAATCAAAATAAGCCAAAGCTTCTTCTTTCCCTTTTTGGGTTTTTCTTGCGCTTTTGGCTCTTCTTTAGTTTTTTCTTCACTCATTTCACCCTCCAAATGATTTGCATAAAGTATAGCATAAACATTAAAGAAATATAAACTTTGTTTCCATTGATAAATGCCTCTTTTTCTGCTAAAATAACATGGTTAAAGAAATATTTGGTCCAGTAGCTCAGTTGGTTAGAGCGCCGCCCTGTCACGGCGGAGGTCGTGGGTTCGAGTCCCATCTGGATCGCCAAATAGAACACATACTTAATAAGCTGGCTATGTCAGCTTATTTATATTAATGACGCAAAAAAGCCAATCTGCTAAGCACTTTTCGTGGTATAGTTTTATAGATGGAACTGGAAAACAATCAAGAAAAAAATGACCCCTCACTTAATAAATCCTTTCTAAGAAAATATTGGTGGCTAGGACTTATTTTAATTGTCGTTGTCATTGTGATTGTTTTGGCATGGCTTGCGATAGCAAAAAAGACTGGGGAAAACCGAAGCCTGAGGCAGAAGGACAATGTAGTGGACTCACCAGCGTCTATTCCGACTATTCCCGCAACGAGTGCATCTGCCATCACCTCACCACCATCAAATATGGAAGGTATCAATACTCATACGGAACGGTATAGTAATACTGGTGCTGACCAAAACCTGATTACACTTGGTCCCAAAGTTGATAATTATTCAACATCGACGCCCTATTCTGGCAAACGTGGGTTTGAATTTGAGCTTGATAGTAAGACTCCACTGCTTGCACCTATGGATATGACGTTAACAGGTTTTCAAAATAATAGTACCGCATATGGGATTGGAGCAGACGGGCAAAAACACACACCAATGAACGATCTCATGCTGTCTTTTGAGTCTAACAGTCCTGATTGGCCAGGTGTGGTCATCGTTTTGTATCATTTGTATACGTCGCCTTTAGTGCCTAGACACTATCAAAACTCAAATTGTGGTGATGTGGAAGTAGGTACCAAAAATCCACAAGCCGAAGGGCATCTCTACTTTCCTTATAATGATAATGTAACTGATGCAATGGGTAACGCAGAAGCCTGCCAAGCTCTCATTGGATATAAGGTAAAGCGCGGGGAGCTGATCGGGTATGCTGGAAATGTGGGTGAGCACTCCTTTGCTTCATTTTGCTTCAAGGTGCCAGACAAATCAATAAATCCGACGGTGAAAAAGGGAAACCGCAACTTGCATTGGGTTCAGCCAGCCTCGTTTTTCTATTGGAAAAGCTATAGTCCAGATGCGAATTTCCCTAGCGGTGTGCTTGCCTATCCTTTTGAAGCAGACGGTTATCAGCTCCCCGCAGAACAACGTGATGCGAATTTTAAGTACACTTCAGAGAAATGAAATAAATATTAAATAGTTCAAGTGCTTCTCGCTTCGCCAAATAATAATAAGTAGATAGGAGATAACGATGAATGAGTTCTCGCGACATGAAGGTTATGGTGAACTGATTACAGATGAGACCAAAAATATCGCAAGAGCTTGGGTACAGAGGAGAATCGATGAGTTGTCCCAGACGGACGATCATCAGGATGATCTCAAATATTTCAAGCATGCCCTTACAGATCTTGATTCAGATGAAATAACAATCCATCCAGATATGATCTTCTCATGGGCTGATGCTGAACAAAAGCTTAGAGATGCGGAGGCTCCGGAAACTGAAGCATAACTTTCGCCAAAGTTTGCTAGTTGGAACTAAGTTCCTAAATATAAAAAAGACACGGATTCAATCAAAGATCGTGTCTTTTGATCAGATGAGATTGATAAGTTCTTCTGGAGAGTTGAAGTAAACAATTTCTGACTTTTCTTTATGACCTTCATTGATAAAGTTTGCCATTGTGTTTTTGGTGATACCACCGCTATTCTCCAAAACAAACATATCTTTACCCAGTCCACTCAGTATTGTTACTTCGTACATAGTCCCAACTCGTCCACCAATGATGATAGCTTTGTCTACTTGGGAAACCATTTTTAATGATCTTTCATACAGGTCAATACTTGAGAACTTATCATCATGATATTTATCTTGGA
Source organism: bacterium (assembly GCA_030647205.1). GTDB lineage: Bacteria > Patescibacteriota > CPR2 > UBA1875 > JAJYID01 > JAKANV01. The sequence continues at coordinate 12,399 of JAUSJO010000001.1, forward strand.
ATATAGTTTTTGTATATTGAGATAAATCTAGATTGTAGAACTTATTATGATCATCAGATGTTAGTCCTGCGGCATAAACGACAGCTTTTCCTCCTACACTCATCGCAGACATAGCTACGATGTGCGGATATCCAGGAACACCACCAGTGATGACAGTATATCCTTTGGAGGCAATTATCTTTCCAACTTCTTCTGCTTTAATCTTAATTTCTTGATTTGTAGGTTGACTTGAACCAAAGATACCAATATTCATATTGGTAATATTATAACTTATCTTAGTGATTTCTCAAAAAAAAGGGGGGGCTCCTACGCTACACGACTCACCAAGAGCTTGTGATTCAGCGAAAGCTGGGTAGCAAGCTCTTTGTGTTTCTCTAGGTAAGGACTAGGTCCGGCCTGCCCGTTCCGTAATCAAAGTGATGAAGGAGAGTCCGGGTCGTCAAATAGAGCACATCCTTACTATCCTATGAAAAAAAACACTTGCAATAAATATGAAATTATTATATAATTGCTTTATTGGGTGTGACAATACTGTCACGCCGGTACAGGTAGCTGAGGGTGTACTAATTAGATTTTTATCTTTTTGGTATTGACCCAAAGCTACCTTTTTGACAATTCGAAAAGAGTTACACAGATGATGAAAGGAGTCACACAGATATCGGACAAAACCGATAATCCGAAAGGAGAAAAACACAGATGACAGTCCGCAAACTATGGAGGGAGGAGACATGGGCTTCATAATCATCGGTGGTATCGTGCTAGTGGTAATTATTGCGATACTCATCATTATTGTACGACGACAGAAGAGCGAGCAAGTAGGCTCTAGCGAAAGCCAGACAACAGACACCACAAGAGCAAGGGTCAAAGAATCGGTCGAAGAGCCCGACGAAATGACAAAGTTGTGCGGAAACTTGGCCGATCTAATGTTGAAGCTCCGGTCATCTGGAGTAAGTCAGGCGGTATCCGACGATGTGAAAGATATCATCGTGCCGCTGACAGTGCTTCTACCGAGGTTCGAAGAGAGGCACAAGGGCAGCGAGCTCATGTTCGTGCTTGGCCAGATCGGCAAGAGCTACCTTCCGGATCTACTGAACCCGTTCAGTGAGATGTCGGCAGAGATGAAGGCGCAGAATGAACAGAAGCTTAGGGTTAGCCTTGCGTCTCTGAAGAAAGAGATCGACAAGGTTCAAGGGATCCTTGATCGCGGAGAGGTCGGTCGGTTCGAAACCGAGGCAGGCTTCCTGCGTCAAAAGTTTCTCAGTGAGTCAATTGAAGTCAGCCCTACGTCTATCGAAGCATAGAAAGTGCGCATCAGGCAGTACCAAAAACAAGCCATATCGACAAGCTAGGGGGGTCCTACCCTCCTCGGTTGTTCTATCTGATAAGGGAGGAGGTACGTAATGAAGGGAATCAAACCTCTAATGGTAGGCGCAGGTTGCCTGCTATCAGCTCTGCTGATCTGGGTCGTACTTAAGCTGCTGAGAACCAGCATGATAGTTGACTTTGGCATTATTGCCACTAACACTATCAAAACGGTTCTCTTGGGGGCTTTTGTAGCGGCCGGATTAGCCGCTGTGGCCTTCGGGCTATACCAACTGATTCCAGACATTCTCAAGAACTCGTCGGAGGACAGGCTCAGAAAGAGCAACTTGGCCTACCGTGCCAAGACTTCTAGCCCTGAAGAAGTTCGTGAGCAGTTGAAGATCATGAAGGAAATGCGACCACGACTGTCGGGCGAGATCGACAGATGCCTTGAGCAGATGGATGATATGACCAGTCAATTCAAGCGTTTTAACCATCTGATCAAGAGCAACGATGCTGAAGCAATAGCTGGAGCTATGGTTGGCCTAAAGGAGATTGAAGGTACCCTGTATACCAACTTCAGGGGAATACTCAACTACCTCAACGCTGCAGATGATGACGTGCATGGGACGAATGCTTTCTACGACCGGTGTATCGAAAGAATCGATACGGTTGTTGCAGCAAACTCTCGAGCGCTTGACAAGGGTAATCAATTCCTGTTGGAAATAGCTGACAACATCAGTCAGATAGGAGTAGGAAGCGACACCATACTGTTGGATGGTTGGCTCAAAACGATCCGAGACCAGAACAAGAAATCCTTGATAGGAATGGAGGAACAGATATGAAAATGAAGTGGTTGATCTTGATCGGCACCGTCTTGGTGCTAATTGCTACTGCAGGTTGTTCTGAAGAAAGCCTAAATCACGACCAGGCCATGGAGAAGCTAACGGCTCTGGCCGGTGAAATCGACAGCAATGTCGTTGAGCACCAGCCCGACTCCAACTGGCTTAACGAGGGGACCTCGGTCAACGAACTACCCCCCATCGACAAATACCCATTGTCAGTTCAGGGAAACGGACAACTCAATATTGAGCTGTTTAGTTCAACCGAGAAGTCCGGTACCTCATCGGATAACTGGATGGAGGTTCAGGCCAAGAAGTTCAATGAGCAAAATATACAAATCAACGGCAAAACCGTTTCGGTCTCCATCAGGCCGATAGCTTCCGGGCTGGCTCTGGACTACATCACGAAAGGGACTTATGTCCCGGATGCCTACACCCCTGCAAATCAACTGTGGGGTGAAATGATTAGTTCGGCCGGTGTACCGTCTGTACTGATCACCGATCGACTCACCGGCAACACAGCAGGGATCCTCATGAGCAAACCCGCCCATGAGAAGTACACAGCGAAATACGGCGAGGTGACCATAGACGGTGTAGTTAAGGCGGTTATGGCCGGAGACATGCAACTGGGTCATACCGACCCTAACGTGTCTTCAACCGGACTGAACATCTATACCCAGGAGCTGAGAGCTTTCGATGCGAACAACCCGTTCTCATCAGGAGCATTAGAACAGTTCCGGCAGTTTCAAAGCATGATACCGCCGGCGTCGCCCACGACAGCAGAGATGAGCAAGGTGGCGGCAAAGGGCATCATGGATACCATGATCATGGAGAGTCAGGCGTATTCGCGTGAGCCGTCTCTGTCGGACTGGGTATTCACACCTGCTGGGGTTCGTCACGACAGTCCTGTCTATGCTTTGAATAACTTGTCAGTCGACAAGACAGAGGCACTGAAGCGGTTCGTGGAGTTCTGCAAGACCCCCGAGGCGCAAAATACAGGAGAGGGTTCTGCCTCTTCGTTCGGCTTCAACCAGTACGACGAGTACAAGGGCGCCACAAACGAGTACACCGGCACCGAGCTCTTCAGCTCTCTTCAGGTCTGGAAGGTCAACAAGGATGGAGGAAGACCGGTCATATCGGTCTTCGTGGTAGACAGGTCGGGTTCAATGGAGGGCGCCAAGATCAACCGAGTGAAAGAGGCCCTCAAGAACTCCCTACAGTACATCAACGATGGAAACTACATTGGCCTTGTGAGCTATAGCTCGGAAAACGACATCAAAATCGATTTACCGATAGATAAGTTCACTCCCAAGCAAGGGTCGCTGTTTGCTGGAGCAGTTAACGACTTTAAAGCAGATGGTGGTACCGCCACTAACAGCGCACTTGTCGTTGCGCTCGACATGGCGACAAAAGCCCAAGCACAAGTGCCGGGTTCAAAGATACGGATCTTAGTCCTGAGTGACGGCGACCAAAACCGAGGACTGCCACTACACGACGTCATCGGTCTAGTAAATGGCATCGGCTTACCCGTGTATGGCATTGGCTTTGAGGCCAACCTGACTGATCTGAAAAAGCTAGCCGATATAAATGAGGGCTACTGCATCAACGCAGATAGCGAAGATGTGATTTACAAACTTCGCAATCTGTTCACTGCGGAGTTGTAACTACATGTACATTTGATTCATAACCGCGCGACGCAAGTCGCGCGGTTTTCATTTTATACGGGGGATGGTTTTCAAATGGACACGTAAATCTGAAAAAAGCGGATGGTCTCTGCATATTTCACCTCGCCAAATGGAACGTGCTTAATAAGCTGACTAGGTCAGCTTATTTTTATTTATGACATAAGTCTACTAATCTGCTAAGTGTGTATGTTTGTGGTAAAATACTGACATGAAATCACCTACCATTACTCAGCGTATAGAAACAAAGGCATTTGAGTTGCTTAAAAAGCACCCAGAGGGTTTACATTGGTCAGAGCTGAAATCGAAGATTGAGGCCTCAGATCCCAGCTTTCATCCAAAAACGGTCAACGGAATAGTCTGGAAGCTCCCACAAAAATATCCTGATAAGATCTACAAACCATCTAAAGGTCTTTTTCGTTTGCTGAAATCATAGATCCAAAGAATTCAAGTTTGATTCCTGTGCTATTTGGCTCACCATGATATATCGGCTATATGTAGCCAATGCTTTGATTTGTGATTTACTTTTTATGCTAAATATGATATAATCATTTTGTTGGAATAAGAGGGTCTGCTTTGCAGGCCTGTTTATATCAAAGGACTTTTATATAAAGGAGGCGAAATGTCATCTAGTACCATTGAATATATAGTTATGTGTTTTCTAAAAACAAACAAAAGAACGGGTCTTTATAATAAAACGCGTGAATGTGCTTGTGGGATTGACGATCTAATGCCATGTGAAAACCCACAGGCGACTTGTCGTGCTGGATATAAAGTCATGTGTACACCAGATTGTGACCATAATGGCCGGAAAATTCGAGTGGGCGAGTCGTGGCATGTCCAACCAGAGACCCCACGAGGGGTAAGCGATAACTAATGCCTCTTAATGTTTAGCACCTGAGGAGGTGAATATGTCTAAGATAGTGGACACAACAAGCCCGAACTCTGAAGGCGAGATGCTTTGGTGCGTTCATTTCAAATCTTCCTACTATGATGATGATCCGCGTATGCCTGGCACAGTGCCTGTCGATAGTCGTTCTTACGTTCTCGCAAAAGGGCGTGAAGAGGCTATCTCAAAAGCAGAGGCAGACATTACAAAGGCGCGCAAGCGAATCGACAAGAATGCTGACGAGGAAATTGAAGCAACCATCGTCACGCTTGAGAACCTAATACCTGCACGTGACAGCTCTGATGAAGGACGCATGGGATGGGTATCTAATGAAAAATTGAGGGCTGTTGAGCTTTCATGTCCAGAGGATACTAACCGATACCGCCTTCGCGTGTGCCTTGTTCCTGTGAAGTAGTATCAATTCTCCGCCCATGAAGACCGCCTGGTTTTCTGGGCGGTTTTCATTTGTATTCATTGATAGTTCTAAGCTCGTTCCATACACCTCGTCAAATAAACAGTCGACCCGCCAATCTGAATATATCTTTACTAAAATTTCTTTGGTTGCTAAAATGTTTTCATGGAATCAGATAAAAATCCTATCGAAGAACTGGCAAACAACGAGCTTTTACTGAACCGTCTCTATCTTGCTTACGGCAATAACTTAGTTGATATGAAGGGTTTTTGGGACGAGATCGCCGCTGATGAGAGAAGACATTATGAAATGGTCATGGAGCTGCTTCGAAAGGAAATAAGCGGGGAGATTTTTGTACACGAAGATAGGTTTGATATTAAAGCTATCCGATCTTTCGGAGACGAGATGGTGAAAAGAATAAACGAAGCAGAGGACACAAAACCCGATGCCATAAAGTCATTAACTGTGTCTGTGCAAGCAGAACACAATCTTCTGGAGAGAAACATCTTTGAGGTTTTTGAATCTGACGATTTTACCCTCCAAGATATACTTGGAGCATTAAAAGGAGAGACCGAGGAACACCTAAAGACAGTGGAAAACAAGTTAAAGGAGTATACCGCGAACTCTTGATCCTACACGAAAGAGTTCATTCTGGCAGGTAAAAAACCTACTAAGCTGGCTGAGGTCAGCTTATTTTAATTGATGAAGAGAATTGTTATTGCGTTAAAAATAACTTAAGCATTATAATAAAAAATGTTCATTATAAGTTAAAAAATGTAAATTTGGAGGGAAAATGGCAAAAGCAAAAGTTGAAAAGTTAAGTTTAAAAAATGTGGCGATAAGCACGGCTATTACTGTTTTAATCGCTGAGATAGTTCCTATCTCTCTGATGTTGACCTTGATATGGTGGCAAACTAAATCACTCGGGAACCCAAGTGATTGGGCTAGTTTCTTTTCAAAAGGAACCTATGGCTTTCAAGATATGCTAAACGCCCAAAACTTTGCATTTGGTGCTGGTGTTATCGTTGCCGTGGCAGCATTTATTTTCATTGTTTCTCTGATTATTGACGAGTGGTTTTACTCTCACCGGCTAAATTCTATCAAAAACGTTTTGATTATGGCAGCAACCTGGTCCATCTCATTTCTCTTGGTAGACACCTTGCTAGTGAAACTAAACGTTGCCAGCTCCCAAAGTATTTATTATGGAACGCAATTCCAAATCACGTTTGTTATCTTTGTAACCGCGTTCTTAATCTTCTTTGCAAGAAAGTTTGCAATAAAAAAATAGCTTAAGTCCCGGAAAAGATATTCTCATAGTACTATGTCTAGAACGCTACTCAATAGTTCCGTATACCCAGTTTTGGTATGCTTTGAGAGCATCAGAGTCGGCAATGTGAGCACCATCGTTTATGCGCTCGACAAACCATCCTTTGTCTGTAAATCGTAGCTGACTAATCGAAGTATTTGAAAGTAGCACTTTATAAGATATCGCCTGATCAAAGTCTAAGACGTGTCTAAGCAGGCATTTGATCGCAACACCGTGGGAAAAAACTGCGACTGTGATCTTCTTTTTCGAATCGTATTTAGATAAGACGTTCTCGTCTACAAACTTCACCATCCTATCTTCAACCTCTTTTCTTGATTCGCCATTTGGAGATTTAAAGTCCCAACCCATATCTTCCAAGATCTTCATTGTTTCCGGAGTGTAACACTCTACTCTTGGTTTTCCTTCCCAATCACCTTGATCCAGCTCTTGTATTCGTTCATCAATAATAATCTTTTCATGAGAAAAGCCCACCTCCTCACAGGCAATTTGTGCAGTACCCAAGGTCCTTTTTGCAGGAGAAGCATAAACATGATCAAAAGTAAGGTCTTCTTTAGCTAACCTGAGACCTAGTAACTTTGCTTGTGATTTGCCCAAGGAAGTTAGTTCAGACGAGTTGGATCTACCACCAATTAAGTCTGTGGCTTTATTCATTTCGCATTCAGCATGTCTAAATAAGTAAAGATCAATCATTTTTCCTCCGTAAATAGTTTAACAAAATACTATCCCCTATTATAGCCCACAAAACTTGTTAAAAATATTTTTTATTTTATTTTTTAGGTCGAACGGCGATGTCTTCTTCTGCCTCTATATTTTTACCGCCTGGTAGCGAGAAAGCTGCCAAAAATCCGATGAATGCAAAAACACTGGCATATTTAATCGCCTCTTTGTTTGCGTCAGTTATAGCTTGCTTGCCAATTGTCCCTATATTTTTTCCTACCGCTTCCGGAACACTGGCTGGTAACTTGGCGCCGCCCTCAAACTCCACATTTGAAGTTTGGCTTGAAATTTTATCTGTAATGAGGGGTTTCAAGGCAGCAGGGATTTCCTTGCTATCATTTATACCTTTTATAAGATTTGCAGAAATTGCAGATATTAGGACCGCTCCGATAATAGCAGTACCTAGAGTACCGCCGACTTGACGCATAGTGTTGTTTACGCCGGATGCTTCACCTGACTGCTTGGGAGATACGGCAGAAAGAGTTAGGTTGCTAATCGATGCCATCGTGAGGCCGATGCCTGCTCCCATGAGAATAAGGGCAGGAATAAAGTCGGCGGGCGTTGCGTCTACTCTAAATGTTTGCCCAAGGACAACATACCCCAGAAAACTTGAGAAGAGACCAACCTGAACCAGCCTTTTCGGAGCTATTTTGTGGCTAAAGAATCCGCCAAGTGGTGCCATAATCAGCGCAGTGATAGATAGCGGCAAAAGGGCAAGTCCGGTTTGGAAAGCGTTCTCGCCTCGAACTGCCTGCATAAATACCGGGATTGAAAATATTAAACCGGCCTGACCAAGACTTAAAATTGACGTTGTCCCAACTCCAGCCATAAACTGCCTGTTCTTAAAAAGTTTTAGAGAAACTAGAGGAGTCCTTCCGGTCTTGTCACGATGGCCTTCCCAAATGACAAAGAGGGCCAACAAGATGATGCCAAGACCGATGGCAAAAGGAGTTATGGAGTAGCCGGCAAGATGATAAGCATGACCAAAGACCGAATACTCGACCTTAGCCTTCCACCAGCCATAGGTAGACGACTCAATAATACCATAGACCGTCGCTAGCATTCCGGTCGCAGACAGAAGGACACCAACCCAGTCAAGACTCGGAGCCTCATCAGTATCACGGTATTCTTTAATGACCTTTGAGCCAAGGATGAGTAGGAGTGCTACAACGATATTTATCCTAAATCCCCACCTCCAACTGTAGTAAGTTGTGAAAAACCCACCAAGCAACGGCCCTATCGCAGTTGAAGCTGCTGCTACTCCACCCCAGATACCAAAGGCAATACTGCGATCACGCCCCTTATACCTTGAGACAAGCAGCGATGCGGTTGCAGGCATCATCAAAGCCGCACCAATACCTTCGATGATTGACTCTCCCGCTATCATAGTTGGAACATTTGCACTGATAGAGGCGATGAAAGATCCAGCTGCAAAAATCACGGCTCCAACAATGAACATCTTTTTACGACCAAAGAGGTCCCCAAGACGACCACCGGTAATCATAAGTGATGCAATAGTAAGCGAATAAGCAGTGATAACCCACTGGATACTCTGGATGTCAGTATTTAGGTCTCTAATAATTGTAGAAAGAGAAACATTCAATAAAGTCGTATCAATAATTATGATGGCAAGTGCCAAACTTAAAACAAAAACGGTCCCCCATTTTTTAAAAAACGATTCTTTTACTACAGCTTTCTCTGCCACCACAATTACCTCTTTCAAATTTATTTAACCCATCAATTGTAGCGTAATATAACTGGCTTGCCAATGACGATTGAACCTTCAGCTGTCCCCGCCCTTCATTTCAAAGAGAATCCGTGTTATGATGGGTTTATGGGAAAAGCAGTAGATGATCTAATGGATAAGTTTATCGAAGATTATAATTTGCTTTTCAATGTGCCCGCAGATAAAGCGACTAAGGGCCTTTGCAATCTATACAAAAATGAGCATCCTAACGATTTTAAAAAACCGGAATGGTCTATAGAAAAACACCGGAAAAGATTCATGGACTGGATATCCAGACAAAGACCCGAAACATTAGAGCTACTCAATAAATAAAAAGCTGGTTCAAAGAGTGAGACTTTTGGTTGACTAAACTCACTTTTTGTGTTAAAATCACTACAGAATTAAACAAGACTGACAATAAAGTCATGCCTTTTCTTTTGCACCCAAGGAGTTGAATCTAAAATGATATATCTGCGCTATCTTCGTACGGTTTTAAGGCATAAATGGTTTGTTTTTCTTGAATGCTTAAAGGCCGGGATCCCGATCACCGGGCTTACCCATGACCTTAGCAAGCTGCTTCCGGACGAGTTCCTCCCCTACGCCCGATACTGGGGCAAAGATCCCGAAGTCAGAACGGATGCCGAAATATCCGCTTTTATCAAAGCTAAGGAGAAGCATGATAAACGCAATCATCATCATTGGGAGAAATGGATACCTAGGGGAGGAAGCGAGAATCCTGAACCTCGGCCAATGAGCCAAAAATCACGCCTGGAAATGCTATGCGACTGGCGTGCAGCCGGTCTGGCATACAAAGGTATCGACGACTCCGCTGATTTCTACCTCTCAAACAAGGACCGCATTAAGCTCCACCCCAAAACAAGAGAGTGGATTGAGATGCGCCTAGGTATCAACAACGACTCGCAAAAAGAGACTTGTCTCTAACGGCGAGTCTCTTTTATTTCTCCTGATAATTTGTATAACAATAAGTTATTTTGGCTTTGTGATATAATTCTTCCATGAAAAGTGACTATTTCTACTCAAAGTCTACCGGCCTATATGTTTCAAGGAGTCCTCTCAAAGTTGACGCAAGAATAAAGAAGGCGGCAGAAAACTTGGAACTGGATCTCTCCTGGAACGATGAAGGAAAGATTAACTTTATAAACTTCAATCAATCTAAACTCTTGCTTCATGAGATTGGTGCCACCATGATGAACCCTACCGAATATTGGCATATCTACTTTGACGCGATAGAAGAAAATGACGAAGACATGGTTAACCAGCTCATGTCCAACAACTTCTGCGAATGGCTGGACAGAGTTTACACCATCGATGGTTACTACATTGACCATCCGATTATCGAAAAAAACTATAAGTATAGCGGCAAAAAAATAAAACAAGATCAACCAAACGCCAAGCCGGGCTGGTTTGAGCCGGAAAATAATGTAAATCTCGAGTCAGGACATCCTAAAAAAGTAGATCTTCATAGAGGGAAAAACAGTGCAACATGGAAATACTGGACTCCCGACTTTTCTATGACAAGAAACCGTCCTCGTGCTCCAATACGAGGATACGTAACGTCCGTAGGAAAACCGTCGTTTGACCTAGGTATTCCCGTGGATGCAAAACAGCCTATGCAAATGGTGCGTGAATGCAGGAGAGAGCCACTTGCACCAAAGATACCGATTAAAATATCAGAAAAAGCCACAAAACTTCTCTCCTTTTATGCTCATTTTTCGAAAAACCTAAATGACAAAGAAAGCTATAATGATTTTCTCGCCAACGAAAATACTCTGGTTGAGTTCTTCTCTGAATATTGTGATTTTTTTAACCAAGGCAAGGATGTCTCCACCTATAAAATCAGAGAAAAGGCCTTTAACGCACTTGGTCTCTTGATCGCCGGGAAGGATTCAGATGAAATCAAAGCTTTAGGCCGCAGGCTATCTCGGGCGAAAAAAGAAAAGGTTGTCATCTCCGATCTAATCGACTTCGTGAATAGTTCTAGAGAGAGGCTGGAGGAAAGTCTGGGAAAAAACATCGATATAGTTTTCGTCATGGGGCACAAAAATCCCGACTCAGACACGGCCGTCTCATCAGTATTTGAGGCATATCGAAACCATCTCGTAGATGGAGACACAACTGCATACATCCCAGTCGTCCAATACTACAAAATCCCGGATGACATTAAAGAGCTTCTCGGAGAAAGACTATCAAAAGGGCTCCTCTTAACCAACAACCCTCTCTACAAAAGGGCCTGTGTATCTGGTCTGGCGAGATGGATTGCCGTGGATCAAAACAGAGAGCCGGAAGTCCAAAAATATTTTATATCAATCATTGATCACCATATCGTTTCAAAAGTCGCCCAAAGCCAAGATTTGCCAAAAACGTTAGAGAAAACAGGCTCCTGTACAGCTCTTGTTGCCCAAAAAATACTGGGTATGGGCCTTTCCTTTGATAGTGCTACATCAAAGATACTATATGGCGCTACCCTAATGGATACGGAAAACAGAGTAAACCATAAAATGACCCTAAAGGATCGGGTTATCATGGATCGTCTAAAAGATATTTCAGAAACAGCAGATGACGATGAATATTATAGCCACCTTATGTCTTATCTTTTAAATACTGATAATCCCGAGCTTCTATTCAAAAGAGACTATAAAGAAGACTGGGGATTTGGTTTTGCAGTTCTCAAGATAAAAGGAGGATTTTCTAAAGATGGGAATATCTTGAAAAAAATCCTTTTGGACCAAACGCTTAAACTCGGTGAATCAAATAACCAAGAAAAGAACTTACCATTAACCCTAATAAAAATAACCGATTACATGGACGACAATATGACTGTTAACAGAGAGCGGCTATGCCTTGTGTTCAACCCCAATACAAAAGAAGAGTTTAGAAAAACGGTATCCGACGTTTTAAAGAAAATAATAAGCTTTGAGTTTGAAGGTATCTCTATCGAAGAGAAAGATAACCATATAGACTTCTGGGGAACCGGCATGCAACTCTCAAGGAAGAAAACCGTCCCCCTACTTGAGCCACTGGTGAAGGTTTTCAACGAGTATTTCTATTCAAAATCAGCAAACCTCTTTGTCAAACGTGATTTCTTGAGAAAAACAAGTGACTCGATAAAGGCCGCCAAAGGAGTTGGCTTGGAGATCTCTACCGATAATGCAGATAGACTAAACTATATGACTTTTGAGGAAGCCAAGAAACTGTGTAATTCCATGGGATATGCCATGCTCAGCATTAAAGAATATTGGGAAGTGCTAAATGATGCTAAGAAAGTCTCCGATATTGAAATGGTAGAAAGCATGCAAGGATCTAACTTTGTTGAGTTCTGGGACACGGCCATAAAGAACTCTAGTATTATAATCCACCATCCTGAGATTGAAGAAAAAGACAATATAACTGTTTTAAGCGGTAACGAGGAATTTTTAAAAATACATCAGGATAACCCCGGACTTCTTGACCCAAAAGATATAGATATAAAAACAGGGTTCCCCAAAAAAGTACAGACACCGGACCAATATGACGACCCAAAACTTTGGAGATATTGGGGACCAGATGATGAACTCGTAGTACCAACCAGAAGTTATATATTTTTACTTGACCAGCCTTCTTTTGACTGTAAGTTTCATTTAGGAGAAAGCTTTCCGAACCTCGGCATTAGGCCATGCATAAAAAAGGTTCCACTACCTAAGGTAACAATAGATAAAAAAGACAACATGCTCCGGCTTATCATTAAAAAAGAAGGAGACCGGATAGAGTATCCTTATGAAAAATAGGAAAAATAACTTTTTTGACTCCTTAGCTTCTAACCTTTTACTACATCCTAAGAAATTTCAATGCTTCATAAACTATAAGTGCAGGCCAGACAAGCGCCTTTAAAATACCAACCACTCCTATCCAGAAAGTTTGTGCATGCTGGATATAGTAGATGGCCGCGCCGATAAATCCTAACCCATAGATCCCACCGGCGGCACCGTTACCTCCGCATTTCCAGTTCTTGCAATTTTCATTTTTAGCCATTGTTTTCTCCTTTTATAAGCATTATTCTACAAGCATATTCATTAAGATAATAGTTACAAAATGCCAAAAATAGATTATACACTTACAAAATTAAAAATCAGAACTACCGAACTATCCGTCTTCGACTACTTTCTTGCCTTATTTGTTATCAATGTTGTCTTGATGTCGCTGGCGGGATTTTTCTATAATGGCACTTTCCATTTCTGGACATATCCCTTTAGCTATCTCGGTATTGCCTATACCCAAGAAGGGCTCTCAAACACTACTGCATCACATATTTACAGTACTTCAATGGCAGGAAGTGCTATTTTGATGTTTCTGTTAGCAAATCATCTACGCAAAGGAAATAGCAACGGCAACACCTTAAGACCGATGTTTTGTCTTATTTGCGGAAGTGGAGCTTTAATAGCAGCGGTTTCGCCTGATGATACTGTACATACATTTCACGTTATTGGCTCGGCCTTAATGGTTTCTACTCTTTGGGCAATGGCAACTACATATTTGATTGGAATACAGGAGAAAATAGGACACATCAGATACCATGTAGTTCAGTTTGGATTCTTGCAGATCCCCATGCTCGCTTATGCCGCAGCATTCTTCCTTGGGCTTGATCCTGTCGATAGTATTTTACAAAAAACCGCTCTCCTTGGCCTTGCCATCGGCCTACTTTACCCGACATATCACCTTACCAAGAAAGATTAGGCATTATTATTTGTTGATAATTTGATATTTATTCAAACGATAAAAAAGAACCTTACGGTTCTTTTTTTTGCTTGCTTGAAGGCGACCCTCTTAAAAGGTCGGCTCTCACAATCACCCCTTATGTTATATATTACAGGTCCGTAAAATCTGATGCAAGACTTTTATACAAAAAGCTCCGAGGAAAAGTTCCTCGGAGCTTAAACCAGCTAGTTTTTGATATACGGTTCTATTTGATCCAGTACTTTACTTTAGCATTTTTTACCTGGTCAGCCATCCATGTATCGAAGTCTTTTGTTTTGATAAGGATGTGGCTAGCGGTTCTTTCTTCGCCGTTTATCGCAGTTAGTTTAATGATGTGATAACCGTAAACCGTCTTTACAAGATCGCTTGTTTGTCCAACTTGAAGTTTCCAGAGAGCATCTTCGAACTCAGGGACCAGTTGCCCTTTCTTTACAGAACCCAAGTCACCGCCCTTTGCCGCTGTTGTGTCTTCACTGTATTTCTTCGCAAGCTCGGCAAAATCTTCACCCGCCTTAACTTTCGCCAAAACCTCATTTGCTTTTTTCTCAGCATCAGCGTTTAGCGATTTGTCATCCTGAATAGCATTTTGCAGTTTTCCGTTTAGGAAAGTATCAATATAGAACTCTGATTTGAATTTCTCGATGGTAAGGCCATAGTATTTTTTCAAATTATTTTTTACCTCCGTCTCACCACCGGTTCTCTTTACAAAGTCATTAAACGAATCATCAATCTCTTTCTGGGTGTATTTAATGTTCCTTTTCTTGACTTCATTTCTGACAATGGCATTTTTCACCAGAAGTTCTTTGATCCTGCTTTTTGCCTCAACTAGGGTCTTTTTTGCCTCGTCGGAGTTTACGTCAATTTTTTTCTCGCCCTTAATATAGAACTCTGTGATGTAAGTTGAATATGCTTTTTGGTAATCTTGATATTTAGCATAAGTTATCGGTGTTCCGTTCACAAAAAACGCCGGATAAGGCACAATCCTGGCAACCTCCATAGTAGCGTCATCGTTCCAGCTGAACTTATATATGCCTACTGAAAAAACTCCAAGCATAAGTATAATCATCAAGACCACGGTCGCCAAAACGAGATACAGTTTATTCTCCATGATAGTCGCTATTTTACCTTTCTTTGAGCCTGCCATAACACCGCCTAAAGAACTTGTATTTGTTTTCTTTTTTGGGCTATTTGAAACACCCTTGGCTTCTTTATTTTTCTCTGCCATTTGTCCATCTCCTAAAGTTATGATACTTATAAATTATAATAGTCCTTTTTGCCTCCCTCGGCAACAACTTTTTAAATCCTAACTCCCCATTTCTGCTCTCTCTTCCCGACATAACGGAGAAATTCCCATTTTCGGCATGATTTTTTCAAAGAGAGGATGAGCCGAGTGATCTCTTAATGCGACTATCGAAGACAAAGCGAGAATAAAGTGAACGAAGATTTTGAAAATAATGTTGTCTGAGCGTTCTAGCGAGTTCATTTTTTCAAACCTGAGTGAGCTGCAATCCGACACTTTGTCGCCGCCATAAGTCGCGATTTTTACTCCACTTTTTCTA